>CBFHAS010000035.1:0-33344 GCA_965653625.1 uncultured Burkholderiaceae bacterium | reverse complement strand
ACCGACATGATGGCGCATTCGAGAATTTCAAGTGTATTCGTGCCTGATCAATAAGTTCGGTGCATTGATGCCGAAGTGGGCTTGATCGATGATCGCCAATGTTCATGCGGCAATCCGGTACGTCAGGCGCGCTGCGGAGCAGTTGCCGCAGATCGACCGCTGGGCCACGCTGCTGAGCTACATCTGCCGGCGAATCGTCGGCCAAACGGCCCTTCCGGCCCCGCCTTCGGCGCTCCCCGGGTAGGGTCAACTGCGGTTTTTAGGCTGAAACTTCCAGTCCGCCGCGCTCGGGCTCAGTTGCTTTCCATACCGCCGGGGTCAGCTGCAGTGCGCTGAGATCCACGTAGATCGTCGTGCCGTCTTGGTTATAGGTCGGTGATGTAGATGACGTTCTGCGCAGGCGTGGCGCCGGCATTGTTGGCGATTTGGAAAGACAACGGCATAGCGGCGGCGCCGGCGACAGCCCAGCCGAACTGGGCGCGTGACGAGCTCAGCCCGTCCGCCATGCGGGCGGAAAGGCATTTGCAGCCGGCCGGCTGCGAGGGTGGGGGGCATCGGCGCCACTGCATGCTTGACCGTGAGTTACGGGGAGTAGCCGCGTGACCAGAACGCGGGTGCTGCGCGCAGTGGTGAAGGTGGCGCGGTCCTGACTTCGTCAACAGCGCAATCCCGGATTCGTTCATGTTGGCCCTTTTTGTGGGTCTTCTCGGGGTGGTAAACCACCGAACCGGCAGCTCGCCGCTGCAGCAGCGTGCAGTTGTGGTTCAGCTGCGCGAACGCAGAATAGGGTGGGGCGGCGATGTTCGTTGCTGTCAGGTGTGACGTCAGTTGACGGCGTGCGCAGAAAGCAGCAGCTGCAGCATGCTTTGGTCTACTGAAGGAATATCCATCAATACAATCAATTACTTACGACGGATTCAAGTGGTGGATTGCCATCGCGTCGCGCCCATGCCTGAACACACCACTCCGAACGGCGATCCGCGAGAACTCGGCATCGCAGACTTTTCGAAGTACGCGCTGGTGATCGACGCCAGGACACCTCACGAGTACGAGGAAGATCACCTGCCCGGAGCAGTGAACCTTCCGGTCGTGGACGACGCCGAATTCGCCGAGGTGGGAACGAAGCACGTCAGTGATCCGCACGCGGCCTATGTGATCGGCGCCGCCTACGCTTCGGGCAACCTCGCCACGCACATCCGGAGCCACATCTCCAAGTTCCGGCCAGGCGACCGCCTGCTCGTGTACTGCTTTAGAGGCGGTAAGAGAAGCCGTGTCTGGGCCGATACGCTGCGCAACATCGGGTTTGATACCGACGTTCTGAAAGGTGGCTGGAAGGCCTATCGTCGCTGGGTCATGCGCTGCCTTGAAGTGTTGCCCGCGCGCTTCGAGTACCGGGTTCTTTCAGGCCTTACCGGCTGTGGCAAGACGCGCCTGCTCCACGCCCTGGAGCAACAGGGCAACCAAGTCATCGACCTGGAAGGGCTGGCATCGCATCGCGGGTCGCTTCTCGGTTCCGTCCCGGGCGAACCGCAACCGACGCAAAAGGCTTTCGACAGCGCCCTGCTCGCCACGCTTCGGACCTTTGACGGGGATCGGCCGGTGTGGGTCGAAGCCGAGAGCAAGAAGGTTGGCAATCTGCAACTGCCTCCTGCCTTCTTCGACGCCATGCGGCGGAGCCAGCCGCTGCACATCAATGCACCCATCGGGGAGCGTGTGCGCCTTCTGCTGGAGGACTATCCCCACTTGGCGAGCCATCCGCACGACATGGTCGACAAGCTCGTGCCGCTCAAGCCGCTGGTCGGGGGGGAGGAGCTGGACTTGTGGAGATCACTGGCCGATGCGGGTCACGTGGCCAAGCTTTTCGAGCGCGTGCTGATCGCCCACTATGACCCGAGCTACGTGCGCTCGAGGGATCGCTCGCCGTTCCATGGGCATGCCGACATACAGATCGACCTTGAAGAGTTGGATCCGGCCCATCTTGCCGTCGCGGCCGCTGACCTCAGCCGTCGCTTCGGTCATTGCGGCTCATAGCGCCAGGACTTGACCGCGTCGTGACGCGGGGCAGGCGCACAGGGGGCTCGACGTGAGCCAGTGGATCCCGCTTCCAAGCCTCCGGCGTCGGGAACCATCGGCCAGCGACACGGGGGCGGGGATGAAGGACGCGGCCAGGTGCAGAGCGCACCGGCCGGCAAGCGTGGTGAAACGGCATGAGGTGCACTCGCCAAGATGCGGGGCATCAGCCAAACCTGGACCTCGCCGCGAGCAGCGTCACCGCGGTCAGCAGCCATACCGAATCGGTATAGTCGCGTCTCTCGCGGTACCACGCCAGGGGAGACGACTTGGAAACGAAGTGGATTGAAGATTTCCTGGCACTGGCCGACACGCGCAGCTTCTCGCGTGCGGCGCGCGAGCGCCACGTCTCCCAACCGGCGCTGAGCCGGCGCATCCAGGCGCTGGAGGCTTGGCTGAGTGTGACGCTGGTCGACCGCAGCTCGAGCCCCATGACACTCACCCCGCCCGGCCGCATTTTCCGCGGCATCGCGGCCGACATCCTGCGCCAGGTCTACGGCGCCCGCACGCTGCTGCGCGGCCAGCAGGAGCTGGCGGAGGAGGCGATCCACTTCGCGGTCGCGCACACGCTGATGTTCACCTCCTTCCCCGAGTGGCTGAAGGCGCTGAACCAGGGCTTCGGGCCGTTGCGCGCGCGCGTGTCGACGGTGAACGTGCCAGAGGCGGTGGGCGAACTGGTCGACGGCGGCTGCGACCTCGCGATCGTCTATCACCACGCACAGCTGCCGGTGCTGCTGGACCCAAACCGGTTCCCCTACCTGGTGTTGCGCGTCGAGTCGATGCGGCCTTACTGTGCGCCGGATACGCGCGGCGAGCCGCTGTTCAAGTTGCCCGGCCTCAAGGCGCAGCCGCTGCCCCTCGTCGGCTATGCACCCGGCGCCTTCCTCGGCAACGTCGTCGAGATGATCGTGTTAGCGTCGCCCGAGCCGCACTACCTGCACCGCATCTTCGAGACCCATATGTCCGAGGCGCTGAAGGAAATGCTGCTTGCCGGCCACGGTCTTGGCTGGCTGCCCGAAAGCTGCGTGCACCGCGAGCTTTCCGAGGGCCGGCTCGTACCTGCTGGCGGGCCCGCCTGGGGCACGCCGCTGGAGGTTCGGCTGTACCGCTCGATGGAGCACACGCGGCCACTGCTCGACCGGCTCTGGGCCTACCTCTCGGCACCGCCGCGCTGACCGCCGCAAGCCGAATCGCGTTATGCGGTTGGCACATACGCTTTGCGTAACACCTGCTACGCCATCTACGCTGCGCCCCCTCTCCCTGCTGCGCGAGGCCGCGATGAGCCAACCCGAGACTCGAACTGAACACGATTTGCTGGGCGACCGCCAAGTGCCGAGCGGTGCCTACTGGGGCGTGCACACGCTGCGCGCCGTTGAGAACTTCCCAATTACCGGCACACCGATTTCGACCTACCCCGAGCTGATTCGCGCGCTCGCCTGCATCAAGCAGGCTGCCGCGCTCGCAAACCGCGAGTTGGGGCTCCTGGACGAGCGCCGCTGCAGCGCGATAGTCGCCGCGTGCGAGGCTCTGCGCGCGGGCAGCCGTCACGAGCAGTTCGTCGTCGACGTGATCCAGGGCGGCGCCGGCACGTCGACCAACATGAACGCGAATGAGGTGATCGCCAACCTCGCCCTCGAGCAGCTGGGGCACCCGAAGGGCGCGTACCACGTGTTGCATCCGAACGAGCACGTGAACATGAGCCAGAGCACGAACGACGTCTACCCGACGGCTCTGAAGCTCGCAACCACCTTCGGCATCAGGCGCCTCGTCGATGCGATGGCAACGCTGCGCGCGGCGTTCGAGCGCAAGGCGCACGAGTTCCGCGATGTGTTGAAGATGGGCCGCACCCAGCTGCAAGACGCAGTGCCTATGACCCTTGGCCAGGAGTTCTCGACCTACTCCGTGATGCTGGGCGAGGACGAGCTGCGTCTCGGCGAGGCGGCCGCATTGGTGCGGGAAATCAATTTGGGCGCTACCGCGATCGGTACCGGCATCACCGCGCATCCGGACTACGCGGCAATCGTGTGCCAGCGGCTTTCCGAGATCACCGGGCTCGCGCTGGTCACCGCACCCAACCTGATCGAGGCGACTCAGGATTGCGGCGCCTTCGTGCAGATCTCCGGCGTCCTGAAGCGCGTGGCCGTGAAGCTGTCTAAGACATGCAACGACCTGCGGTTGCTCTCCTCCGGACCGCGCGCGGGCTTGGGCGAGATCAACCTGCCCGCAATGCAGGCCGGTTCGTCCATCATGCCCGGCAAGGTGAACCCGGTGATCCCTGAGGTGGTGAACCAGGTCGCGTTCGAGGTGATCGGCAACGATGTCACCGTGAGCTTCGCCGCTGAAGCTGGCCAGCTGCAACTGAACGCTTTCGAGCCCATCATCGCCCACAGCGTGTTCAAAAGCGTCGCCCACCTGCACAACGCCTGCCTCACGCTGGCGACGCGCTGCGTAGAAGGCATTACCGCCAACCGCGAGCTGCTGCGCGCGCAGGTCGAAAACTCGATCGGCATCGTCACCGCGCTGAACCCGTACATCGGCTACGCAAACGCGACCGCCATCGCGCAGGAGGCCCACGCGGGCGGTGGCAGCGTATACGACATCGTGCTCGCAAAGGGCCTGCTGTCGCGCGAGAGGCTTGACGCCATCCTTGCCCCCGAATCACTGACACGGCCACAGCCGATCGTCGCCACGCAGCCCTAAGGAGACACAATGAAGCTGCCCCGCAATCTCACCACTTGGATCGTCATTGGCATGGTCGCCGGCGTCGTCGTCGGCCACGCCCTCCACCAACACGCGGCTGACGCCGCAGCGGCGAAGGAGATCGCCGGCCATTTCGGAGTGGTCACCGATGTCTTCTTGCGCCTGATCAAGATGGTGATTGCGCCGCTCGTGTTCACGACACTGGTGGCCGGCGTCGCGAGCATGGGCGACACCAAGGCCGTCGGCCGCGTCGGCGCTCGCGCGCTCGGCTGGTTCATCGGCGCGTCTGTCATCTCGCTCGCGCTCGGCCTGGTCTTCTCGGCTGTGCTGCGGCCCGGTGACGGACTCGGACTCCCGCTGCCCGAGGCAACGGCGCAGACGAACCTCAAGACTTCGGCGCTGAACCTGAAAGACTTCGTTACCCAGCTGGTGCCGACGAGCATCTTCCAGGCGCTGGCGACGAACTCGATCCTGCAGATCCTGGTGTTCGCGCTGCTGTTCGGCTTCTCGCTCTCGGCGTTCAAGGACGAGACGACCACCGCGATCGTGCGTCAGATCGACCGTATCGGCCACGTGATGCTGAAGCTGACCGAGCTGGTGATGCGGCTCGCGCCGGCTGCGGTGTTCGCCGCCGTCGCTTCGGTGATCACCACCCAGGGCCTGGGCGTGCTCATCACCTATGGCAAATTCATCGTGTCGTTCTACGCCGGGCTTGCGGCACTGTGGGCGGTACTGATTGCGGGCGGCGCGCTGTTCCTGGGCAGCTCGGTATTCACGCTGCTGAAATTGCTTCGTGCACCGACGATGCTGGCATTCTCCACCGCGAGCAGCGAGTCGGCCTATCCGAAAACAATGGAGCGGCTGGAGGCTTTCGGCGTGCCGCGCAAGCTGTCGGGCTTCGTGCTGCCACTCGGCTATTCGTTCAACCTCGACGGCTCGATGATGTACCAGGCCTTCGCGGCGCTGTTCATCGCTCAGGCATTCGGCATCGAAATGTCGCTCGGCACGCAGATCACGATGCTTCTGGTGCTGATGGTCAGCAGCAAGGGCATCGCCGGCGTGCCGCGGGCTTCGCTGGTTGTCGTGGCCGCGGTGCTGCCGATGTTCGGCCTGCCCGAGGCCGGCCTGCTGCTCATCATGGGCATCGACCAGTTCCTCGACATGGGGCGCACCGCGACCAACGTGATCGGCAACGGCATCGCGACTGCGGTGGTCGCCAAATGGGAAGGCGAGATCGCGCCTGCGCCTTCCGCTGCCCCTGCGTTCGATGCGACCGACCGCCAGCCGGTGCCTGCGGCCCGCGCTGTCTCCGCTTGATCCCGCACTGCCGGAAGGAGCCTGCATGATGCTGCTGCACCACCTGCAAAGCCGCCTGATCCTGTTGATCGCGCTCGCCTTTGCGGCTGCGCCGGCCGTGCTGGCGGCCGACGGCAAACTGGCCAACGTCGTCGTGCTCGCCACTGGCGGCACGATCGCGGGCGCCGGCGCCAACGCGCAGGCGAGCGCCACCTACCAGGCGGCGAAGGTGCCCGTCGACAAGCTGATCGCCGGCATCCCCGAGCTGAAGGACATCGCCCGCGTGCGTGGCGAGCAGGTCTTCCAGATCGCCAGCGAGAGCTTCACGAACGAGCACCTGCTCACGCTGGGCAAGCGGGTGTCGGCGCTGGCGAAGCAGGCCGATGTTGACGGCATCGTCATCACGCACGGCACGGATACGCTGGAGGAGACGGCGTACTTCCTCAACCTCGTCGTGCGCACCGACAAGCCCATCGTCGTTGTCGGCTCCATGCGGCCGGGTACGGCCATGTCGGCTGACGGCATGTTGAACCTCTTCGACGCGGTGGTCGTGGCCGCCGCGTCAGAGGCGCACGGCAAGGGCGTTCTCGTCAGCATGAACGACGAGATTCACACGGGCCGCGACGTGACGAAGGCCATCAACATCAAGACCGAGGCGTTCAAGAGCCCGTGGGGGCCGCTCGGCATGGTGGTCGAAGGGCGCACCTACTGGTTCCGGATGCCGGCCAAACGCCACACCGTGAACTCCGAGTTCGACATCGACCAGATCGATGCGCTCGCGCCGGTTGAGATCGTCTACGGCTATGGCAATGCAACCGACCTCGCATACAGCACGTTCGCGCAGTCCGGAACCAAGGCGATCGTGCACGCGGGGACCGGCAACGGCTCGGTGTCAAATCGTGTCGCGCCGGCGCTTGTGGAACTGCGCAAGAAGGGCGTGCAAATCATCCGCTCATCGCGTGTCACTGGCGGTGGCTTCGTGATCCGCAACGCCGAGCAGCCGGATGACAAGTACGACTGGATCGTTGCCCACGACCTGAACCCGCAGAAGGCAAAGATCCTGGCCGCGGTCGCGCTGACGAAGACGCGCGACAGCAAGGAACTGCAGCGTATGTTCTGGGAGTACTGATCCGCTGTCGGCGGCTCGCTGCCATGCATGCCGAGTTCGCCGAAGTGGAACAGTGACTCTTGGCATTCTTGAGCTTGCCATGGCAGGCATCAAGCGCGACTGGCAGAGGGTGGGGGCGACTGACGGAAAGCGGTTTGATCCCGTCCGACCATTTCGCATGGGGTGCGGCTGGCTCGTACAGTGGTCTCCTTTGGCGCGGCTTCATTGAGATCTGCGGATGGGGCCCGGGCCGACGCCGGCCGGTGTGCCCATCACGACCTTGTTGCAACCTTCGGCGTGCGCTCGGCCAGCCGCGCGATCGCTCGTCACTCGCATCAATGTCGGTGCGAAAGGGCCTGCGCTGCTGAAGGCACCGTATCGCGTGCGGTTATGGCGTTCCGGGTCACCGTGAATTGACCGGGCACCAGCCCGTGCCCCGGATGGCGTGCATCGGCTCCAACTGCCGCTTGACGCCCGCAGATTCCGACGGCCGGTGTGCGTGCCAGCGTCTTCCACAGAAGGGGCCCACATGGTGCAGGCCCCTTTGAGCCGCAGGCTGGCGCCCCTTAGTCGAACACCGGCGTATCCACCCCCAGTACCTTGTGCAGTTTTGGGCTGGTGGTCGTGTACTGCAGGTGGATGCGCTTGTCGGGAAAGACGTACGGCGCCGCCGCAAACGCGGCCAGCGCGGCTTCGTGAAAGCCCGAGAGGATGAGCTTCTTCTTGCCGGGATAGGTGTTCACATCGCCCACGGCGAAGATGCCGGGGATGCTTGTCTCGAACTTCTCGGTATCGACAACGATCTGCTTGCGCTCGAGGTTGAGACCCCATTCGGCAATCGGGCCAAGCTTAGGGCTCAACCCAAAGAACACCAGCAGCATGTCGAGCGGAACCACGCGCGTGACCCCGTCACCACCGGTCACCTTGATTTGGGTGAGCTTGCTGTCGCTCTCCTCGAAGCCGGTGACCTGGCCCACCATGAACTGCATCTCATAGGCGTCGCACAGCTCCTTCATCTTGGCCACGCTCGCGGGGGCGGCCCTGAAGCCGTCGCGCCGGTGCATGAGGATCACGCTTTCAGCCTTGTGCGGACCATCCTGTGCGAAGTTCAGGGCCCAGTCCAGCGCGGAGTCTCCGCCGCCCACGATTACCAGATTCTTGCCCGCGAATTGCGCCGGGTTCTTCACGTGGTAAAAGAGCTGCGTGTTGTCGAACTTCTCCAGCCCGTCGACCTTGAGCGTGCGCGGCTGAAAGGAGCCGACGCCACCGGCGATGAAAATCGTGCGGGTGAGAAAACGCGTGCCCTTGGAGGTTTCGAGGCGGAAGTACCCGTCCTCCTGCGGCTCGACGACCGTCACCTCCTGTCCGAGGTGGAAGGTTGCGCCGAAAGGCTCGATCTGCTTGAGCAGGTTGTCGGTGAGTTCCTTGCCCGTGCATACCGGCACCGCCGGGATGTCGTAGATGGGCTTGTCGGGGTACAGCTCGATGCACTGGCCGCCGGGGTAGGCGAGCGAGTCGATGATGTGGGCCTTGATCTCAAGCAGGCCCAGCTCGAACACCTGGAACAGGCCCACGGGGCCGGCGCCCACGATGACGGCATCGGTCTCGATGGTTCCCCCATGGGGGCTTTCATGCGAGACGGCGGTCTTGGAGATTTCCACGTTGACCTTGGGTTCCATGGGCGTGCACAGGTCCTACTTGATGAGCTCCGACAGCTTGTCGGTCTTGTCCTTCCACTCGTCAGCATCGGGCAGTGCAGGCTTGCGCTTGGTAATGCTCGGCCACTTTTTGGCCAGCTCGGCGTTGAGCGGGATCATGTGCTGCTGGTGACCCGGCACATCCTCCTCGGGCATGATCGCGTTGACCGGGCACTCGGGGATGCACACCGCGCAGTCGATGCACTCGTCGGGGTCAATGGTCAGGAAGTTGGGACCTTCGCGGAAGCAGTCGACGGGACACACGTCCACACAGTCGGTGTACTTGCAGCGGATGCATGATTCGGTGACGACGTGGGTCATGGCGGAACTCTTGAAGTGGGTGGTTTGGCGTGTTCACGCAAGCCGGTAATTTTAGAGGGTGGTCGCCTCCACACCGGCCTCACGGGTGGCAGCTTTCGCCATGGTCTTGGCCGGGCTCAGGCTCCTTGCACCGCAGCCCACGGTCACCACCGTCGGCCGGCCTGAATGGAGCATGCTGGCTTGCAGCAGAGTGGCCACCGTGTGTTCGCTCGACAAGCTGTCGGGCCAGCCGGCGCGAGACACCACGCAGGCCGGCGTGTCTGCTGGCCAACCGGCTTCCAGCAGCCGACGCGACAGCGCGGCCAATTGCTTACCGGCCATGTAGAAGACCTCGGTGTCGGCGCTGTGGCTCGCCTGGACGGCGCCGGTGCGGGTCATGGCGGTGGTCAGGCTCACACTGCGGCCGGTGCCGCGGCGAGTGAGGGGGCGCCTGGTGTCCGCGGCAGCCGCCATGGCTGCGGTGACGCCGGGCACCACTTCGCAAGCGATGCCAGCTTGGGCGAGCGCCTCAAGTTCTTCTTCGAGGCGTCCGAACACACTCGGGTCTCCGCCTTTGAGCCGCACGACCGTGCCGGCTTCGCGTGCGTGCTTGACCAGCAGGGCGTTGATCGCGGCTTGGCCGGTGCCATTGCAAAAGCCGCGCTTACCCACATGGATCCAGCGCGCCACGGGTGCCAGATCGCGGAGGGCGGGGTCCGTCAGCGCATCGAACAGGACCACGTCGGCTTCGGCCAGGCGGTGAGCGCCCCGCACCGTGATGAGGTCGGCCGCGCCTGGCCCCGCGCCGATGAAGACCACGCGGCCCATGGTCAGGCCCTTCCTTTCACCAGCAGCGCGCCGCTGGTGCGGTTGGTTGCAGGGTCCACGATGATGAGCGAGCCGCCCAGGCGATTCGATTCGTACGCTTCCACCGGAAGTGGCTGCTGCGTCTCGACGATTACATGGCCAATCTCGTTGACGGCCAGCTGGTGTGCGTCTTGTGCTTCAAGAGTGTGGATGTCCAGCCGGCTCTCGATGCTGGCAATACGCGCCTGCACCCAGCGGTTGCCGTGACGGACCCAGTACTTGCGACCGAGAACCGCGGGTTCGGTATCCAGCCATGCGAGGGTGGCCTCGAAGCGCTGCGATTCTTGGATCGTGCCCGGCGTGGCGATCCAGTCGCCGCGGGAGACATCGAGCTGCCGGTCCAGTACCACGCCGGCTGACTGGCCCGCGGCGGCTGCGGCGACCACGTCACCTGTCAGGCGCACCTCTCTGACCAATGCCTTCTGCCCGCTGGGAAAAAGCTGCACTTCGTCGCCGGCCTTCACGCGTCCGTGGGCAATGCGGCCCCACAGCGTGCGCGGCTGGTTGCCTGTGCCTTCGCCTTCGCGCGCCACGTACTGCACGGGGATGAGCAGATCGCCATCCTTGCGTTCCTGCGTGGGCGGGAGGCTTTCCAACAACTGCAGAAGCGATGGACCGTCGTACCAGTCGGCATCGAGTGGCAGTGTCACGTTGTCACCACGCAGTGCGGAGACGGGGATGATCTGCGCGACGGTGATGCCCGCCTGCTCGGCGAAGGCCAGCAGCGCGTCCCGGACCGCGGCGTAGGCCTGGCCGGGGTGGCTCACCGCGTCGAGTTTGTTGACTGCAAACACGATGCTCGGCACGCGCAGCAGGTGGGCGAGCAACGCATGCCGACGCGTCTGCGGCAGCAACTGTACCGGCCGCGCCGACACATCAAGCTTGGTGATATCGACCAGCACCACGGCTGCGTCGCTGCCAGCCGCCGCCGTGACCATGTTGCGCGTGTACTGCTCGTGGCCCGGGGCGTCGGCAATGATGAACTTGCGCTGCTTGGTGGCGAAGTAGCGGTACGCCACGTCGATGGTGATGCCCTGCTCACGCTCGGCTTCAAGGCCATCGGTAAGCAGCGAGAGGTCAATCGCCGCGCCGGCGGCCTTCTTCTCAAGCGTGTCGAGTTGGTCGGCGAGAATCGCACGGCTGTCATACAGCAGGCGCCCGATGAGCGTGCTCTTGCCATCATCCACGCTGCCGGCGGTGAGGAAACGCAGCGCGCGATGGTCCTTGTGCAGGGTCTGCGGGCCGGCTTCGGGAGTCTGTGTCTGGGCCATCAAAAATAACCTTCTTTCTTGCGCCGCTCCATCGAAGCGTCGGAGGTGCGGTCGTCCATGCGGGTGGCACCACGTTCGCTGACGGTGACACGCAGCGTCTCGGCCACGATGTCGGTCGCGGTGGAGGCCGGGCTTTCCACCGGACAGGTGCAAGTCATGTCGCCCACGGTGCGAAAGCGCACCTGCGCGGTCTCGATGGTTTCGCCTGGTTCCGCCGGCGTGACATGTGTCACCGGGACCAGCAGGCCCCTGCGCCGGATCACCTCGCGCTGGTGCGCGTAGTAGAGGTTCGGCAGCGGGATGTTTTCGCGGGCGATGTACAGCCATACGTCCAGCTCGGTCCAGTTGCTGATCGGGAAGCCGCGCATGTGCTCGCCCGGCTTGATTCGCGTGTTGAACAGCGTCCAGAGCTCGGGGCGCTGTTCCTTGGGTTGCCACTGCCCGAAGCTGTCACGGTGCGAGAAGATGCGTTCCTTGGCCCGCGCCTTTTCCTCATCGCGGCGGGCGCCGCCCAGCAGCACGTCGAAACGGTGCTCCTCGATCGCCTCCAGCAGCGTCACCGTCTGATGGCCGTTGCGCGATTCCAGCGGATGGGCCAGGCGCACTGTGCCGCGCTTGATGGAGTCTTCCAGGTGTCCGACCACCAGGCGCTCGCCCATCTCGGCCACGCGCTGGTCGCGGAACTCGATCACCTCGGGGAAGTTGTGCCCGGTGTCCACGTGCAGCAACGGGAAGGGCAGCCGCCCCTTGTACGAACCGTCAGGTTGCCGGCTTTTGAATGCCTTCTCGGCCAGGCTCAGCACGACGCACGAATCCTTGCCGCCCGAAAAGAGCAGGGCAGGGCGCTCGAACGCGGCGGCGGTCTCGCGCAGGATGAAGATGGCCTCTTCTTCCAGCCAGTCGAGGTGGGTATGGTCCAGCTGGGGCAGCAGCTGCTGGATGCTCAGCGGGGCGTTCATCGAGGGGCTCCGATCATCGATACGGCGGGAGCATCGTCCTTCACGTGCAGCCCGCATTCCTTTGCTTTCTCGTCTTCCCACCACCAGCGGCCGGCGCGGAAATCCTCACCGACGGCGATGGCGCGCGTACACGGCTCGCACCCGATGCTGGGCATGAATTCATCGTGCAGCGGGTTGTAAGGCACATCGTTCGTGGCGATGTAGTGCCACACGTCGTTCCAGGTCCAGTCGGCCAGCGGATTGATCTTGGCTCGCCCCTGGTCATCGGTCTCGCTGAAGTCCACCACGCCGCGCTGGTTGCTCTGCTCGCGCCGCAAGCCCGTGACCCAGGCGCTGCGGCCCTGGAGCATGCGTGACAGCGGCTCCAGCTTGCGAATGCCGCAGCAGGCCTTGCGCAGCTCGATGCTCTGGTACATGGCGCGCTCGCCGTTCTGTCTGACGAACTGCACCACGGCTTGGCTGGCCGGCCTGAAGATTTCCACCGCCAGCCCGTAGTGTTCCTCGATGCGGCCGATCAGCGCCACGGTCTGCTCATGCAGCATGCCGGTTTCGAGCGTTCCCAGGGCAACGGGCAGCCGATGGCGGGCGATCAGGTCGGTGATAACCATGTCCTCTGCGCCGAGGCTCGTGGCCTGCACGATGCGGCCGGAGTGGGCCGAGGCGGCCTGGGTGAGCACGTCGATCGTGTGCGCCAAGCGGTCTTCATAGCCTTGCGTGCGCCGCGCATAGAGCGAGATGGCGGAGGTCATATTGCCGACCCTGCCTCGTTGAACTCCTCCGGGCGGTAAGCCTCGCCGGCAGGGCGATTGAACAGAGGTCGGTGCTCCAACGCATCGCCCTGGTAGTGGCCGGGGAAGAAACGCAGCGCTCGCTCGGCAGCCTCAAGCGACTGGTCAGGGCGCAGCAAGGCCGTATCGAAGCCTGTGCGTGCCAGGAGCGGCACCATGTCCACCAAGACTTCGCCCGTGGCGCGCACCTCACCGGTAAAGCGCAAGCGCGCGCGCAGCAGCCGGGCCTGGCTGTAGGCGCGGCCATCGACCCACTTCGGGAACTGCAGGGCCACCATCGCCAGGCGCGGCAAATCACCGGCGATGCCCTCGATGTCGGCATCGTTGGGGAACAGCACGCCCGCAGGCACCGCGGCCGGCCACTGACTCTTCACGGCGTGCCATTGCGCCAGCGAGAGGAGGCTGTGCGGCGCCGGCGTCAGCGTAACCATCGGGCCGTCTTCGCCGCTGACGGTGTGCCAGGTGTCGCGTGTAGAGTCGATGAACCTCATGGGGATCCTCAAGCGGCTTGCGCGGTGCTGCGGCGCTGCGCGTTGGCAGCTGCCTTGAAGGGGTCGATGCCGATGCGCTTGACCGTGTCGATGAAACGCTCTTCCGTTGCGCGTTGGTGGCGGTAGGTGTCGATGACGGCTTCGATCACGTCGGGCACTTCGTCAGCGGCGAACGACGGGCCGATTACCTTGCCCGCCTGCGACGCGTGGCCGCCGAGCGCCGAGCCGTCCAGGCCGCCGAGGGTCACCTGGTACCACTCGCTGCCGTCCTTGTCGACGCCCAGGATGCCGATGTGGCCGCTGTGGTGGTGTCCGCAGGAGTTGATGCAGCCGCTGATGTGCAGGTCGATGTCGCCGATGTCGTAGAGCTCGTCGAGGTCGGCGAAGCGCTCGGTGACCGCCGCCGCAATGGGGATGGAGCGGGCATTGGCCAGCGCGCAGAAATCGCCGCCGGGGCAGGCGATCATGTCGGTGAGCAGGCCGATGTTCGGCGTGGCGAAACTGGCATCGCGCGCCGCCTCCCACACCGCGAAGAGCTCATCCTCGCGAACCCAGGGCAGCACGAGGTTCTGGTCGTGCGAGACACGCAGCTCACCAGCGCTGAAGCGATCGGCCATGTCGGCCGCCAGTTCCATCTGACGATCGGTCACGTCGCCCGGCGCCTGTCCGAGGCGCTTGAGCGAAAGTGTGACGGCTCGGTACCCGGGCAATTGATGCGAATGGACATTACGCTCCAGCCAGCGCCTGAAGGGCAGGGGCGCATCGGCCGGCACCCGCAGGCGGCTGTCAGATTGCGACGCCACGCCGGCCGGCACGCGAAAGCTGGCCGCGACACGGTCGAACTCAGCCTGGGTGATGAGGTGCGCGGCGCCGTCCATGTCGCGCTCGAGGATGTTATGGAACTCCTCGTGCACGTCGTCGACGAAGCGTTGGCCTTCAGCCTTGACCAGGATCTTGATGCGCGCCTTGTACATGTTGTCGCGGCGGCCGTATCGGTTGTACACGCGCACAATCGCCTCGATGAACACCAGCACCTGCTGCCAAGGCAGGAACTCGTGCATGACCGAACCGGTGATGGGTGTGCGACCCATGCCACCGCCGGCGAGCACCTTGAAACCCACGTCGCCGGCATCGTTCTTCAGTAGTTGCAGGCCGATGTCGTGCCAGGCAATGGCTGCGCGATCCTCATGGGCGCCGCTGACTGCGATCTTGAACTTGCGCGGCAGGAAGGCGAATTCGGGGTGCAGCGTGCTCCATTGACGCAGGATCTCGCAGTAGGGTCGCGGATCGACGATCTCGTCGGCCGCGATGCCGGCGAAGCAGTCGGTCGTGATGTTGCGGATGCAGTTGCCGCTGGTCTGGATGCCGTGCATCTCGACCGAAGCAAGCCACTCCATGACATCGGCGCTCTTGACCAGCGGAATCCAGTTGAACTGGCAGTTCTGCCGGGTGGTGAAGTGCGCATAGCCGCGGTCGAACTCATGCGCGACGCGAGCCAGCATGCGCAGTTGCCGAGAGCTCAACTCTCCGTACGGCACGGCAATGCGCGCCATGGGCGCGTGGCGCTGGATGTACCAGCCGTTTTGCAGCCGCAGCGGCCGGAACTCGTCATCGCTCAGCTTGCCGGCGAGGTTGCGCTCGAGCTGATCGCGATACTGGGCCGCGCGCTGGCGGACGAACTGCTTGTCGAAGTCGGTGTAGACGTACATGGTCATGCCTCCGGCCGAGACGTTGCGCGGGCTTGCGTCTTCACGGAAAGTGTGACCGAGCAAGTGTCGCGGGGATGGTTCTTCATTAGCGGATCACTTTGAGGCCGGCCGTCACCAGCGACGCGCACAGCAGCCCGCGGACCAAGCGATCAGGCAGCTTGCGGGTCAGGTGTGCGCCGATCCAGATGCCTGGGATGGAACCCACCAGCAAGGCGGCGAGTAGCGACCAGTCCACATGGCCCAAGGTGGCGTGGCCGATGCCGGCCACCAATGTAAGCGGCACCGCGTGGGCGATGTCGGTTCCGACGAGCCGTCGGGCTTCCAGGCGGGGGTAGATCAGCAGGATCAAGGTGGCGCCGATCGCTCCGGCGCCGATGGAACTGAGCGACACCAGCACCCCCAGCACCAGCCCGGACAGCACGGTGAGCATAGGCTTGCGTGATTCGGGCACCCAGCGCTCCAAGCGCAGCCCGAGGGCATGCCAAGCCTGCTTGTAGGCCACGGTGACTGCGGTCAGCAGCAATGCGATGCCAAGAGAGAAGGTCAGCGCACCGGCCCAGCCCTTCGTGATGCCGGTGGTGTGCATGAGCGCGATTGTCGCGAGCGAGGCCGGGATGCTACCTGCAAGCAGGAGCCCGGTAATGCGGTAGTCGACGTGGCCGTGGCGGTGGTGTGCGGCTGCGCCCGAGATCTTGGTGATGGCCGCGAACCACAGGTCGGTGCCGATGGCCACGGCCGGGTTCAGCTTGAACACGGTGATCAGCAGCGGGGTCATGAGGGAACCGCCTCCGACACCGGTCAGCCCGACGATGACGCCGACTCCGAAGCCGCTCAGGATCGCGATCAAGTCCATGGTCGTTCTTTGTTGCTTGAGCCATGGCTGGACAAGTCCGTGGCGGGGGTTCGAGGCGCGATTGTGCGAAACGGAGTTATGGATGAGAAGAACAGATTTTAAGAATGCTTATGCCGCGGTGCATATATGGCGGGGTACTGAAGCCCCCACCCATCTCTAGAATCTGCGCCGATGGTTGCCATTTCATTCCGAGGGTGCCGCTGGCTCGGCGCCTGTCTCACCCTCGTCCTCGCCGCATGCCGCACGGCGCCGATCACGCCGCCGTTGCCCTCCGAGCCCGTGAGCGCCGCGCCGGAGGCGGCGGTTCCCAAGCGGATGCCGCGCATCGGCTTGGCGCTCGGTGGTGGTGCGGCTCGCGGCTTCGCGCATATCGGTGTTATCCAGGTGCTGGAGGAGCATGGCATCCGGCCCGATCTCGTGGTTGGCACCTCCGCCGGCAGCCTCGTGGCGGCGCTCTACGCGTCGGGCAAGAACGCTCCGGCGCTGGCCCAGTTGGCCGACGGCATGGACGAGATGGCCTTCACCGACTGGTCCTTTCCCGGCAGGGGGCTGCTGCGCGGCGAAGCGCTGGCCCGCTACGTGCGCGAGCATACCGGTGGGCGGCTCATCGAGCAGATGGTGCTGCCGCTGGGTATCGTGGCCACCGACCTCGACACCGGGCAGCCGATCCTCTTTCAGATGGGTGACCCCGGCACGGCGGTGCGCGCGTCCAGCGCTGTGCCGGCGGTGTTCCTGCCGGTACGCATCGGCACGCATGAGTATGTGGATGGCGGGCTCGTCTCGCCCGTGCCGGTGCGTTTCGCGCGGCAGATGGGGGCGGAACTCGTGATCGCGGTGGACATCTCCGCGGCGCCAGAAGGCGCGCCCACTGGTGACGCGATGCGCATGCTGCTTCAGACCTTCGCGATCATGGGGCGCAGCATCAACAACTTCGAGCTGCGCGAAGCGGACGTGGTGTTGCGGCCCAAGCTCAACGGGGTCGGCAGTGCGGATTTCACTTCGCGCAAGCGGTCGATCCAAGCCGGCCGCGACGCGGCGCTGGCACAACTGCCCGATCTGACTATGCGCATTGCCGCCAAGACGAAGTAGCCCAAAGAAAAACGGCCCGGTCTTGCGACCGGGCCGGAAGGTACCTTGGGATTCGCGAGGTACCGAGGAGACAACCTTTCACGGACACCGCAAGGAGCGAAACGACAAGCGCCTGCGATAACGCTTCAGATTGACTTTGTGTTCGGTAAGTTCAATCGGGGCACACGCTTGAACAGCCGGGTTTTGCCATCTCAGGCGGTAGCTCGCTTGCTCTTGGCAGTGGAGCCTTGCGAAGCCTTCACCGCCGTCGAGGTTACGGCCTGGAAGTTGGCTTCGGCCACATCGGCGGCCTGCTTTGCCGCCTTGTGCACGCTCTCGTAGGCGTTGTTCGCGGCTGCCACGGCCGACTTCACGAGGGCCACCGCATTCTCGGTGCCGGCGGGCGCGTTCTTGACGGCGGTATCGACCACGGCCATGAACTTCTGTTGCGCTTCGGCAGCAGTTTGCTCCGTCACCTTCGTGACTTCGGCGCCGGTGGACGCAGCGATGTCGTAGAGGTGACGACCGTAGGCGGCGGCCTTTTCAGCGGCCGGCTGCAGCAGCCCTGCTTGCAGGCTCAGAAGCTCTTGCGCGTCCTTGACGGACAGTGCGGCGCGGGTGGTCTCCGCGACTTCGCCGAGGGCTGCCCTAGCAACCTGCAGGTTCAGCTCGACGAGCTTTTCGACGCCTTCGAAGGCCTTGTTTGTTAGGCCGAATAGGGTTTCGACGTTTGCTTGCTGGGCTGCGGTGAATTGTTCGGCGGTCAGCATGAGGGTTCTCCTGGTTCGGTGAAAACAACTGGTGGGAGCGTTTGCTGCGCTGCACCATGACGCAAAGTATAAGGGTCGCGCAGGGCATTTCAAGCCGATATTGTTGCGCCGCAGCAAATTTGGCCGGCGCCCCTACGGGCGCGTCGCGGGCGCCACAATGACCCGATGCTGGCCTTCCATTCGGACCACTTCGTGCTGCCCTTGCCCGAGGGGCACAGGTTTCCCATGATCAAGTACCGTCTGCTGCGGGAGGGCGTCGCGGCCTCGCTGCGGGGCATCCGTCTGCTCGAAGCCCCGGCAGCGACGGATGGCGAACTGGCCTTGGTCCATACACCGCGCTATGTCGAGGCCGTGGTCCAGGGGCTGCTCTCGCAGGCCGAGCAGCGCGAGATCGGTTTTCCGTGGAGCGAGCGCATGGTGGAGCGCGCCCGGCGCTCTGTGGGCGCCACCATCGCGGCCGCACGTACCGCCTTGCGCGACGGCGTGTCGGCCAATCTTGCCGGCGGCACCCACCACGCTCATGGCGACAGGGGCAGCGGCTACTGCGTTTTCAACGACGTGGCGGTCGCCGCACGGCTCATGCAGGCGGAATGGCATCGAGCGCACCATGCGCTCCTGCGCGTGGCCGTGATCGATCTCGACGTCCACCAGGGCAACGGCACCGCAGCCATTTTCCGCGATGACCCGACGGTGTTTACGCTGTCCTTGCACGGCGAGCGCAACTTCCCGTTTCGCAAGGAAGCGAGCGATCTGGACGTTGAACTACCCGATGGTTGCGGTGACGCTGACTACCTGTCCGCGTTGGATGATGCGCTCGCGCAGCTTTGGCGCTGCCACACGAACGGGCTGCCGCGGCTCGCGTTCAATCTGGCGGGCGCTGATCCGCACGAAGGCGACCGGTTGGGTCGCCTGAAACTCAGTGCGGGTGGGCTCGCAGAGCGTGATCGTCGGGTGCTGCGGGCGCTGCTTGAACGCGGCATCCCGGTCGCGCTGTCCATGGCTGGTGGCTACGGCCGCGCCATAGAGAACACGGTGGCCGTGCAACTTGCGACGCTGAGCGAGGCGCTGCAAAGCTGGCGTCAATGGAACAATGCACCGCATGAACGAGCGCGCGCAACCACAGCTTCGTGACGGCTATCGTCATTTCAGGATGACTGGCCCGCCGCGCTGCCGGCGGTGCGTTGCCGGGTGCTGGAGGCACTGACGTGAGCTTTGATCCAAGCCATGCCGCGATCGTTGACGCGGCCATCACCTCGCGTCAATCGATCCGCGCTTTCTTGTCCGTCCCAGTGCCGCGCGAGACGGTCGAGGACATCCTGCGGGTCGCTTCCCGGGCGCCGTCCGGCACGAACACGCAGCCGTGGAACGTGGCGGTGCTGACCGGCGAGGCAAGGGAAGAGCTCTCGCGCAAGATCCTCGCGGCGTACGACGATCCCGAGGAGGCCGCGACACACAAGGAGGAGTACGCCTACTACCCACTTGAATGGCGCTCTCCGTTCATTGACCGCCGCCGCAAGATTGGCTGGGATCTGTACGGCTTGCTGAAGATCGGCAAGAACGACAGGGCCCGCATGCACGATCAGCACGGCCGCAACTACAGCTTCTTTGACGCGCCGGTGGGGCTGATGTTCACGATCGATCGTGCGATGCAGCAGGGGAGTTGGCTGGACTACGGGATGTTCCTGCAGAACATCATGATCGCCGCGCGTGCCCGAGGGCTGGACACCTGCCCGCAAGCGGCCTTTACACAGTTCCACCGGATCATCATGGAGCACATCGGTGCGCCTTCGCAGCACATGCTGGTGTGCGGCATGTCGCTTGGCTATGCCGATCCCCATGCGCCTGAGAACTCACTGGTCACCGAGCGCGAGCCGGTCTCCGCCTTCACGCGCTTCCTCAGCTGACTGTGACTCACGATGCCGCGCTGCTTCCATAGGCCATTGGGCTGCTTGATCGCGCTCGCCCTGTGGGCGCTTCCCTTGTCATCTCGCGCGGCCGACGTCGATGGCCGTTCGCTGTCCGCCTGGTGGAGCGTGCCGTTCATCGGGCTGTTGCTGTCCATTGCCGTGCTGCCGCTTCTTACACCACGCTTATGGCATCACCACTTCGGCAAGGTATCAGCGGCCTGGGCGCTTGCGTTTCTGCTGCCCTTCGGCGCGGTGTTCGGGCCGGGCGTGGCGGCGAGTGGCCTCGTGCACGCCGCGGTGGCGGAGTACGTTCCATTCATCATTCTTCTCACTTCGCTGTTCGTTATCGCAGGGGGCATTTACATCCGCGGCAACCTGCACGGCAGCCCGAGTCTGAACGTCGGCTTGCTGGCCGTGGGCGCGGCGCTTGCCAGCTTCATGGGCACCACTGGTGCATCCATGCTCCTCATCCGCCCGCTGATCCGCGCCAATGACAACCGGCGGCACGTGGCACACGTGGTGGTGTTCTTCATCTTCATCGTCTCGAACGTGGGAGGCTCGCTCACGCCGCTGGGGGATCCGCCGCTGTTCCTCGGCTTCCTCAAGGGCGTGGATTTCTTCTGGACGATGGCCCACATCTTCCCTGAGACGCTGTTCATGGTGGGTACGCTGCTGGCTTTGTTTTACGCCATCGACAGCTACTGGTACCGCAAGGAAGGGATCGCGCCGCTCGACCGCACGCCCGACACGCCGACGTTCGGCTTCGAGGGGCGAAGCAACTTCCTCCTGCTCGCGGGGGTGGTGGGCCTGGTGCTCTTGAGTGGCCTCTGGAAATCGGGGGTTGCGTTCTCGGTGGCCGGAACGGACGTCACCTGGGCCGGGTTGGTCCGCGACCTTGGCCTGGTGGCTCTGGCTCTCGTGTCGATGCACATCACGCCGGCGGCGGTTCACGAGCAGAACCAGTTTTCGTGGGGGCCGATGGCCGAGGTGGCGAAGCTGTTCGCGGGGATCTTCTCGACCATCATCCCCGTGATCGCGTTGCTGCGTGCCGGGCTCGATGGGCCTTTCAGCCCGGTGGTCGCCGCCGTCACAGACGACAACGGCCAACCTCTGCCGCGGATGTATTTCTGGGCCACCGGTGCGCTGTCATCTTTCCTCGACAACGCGCCGACCTACCTGGTGTTCTTCAATACGGCGGGCGGCGACCCGCAGGTGCTCATGACCACGCACGCGGGCACATTGGCCGCTATCTCTGCGGGTGCCGTATTCATGGGAGCCAACACGTACATCGGCAATGCGCCCAATCTCATGGTGAAGGCCGTCGCCGAGGACCGAGGCATCCGCATGCCGAGTTTCTTCGGCTACATGGCGTGGTCGGGTGCGGTGCTCCTGCCGTTGTTCGTTGCGCTCACATTGATATGGTTTCGTTGACTGGAGGTTGCCATGAAGCCGAGCGTCCTGGTCGCGCGGGCCGTCTTCCCCGAGGTGGTGGACCGGCTGCGAAAGTATTTCGAAGTCGAGGACAACCCCGAAGACCTCGCCTACTCGAAGACCGAGCTGATCGACAAGCTCAAGGGCAAGGCAGGCGCTTTCACGACAGGCAGCGTGCTCATCGATGCCGAGGTGCTTGACGCCAGTCCGCAGTTGCGCGTGCTGGCCAACATGGCGGTGGGCTACAACAACCTTGACGTGGCGGCCTGCACGGCCCGTGGCGTGCTGTGCACCAACACGCCGGACGTGCTCACGCAGACCACCGCAGACTTCGGCTTCGCGCTCATGATGGCGGCAGCGCGGCGCATCACGGAATCGGAGCACTTTCTGCGCCGTGGCGAGTGGACGAAGTGGTTCTACGACATGTTCGTCGGCAGCGATATCCACCACGCGACGCTCGGCATCCTGGGCATGGGCCGCATCGGCCAAGCCATCGCGCGGCGTGGCGCACTCGGCTTCGACATGCAGGTGATCTATCACAACCGATCGCGCTGCGACGCCGCGGTGGAAGCCGCCTGCAAGGCCCGCTACGTGAGCAAGGAGGAGCTGCTGCGCCAAGCGGATCACCTGGTGATCGTCGTGCCGTATTCGAACGAGTCGCACCACGCCGTCGCCGCCGCGGAGCTGTCTCTGATGAAGCCGACGGCCACGCTCACCAACATTGCGCGCGGCGGCGTGGTCGACGATGCCGCGCTGGCGCAGGCGCTGGCCGAGCGCCGCATTGCTGCGGCGGCGCTGGATGTGTTCGAAGGCGAGCCGAGGGTGCACCCCGATCTGTTGAAGGTGCCGAACGTGGTGCTTACCCCGCACATCGCCAGCGCCACCGTGGCGACGCGCCGCGCCATGGCGGATCTCGCGGCCGATAACCTGATCGCCGGACTGGGCTTCGGGCCGAATGCCGGCCGGCCACCTACTCCGCTCAATCCGGAAGTGCTTCGGGCGTGAAGCTCGCGCCGGGGCGCTGAGACACCGGCTGCGACAATGGCCCGCATGGATTTCGCGCCTTCGATCACTCTCGTACTCGTCGCCGTCAACCTTGTCCTGATCCTGTGGCTCGCCTTTCGTCGGCGCGATGCCGACCCTTCCGAAGAGCTTGCTGGTGCCATTCGCAGTGGATCGGAGCGCCTGGAGCGCGAGCTGCGCGACGAGGTGGCACGCAGCGCACAGGCCACGAGGGCCGACATCGGCACCACGCTGGGCGTGTTCCAGCAGGCGCTGCTGGCGCAGCAGGGTGACGTGGCGCGAACGCAGAACGAGCAGATTGACAGCTTTCGCATCCAGCTCGCATCCATGCAATCGGCGGTGAGCCAAGCCCTGCAGGCGGCTGCCGGCACGCAGGCGGCGCAGGCCCAGGCTTCACGCGATGCGCAGGACATGGCGCTCAAGCGGTTCTCGGATGTCCTTACCGACCAGCTTCGTGCGCTGTCGGACGCCAACGACCGCCGCCTCACCGAGGTGCGCGCCACCGTCGAGCAGCGGCTTGCAACGCTTCAGCAGGGCAACGAGCAGAAGCTGGAGCAGATGCGCGCTACCGTGGACGAGAAGCTCCACGCGACGCTCGAGGCGCGCCTCGGCGAAAGCTTCCGGCAGGTCGCCGATCGCCTGGAGCAGGTGCACCGCGGGCTTGGCGAGATGCAGTTGCTCGCCAAGGACGTGGGTTCGCTCAACCGTGTGCTCAACAACGTGAAGACCCGGGGCATCTTCGGCGAGGTGCAGTTGTCCGGGCTGCTGGAGCAGGTGTTCACGGCGGAGCAGTACGCGACCAATGTCGAGACGGTGCCCGGCAGCGGCGGGCGCGTGGAATTCGCCATCCGCCTGCCCGGCCGGCGCCATGATGGCGAGCCGCTGTGGTTGCCCATCGACTGCAAGTTCCCGCGCGAAGACTACGAGCGCCTGCTGGAAGCGCAGGATCGCGCCGACCCGGCCGCGATGGAGGTGGCCGGCCGTGCCATTGAGGTGCGGCTGCGAACCGAGGCGCGCACCATCCGTGAAAAGTACGTTGCCCCGCCACACACCACGGACTTCGCCATCATGTTCGTTCCCACGGAGGGTCTGTACGCTGAGGCGTTGCGCCGGCCGGGATTGGTGGAGAGCATCCAGCGCGAGCACAAGGTGATGCTGACCGGACCGACTACCCTGCTGGCCACGCTGTCGAGCCTGCAGATGGGTTTTCGAACGCTCGCACTGGAGAAGCGTTCCGCCGAGGTGTGGGAGGTGCTGGGTGCGGTGAAGACGGAGTTCACCAAGTTCGGTGACGCGCTGGCCAAGACGAAGAAGAAGCTGCACGAGGCCAGCAACACCATCGATGCGGCCGAGCGCCGCACGCGAGCAATGACGCGCAGCCTCAAGTCAGTGGAGGCGGTACCCGATGCGAGGGTGCAGACACTGATTCCCGGGCTGGACGAGGTGGTCGACGATTCGGAAGAAGCTGCGTAGCCCGCGCGCAGCCTGGCGGCCTGACATCGCGATGCTCGCGGCGGACCAGGCCCCGCCTGGACTTAAAAGCGGATGCCGCCCGGTGCCGGCGGCGACACGGGCTGCGGCGAGGCCGGTTCCGGGGCCGGTGGCGCGGTCGTCGCGGCAGGGCGCGCAGGCTGGGTCAAAGGCGAGGCGGCGGGGTACTGGTAGGTGGCCGGCAGACGTGATTCACGCGGGTAGCCCGCTGCATCGAGGTAGCTATTCCAGTTGTCGGTGGTCAGGCCGCGAAGCACCTGCGAGCCGATCGTCAGCGTGGGCGCGTCGCGCCCACCGCTGAGCCGCTGCAGCGCGTCGCCATCTTCGCCGCTGATGATCAGCTTTTCCGTGTGCGGGATCCCGCGCCGGCGCAGCAATTCCCGGCCGGCGTCGCAGGGTCCGCAGTCCTTCATGGTGTACAGCGTAACCGGGTAGCGCTGGCTCGCCTGTCGCAGTTCCAGGGGCAGGGTGGCGTCATTGGCAATGCTGGCCCCTCCCGCAGTTACCGTGCTTACCTTGCTGCCACTGTTGGGCGGAGGTGGCGCATCGGTGTAAGTGACCTTGCCGTCCGGGCCCACGACCTTGTACAGGGCATGTGCCGCCGTGCCGGCGAGCGCTAGCGCGGCCACCGGTATCGCAGCCATCCACCTTTGAAACTTCCGCATCGGATTCCTCCTCGTGCGCCGCAATCTAGCTGCCTTCCGCCGCGCGCTCAAGCCATGCCTTGGTGTCGCAGCAGCGCATCGATGCGCGGTTCGCGTCCGCGAAAGGCCTTGAAGCTTTCCATCGCGGGGCGGCTGCCGCCGGTTTCGAGAACTGATTCACGGTATCGGCGGCCGGTGTCCACATCGAGCACGCTCCCGCCTTGCTGGGCGCTCTCCTCGAACGCGCTCCATGCGTCGGCGCTGAGCACCTCGGCCCATTTGTAGCTGTAGTAGCCCGCTGAGTAACCGCCTGAAAAGATGTGCGAGAAGCTGTGTTGGAAGCGGTTGAAAGGAGGGGGCGTGATGACGGCCACCTCGCGGCGCACCTCGTCGAGCACATCCTGGATGCGGCTCTCGCTGCCGAGCTCGGCGTGGATGCGCATGTCGAAGAGTGCGAACTCGACTTGGCGCATGGTCTGGAGGCCACTTTGGAAGTTCTTGGCGGCCAGCATGCGGTCGAAGAGTGGACGGGGCAGTGCTTCGCCGGTATCGACATGGGCGGTGAGGCGCTTGACCACGTCCCACTCCCAGCAGAAGTTCTCCATGAACTGGCTGGGCAGTTCGACTGCGTCCCATTCCACGCCGGAGATGCCTGCGACGCCGATGTCCTCAACCCGCGTCAGCATGTGGTGCAGGCCGTGGCCGAACTCGTGGAAGAGGGTGGTGACCTCGTCGTGCGTGAGCAGCGCGGGGCGGCCTTCCAATGGGGGCGCGAAGTTGCACACCAGGTGGGCCACGGGGGTCTGCAGCGCGCCTTCAGGGCGGGCCCAGCGGCCGCGCACGTCATCCATCCAGGCGCCGGGGCGCTTGCCTGAGCGGGCATAGGGGTCGAGGTAGAACTGACCGACCAGCTCGGTGCCTCGCTCGATGCGAAAGAAGCGCACGCTGGGGTGCCACACGGGTGCGCTGTCGGGCTGGATGCTGACCTCGAACAGCGTCTCGATGATGCGGAACAGGCCCTCCAACACCTTGGGTTCGGTGAAGTACTGCTTCACCTCCTGGTCGCTGAAGGAATAGCGTGCCTGCTTGAGCTTTTCGCTGGCGTAGGCAATGTCCCAGGCCTGGAGCTCGGGCAAATCCAGCTCGTCGCGAGCGAAGTTATGCAGCTCCTGCAGGTCGCGCTCGGCGTACGGCCGCGCGCGGCGTGCGAGATCACGCAGGAAGTCCATCACCTGTTGCGGCGAGTCGGCCATCTTGGGCACCAGTGACACCTCCGCGAAGGTGGCGTGGCCAAGCAGCCGCGCTTCTTCATGACGCAGCTTCAAAAGCTCGCTCATGAGCGCGCCGTTATCGAGCTCGGGCCGGCCCAACTCGCTGGCGCGTGTGACATGGGCTCGGTACAGCTTTTCGCGCAGCGATCGGTTGTCGCCGTACTGAAGCACGGGGAAGTAGCTCGGGAAGTGGAGCGTCAGCTTGTGACCCTCCCGACCTTCTGCCTGCGCGGCGCCACGGGCCGCCTGCCGCACGTCCTCGGGCACACCCGCCAGCTCTTCCTCGGTGGCGTAATAAGCGAAGCCATCGGTCGCGTCGAGCACATGCTCCGAGAACCTTTGCGCCAACTCGGCTTGCTGTTCCTGCAGCTGCTGGAAACGCTTCTTGGCCTCGCCCCGCAGTTCAGCGCCCGACAGCACGAAGTCGCGCATGGCATTGGACAAGGCCTTCCGGCGCGCCGTGCTGAGCTGTTCGGCGGCGCCGGGCGCCGTGGCGACAGCCTTGTACTTCGCATACAGCCGCTCGTCCGAGGCGTGGCGGGCGAAGAGTTCAGTGACCCGTGGCAGCGCGGCGTTGTAGGCGGCGCGCAGTTCCGGCGTGTCGGCTACTGCGTTCAGGTGGCCCACGTGGCCCCAGGCCGACTTCAGTCGCTCGCTGGGTACGTCGAGCACGGCCGACAGCGAGTCGTACTCGGGTGGCACGTCGGGGCCGACCGCCTTTTCCAGCGCCTCGTCGGCCGCCTTCAGCAGCTCCTCCATGGCGGGCCCGACGTGTTCGGGGCGGATCTGGTCGAAAGCGGGCAGGCCGTCGGTTGCCAGCAGCGGATTCTTCATGAGGTACCTCGCGATGTGCCCGTCCTCAGACCGCGGCACCGGCCGCGCGTTCCGCGGCTTCCAGTGTGTTAACGAGCAGCATGGCACGCGTCATGGGTCCAACGCCCCCCGGCACGGGTGTGATCCAGCCGGCGATCTGCGACACGCCGGCGAAGTCGACGTCGCCGCACAGCTTGCCCTCGTCGTTGCGGTTCATGCCTACGTCGATGACCACTGCGCCGGCCTTAACCATCCCCGCTGTGAGAACGTTGCGCCTGCCCACCGCGGCGACCACGATGTCCGCCTCGCGCGTGTGTGCGGCGAGGTCCGGGGTGGCGCTGTGGCAGATGGTGACGGTGGCGTTGGCTTGCAGGAGCATCATCGCCATAGGCTTGCCGACGATGTTGCTGCGGCCGATGACGACGGCACGCTTGCCCTTCGGATCGCAGCCGATCGACTCGAGCATCTTCATGCAGCCGTAGGGCGTGCAGGGCTTGAATCCGGGCTGACCCACCATGAGGGCACCCGCGTTGTGCACGTGGAAGCCGTCGACATCCTTGTGGGGGGCGATGGTTTCGATGACCTTGTGCGCGTCGATGTGCGGCGGCAGCGGCAACTGGACCAGGATGCCGTGCACGGCGGGGTCATTGTTCAACGCCTGCACGCGGGCCAGCAGCGCGGCCTCGCTCAGCGATTCGTCGTGCCTGTCCAGCACGGAACGCATGCCGGTGCTCTCGCAGTCGGCGACCTTGTGCCTGACGTACACCTGCGACGCAGGGTTATCGCCCACCAATACGACGGCCAGCCCCGGCTGCCGGCCGCGTGCACGAAGCGCCTTCACGCGCTGGGCGACCTCGTCGCGGACCTTCTTCGCGAGGGTGTTGCCGTCGATGAGTTGTGCGGTCATGAGTCGATCCTTCGGGCCGTTTCATCCGCCGGGGCGCCACCCGGCTGCCAAAGCACAAAGGCCGCTCGGGGCGGCCTTTGTCGCGTGCATGTTGTTCAGGCCTTGGCCTGCGCGCCGAGGGCAATCTTGAGCAGGTCGGCCACCGTGTTGGCGTTGAGCTTTTCCATGATGTTGGCGCGATGCGCCTCCACCGTCTTGATGCTGATGCCGAGGTCGTCGGCGATCTGCTTGTTGAGCCTGCCGGCGACGATACGCTCAAGCACCTGCGCCTCGCGAGTGGTCAGGCGGGACAGCAGCGCGTCGCGGCTGGCGGCTTCCTGGTGCTGGCTGAAGGCGGCGCGGGCCTGGTCCAGCATGCGCTCCACCAGGCCAAGCAGTTCCTCTTCCTTGAAGGGCTTCTCGATGAAATCCATCGCGCCCTTCTTCATGGTCGACACGGCCATCGGCACGTCACCGTGGCCGGTGATGAATACGATGGGCAGGGGCGAGTGGCGCTCCAGCAGCCGGTCTTGGAGATCCAGGCCGCTCATGCCATCCATGCGGATGTCGGCGATGAGGCAGGCGACCTCGCGCGCGTCGAAGCGCGAAAGGAACGCTTCGGAAGAATCGAAGCACTTGACCCGATAGTCCTTGCCTTCGAGCAGCCACTGCAGCGAGTCGCGAACCGCTTCGTCATCATCGACGACATAGACCGTGCCTTTCTTCGGGATCAAGCTCATGAAGCGACAGCAGAGTTGGGTGTTGAAAGAGACTCGGTGCGGTTCGTTTCGACCGGGAGCGTGAACGTGAAGCTGCAGCCCACCACGGACGCTCCATTGTAGAGGTTCTGGGCACGAATCCTGCCTCTATGGGACTCCACGATCGAGCGGCAAAGGCTCAGCCCGATGCCCAAGCCTTCGGGCTTGGTTGAGAAAAACGCCTCGTACAGGCGCGCGATGACATCGTCCTTGATGCCTGGGCCCATGTCCGTGACGGAGAACTCGATCACTCCGCCTTCCTCGTGGGTGTGCCGCGGCACCACGCGCAGCTCGATGTTGCGCCGCGATGGAGGCAGCTGTGCCGCATCGATGGCCTCGGCAGCGTTCTTGATGAGGTTGAGCACCACCTGCTCGATCAGGATCGGGTCGACCATGAGCGTGGGCAGCCGTTGCGCGACGTAGGTGTGGATGGCCACGTTGCGGCGCCTGAGCTCGATGTTGGCCAGATCCACCGCGTCTTCCACGATGGTCTTCGCCTGTGACGATTGCCGTTGTGGCTCGCTTCGCTTCACGAAGCTGCGGATACGGTGAATGATCTGCCCGGCCCGCTGAGCCTGGCGCGCTGTCTTCTCCAGCGCGGCGATGAGGTCGTCCTTCACGATGGCCTCGTTCTTCACTCGGGTGACCATGCCGTTGCAGTAGTTGGTGATGGCGGTGAGCGGCTGGTTGAGTTCGTGTGCCACCGAGGAAGCCATTTCGCCCATCGTGACGAGGCGGCTGGTGACCTGCGCCTTCTCCGCCTGCGCGGCCGCCAACGACTCGGCGCTGCGGCGTGCCGTGATGTCGGTGGCGATCAGCATCTGCGCCAGCCGGCCGTCGGTCCATTGCAGGTAGCGCGAGCGAACGTCGAACCACTTCTTGAGCGAATCGACGTAAACCTCCCGCGGGTCGGAGCCCGCCTCCGTCAGCTCCTGCGCCGGCAAGCCGCCGAAGGTGTCCACTGAGTCGTCATGCTCGCGCAAGCCGGGCAGGCCCGGATCCTCTCCGGCGAGCGTGGCGTGGCCATGCGCGTCCGCACCGAACCACAGGCGGTAGGAGCGGTTGGCGAATAGCAATTCCCCCTGCTGCACCGAGAGCACCGACACCGCGGCGTCCAGGCCTTCCAGCACGGTGGTGAAGCGCTCGTGGGAGGCCGAGAGCTGATCGCGGATGCGCTTGGCCTCGGTGATGTTCGTCATTGATGTCATCCACCCTGTCTGCTGGCCCTTGGGGTCGATGAGAGGCGAGACATACATGCGCGCATCGAACAGTGTGCCGTCCTTGCGCATGACCTTCACCTCGATGCCGCCGGCCGGGCTGCGGCCCTGCAGTTCCTGCTGGAACAGGCGGTTGTTCTCCTCGTAGCGGTCGGGCGGCCAGTGAGGAAAGGGTGGCTGGCGGCCGATGAGTTCCGCCTCGGAAAAGCCAGTCATTGCGCAGAACGCCGGGTTCACGTACGTGATGCGGCCTTCCATGTCCATGGCCCGCATGCCCGTGAGCATCGAGTTTTCCATGGCGCGCCGGAAGTTGGCCTCCGACACCAGCGCACTTTGCATCTGCAGGCGGCGCTTCATGTGCCGCCATGTGCCCAGCAGCATCCAGACAGTGAGCACGCTCAGAGCCACGACCATCCAAAACAGCGTGTTGCTGATGAGGCCGATGGAAGTGCGATAGCCCTGGCCGCGCAGCACCAAGCCGTCGCCTGCAGGCGCTACGGGCACGTCGTGCACGATGGAAGCGGGGCGCACCTTCTGTCCCGGCATGGGCGTCACGGTGCTGGCCAGAACCTGCTGTTGCGCGTCCACCATGCTGATGGCATGGCGGCTCGAAACCTCCGCCGGAACGAAGTAGCGCACCAGCGCCTCCAGCGAGTACTCGGCGATCAGCGTGCCGCTGAAGGCGCTGCGGTCGATGAGCGGCACATGCACCTGGATCACCGGCGCACCCCAGGTGTCGGTAAAGGGGCGCGTGTACACCGGCTGGCGCAAGCTGCGCGCAGCCAGGAACGCGACCTCCGGCTCGGTGGACTTGCCTTCCTTGGGCAGCGAGGCGCTGAGTTCTTCGCCGCCCAGCCCCGACTCCGGATGGAAGCTCACCGCCGAATGCGACGCTCGGCTCGCCCGGTTGGCGCTGATCCAGAACAGATGGGTGATCTCCGGGCGCTCGCGCGCGAAGCTGGTGGCCTGCGCGCGGAACTCCTCCTCGTCGATGGCTCGCGTGACGATCTCGCGCGCGATGCGAACAAGCTGTTCCTGGTTTTCGATGAGCCGCAGCCGGATCTGCTGCTGCGCGACCTCCGTGTCGCGCTGCACCGACTCTTGCTCGCGGCCCAGTTCCTCGTTGCGCAGGTACCAGAACGCAGAAATGATGGCGGCGAGGAACAGCATGACCGACACCAGCGGCCCGAGAGTGGCGAAACGGTCTTGCTGGGCCGGCGACTGGCGGCGCCACCAGCGACCGAACAGTCGACGTGGCAGTGTGGATGAACCGCGTGCCGGGGCGGCGGGCATTCGGCGTGCTGGCATGGTGCGGATTATTGAACGTGGCGGCGCACGCGAGCGCCGCACAGCGAGGGGAAGTATCGACAGTAATCACCACCATGCGAAATCATCTTGCACGATTTGAAAACCGCGGGGACTTGTGAGAGACTGCGCGCCACTCGCATACCCGCTCTACAGGAGACAGAGATGGCCGCCATGCCCGAACCGTTTGTCGGTGCCGCCGCGAACGATGCCGATGCCCAGGAAACCCGCGAATGGCTCGACGCGCTTGCCGCCGTCATCGCGTCCGAAGGAGGTGACCGGGCCCATTTCCTTCTCGAACAGCTGATCGCTGACGCCCGGCAGGCCGGCGTCGACGTGCCGTTCTCCGCCAACACCGCCTACGTCAACACGATTCCCGCCGATCACGAGGAGCGCTGTCCCGGCAACCTTGAAGTGGAGGAGCGACTTCGCGCCTACATGCGCTGGAACGCCATGGCCATGGTGGTGAAGGCCAACCGCCTTCACCCGGCCGACGGGGGTGATCTCGGCGGGCACATCTCCTCTTTCGCCTCGCTGGCCACCATGTTCGGCGCTGGCTTCAATCACTTCTGGCACGCCGAGAGCGAGGGCCACGGCGGCGACCTGCTGTACATCCAGGGTCATTCCTCGCCCGGCATCTACGCGCGCGCCTTCATGGAAGGGCGCATCAGCGAGGAGCAGATGCTCAACTTCCGCCAGGAAGTCGACGGCAAGGGACTTTCGAGCTACCCGCATCCGAAGCTGATGCCCGAGTTCTGGCAGTTCCCGACGGTGTCCATGGGCCTGGGCCCGCTGATGGCCATCTACCAGGCTCGCTTCCTGAAATACCTGCATGCGCGCGGCATCGCCAACACCGAGAACCGCAAAGTTTGGGTGTTCTGCGGCGACGGCGAGATGGATGAGCCGGAGTCGCTCGGTGCCATCGGCCTGGCAGCCCGCGAGAAGCTCGACAACCTCGTTTTCGTCATCAACTGCAACCTGCAGCGCCTCGACGGCCCTGTGCGCGGCAACGGCAAGATCATCCAGGAACTGGAGGGCGAGTTCCGCGGTGCCGGCTGGAACGTGATCAAGCTGATCTGGGGCGGCTACTGGGATCCGCTGCTGGCACGCGACAAGGAAGGCATCTTGCGCAAGGTCATGATGGAGACCGTCGATGGCGACTATCAGGCCATGAAGGCCAACGACGGCTCCTACGTGCGCAAGCATTTCTTCGGCCGGCATCCCAAGCTGCTGGAGATGGTGGCCAAGTTGAGCGACGACGACATCTGGCGCCTTAACCGGGGTGGCCACGATCCGCAGAAGGTCTACGCGGCCTACCACCGCGCGGTCAACCACAAGGGCCAGCCCACGGTGCTGCTGATCAAGACCGTCAAGGGCTTCGGCATGGGCAAGAGCGGCGAAGGAAAGAACACCGCGCACCAGACCAAGAAGCTCACCGACGATGACATCAAGAGCTTCCGCGACCGCTTCAACATCCCCGTCTCCGACGAGCAGATCGGGGCCGGCATTCCGTTCTACAAGCCCTCCGACGACACGCCGGAGATGAAGTACCTGCACGAGCGGCGCAAGGCACTGGGCGGCTACTTGCCCAAGCGGCGCAAGCGTGCCGACGAGCAGCTTCAGGTGCCCGACCTCGACACCTTCAAGGCGGTGCTGGAGCCGACCGCCGAAGGCCGCGAGATCTCGACCACGCAGGCCTACGTGCGCTTCCTCACGCAGCTGCTGCGCGACAAGCAGATCGGGCCGCGGGCCGTGCCGATCCTGGTGGACGAGGCGCGCACCTTCGGCATGGAAGGTCTCTTCCGCCAGATCGGCATCTACAACCCCGAGGGGCAGAAGTACACGCCGGTCGACAAGGACCAGGTCATGTACTACAAGGAAGACAAAGCCGGCCAGATCCTCCAGGAGGGCATCAACGAGGCGGGCGGCATGAGCTCGTGGATCGCTGCGGCGACGTCGTACTCGACGAACAACCGCATCATGATCCCGTTCTATGTGTACTACTCGATGTTCGGCTTCCAGCGCATCGGCGATCTGGCCTGGGCGGCCGGCGACATGCAGGCGCGTGGCTTCCTGCTGGGCGGCACCTCTGGGCGTACCACGCTGAACGGCGAGGGGCTGCAGCACGAAGACGGCCACAGCCACATCCTGGCAGGCACGATCCCGAACTGCGTGAGCTACGACCCGACCTTCGCGCACGAGGTGGGTGTCATCATGCACCACGGCCTCAAGCGCATGGTGGAGAAGCAGGACAACGTCTTCTACTACCTCACGCTGCTCAACGAGAACTACCCGATGCCGGGCCTGAAGCCGGGCACCGAAGAACAGATCATCAAGGGCATGTACCTGTTCGAAGAGGGCGCGAAGAAGACGCCGCGCGTCAACCTGCTGGGCAGCGGCACCATCCTGCGCGAGAGCATCGCCGCGAAGCAGCTGCTGCAGGACGAGTGGGGCGTAGCGGCCAACATCTGGAGTTGCCCGAGCTTCAACGAGCTGGCCCGCGAAGGTCAGGACGCCGAGCGCTGGAACATGCTGCACCCGGCGGCCGCGCCGCGGGTGCCGTTCGTGGTGCAGCAGCTGGAGCCGTATGCGGGCCCCGTGATCGCCTCTACTGACTACATGAAAAACTACGCCGAGCAGATCCGCCCGTT
>CBFHAS010000034.1:0-33770 GCA_965653625.1 uncultured Burkholderiaceae bacterium | reverse complement strand
GGGTCCCGGCGGCGCGATGGAGTTGCGCCTGGGAGGTGCCGACCATGAGCGAGGCGGCGCCGCGTTGGTCGAGACTGGCAACGGCGCCTACGCGCTGCATGTGGACGCCTTCGGCCGGCGCACCTCCGACCTGCGTGTGCCGCGCTTCACGCCGGTGGAAGGCGGCCAGGCATTGCCTGAAGCCACGCGGGTGCGCAACTCCGCGAGCCGCACCAGTGGCGGGGCGGTCGGTGCGTCGGTCTTCTTCGACGGCGGGCATGTGGGCGTGTCTGCCGACACCTACGGCAGCCGCTACGGCACACCGGCCGAGCCGGACGTCACGCTGGACATGTGCCGCGACCATGTTGGCCTGGCCTTCGAGGCCCGCGATGCGGCGGGCCCGTTGCGTGCACTGCGGGCCAACGTGAACGGCACCGATTACCGCCACGAGGAGATCGAGGCGGACGGCAGCATCGGCACGCTGTTCAAGAGCCGGGGTTATGAAGCGCGCGTCGAAGCCGAGCATGCACCGCTGGCCGGACTGCGCGGCGTGGTGGCGATGCAGGTGGAGGACTCTGACTTTTCCGCGCTCGGCGAAGAGGCTTTCGTGCCCACCACGCGCACGCGCCGGCTGGCGGCCTTCGGGCTGGAAGAACTGTCCTGGGCCGGTGGCACGCTGAGTGCCGGTGCGCGCGTGGAGCGCGCCCGCGTGGCCTCCGAAGGCGATGCGGGCGAGCGATTCGGCCCTGCGGCCGAACGCCGCTTCACGCTCGGAAGCATCTCGCTGTCCAACGTGACGCCGATCGCGTCGGGTTGGTCGGCGAGTGTGGCCACGAGCTTCAGCGAACGCGCGCCCACTTCCTACGAACTGTTCGCCAACGGCGTGCATGCGGCCACCGGCGCGTTCGAGCGCGGCGATGCCACCCTGGCGAAGGAACGCGGCGCCAACCTGGACCTCGCGCTCGAATGGAAGGGCGAGACCGGCCGGCTGCGTGCCGGTGTGTTTGCCGCACGCTTCTCGCGTTTCATCTCGCTCGAAGCCACGGGCGCCACGGTGGACGAGATCGATGAGGAGGGAAACCTCGTGTCGGTTGCCGAGTTTGCGTACCGCGCTGCGCGGGCCCGCTTGCGTGGCATCGAGCTGGACGGCCGACAGCGGCTGCTCGACGGGCCCTGGACACTGGATCTCCGCGGCAAGCTCGACTACACCCGCGGCACCAACGCAGACACCGGCGAGCCGCTGCCGCGCGTGGCGCCGCTCAGAGTGATGCTGGCGCTGGACGCGGTGCACGGATCGTGGGGCGCCGGGGCCGAGGTTCAGCATGCAGCGCGGCAATCGCGCGTACCGGCCACCGACACGGCCACGCGCGGCTACACGCTGGTGAACCTCTCTCTGACCCGGCGCTTCGACATCGGTGCCTCCGATGGCCTGTGGTTCGTCAAAGTTGGCAACGTGGGTGACCGGCTGGCCTACAGCGCCGCCACGATGCAAACTGTGCGAGAGCTCTCGCCTTTGCCCGGTCGCTCCGTCAAGACGGGGATTCGCCTGAGCTTCTGACGCCGTGCACTCCGTGCACTGCTCGCGCAGCGACTCGCCCGGCGCAGTGTGATGGGCAGAGGATCCGGTGAGATGTATGGATCAAGTCTGGCAGTCGGCACCCGGGTTGGCCATCAAGGTCTGGCATGACGGTGCGCGCCTCGCCTGGACGGCGAACCCGGCACTGCTCGATCGGGCCAGCTTGCGCGGGGCAAGTGCCGCGCAGTGGCAGGCGCTGGCAGCCTCCCTGCACGCGCTGCCATTGACGGCCGACCCCGTGGCAGGGAAGGTCGGGTTCTGCGGGAAGCAGTACCGGGTCACCGGATGCATGCTGGAACCCGGGCGACTGTATTGGCTGGAACCGCAGCACGACGAAGTGCCCGAGTCGCACCGCGATGAACAATGGCTGGCCGCCATGTTCGATCTCGCGCAGCACGCGGGCCGCCTGGTCGCCTTCGAGCGCAACTTGCGCACCGGCCACGGACGCTGGTCGCCCTCCGGGTTTCGCCTGTTCCAGTTCGATCCTTCTCAAGGTGTGCCACCTGTGGAGGCGGTTCTGGACCGGGTACATCCGCAAGAGCGTGAGGCGGCCGTGCAGAGCTGGCACCAGAACACCAGCATGCCTGGGCGCCGCGAACACCGAACGCGCGTGCTGCTGCCGGACGGCCGCGAGTGCCATCTGCACGTCATCACCGATGTGAGCAGCGGAACCAACGGAAAGCCCGCGATTCTGCGCGGCGTGATGATCGACGACACCGAGGCTGTCGCGCTGCGCGGGGAGCAGGTCAGGCTCAGCGCGCAGCGTTTCGATCTCGTCATCCGAAGCCTCGGCGTGGGTGTGTGGAGCGTCGATCCCGTGACCAAAGAGACGCAGTGGAACGAGCAGATGTTCCTCATCCACGCAGTGCCTCTCGCGCCGCGGCCACCGCACATGAGTTACATCGTGCGGCACCTCATCCACCCTGACGACCGCGGGCTGGTGACCGACCAGGGCGAGCGCATGCTGCGGGCAGAGGTCGGTGACATCATGCATACCGAGTTCCGCATCATCCGGCCGGATGGCGCCGTGCGCTGGGTGTCGAACTTCTGGCGCTCCGAGTCCACCCCAGAGGGTCGCCCCATGGTCTATGGGGCCCTCGTGGACATCACGGACCGCCACGACGCCGAGGAGGCGGTGCGGGCCATGGAACAGCGTTGCATGCTGGCCGCCGAAGCGGCCGGCATCGGCATGTGGGAGCGGAACGCGACGACCGGCAAGACGACATGGAACAAGCAGATGTATCGGCTGCGGGGTTACGAGCCGGACTGCGGGCTCACGCTCGAGGAGCTGCGACGGGTTTCGCACCACCCGGAAGACGCGCCGGCCGTCGAGCAACTGTTTGCACAGGCGTTTCGCAACGGCACGGGCTACGAGAGCCGGTTTCGCGTGATCTGGCCCGATGGCTCGCTGCACTGGCTGGTCACCCGCGGTGTCGCGCAGCGAGACGCGGCGGGCCGCTTCGAACGGCTCGTTGGTATCAACTGGGACATCACCGAAAGCAAACGCGCCGAGCAGGCCCTGCGCGAGAATGCCGCGACTGAGCAGGCCAGCCAGGCCAAGTCGGAGTTCCTGTCTCGCATGACCCATGAACTTCGCACGCCGCTGAACGCCCTGCTCGGCTTCACGCAGATGCTCACGCACGATCGCGAAGAGCGGCTCAGCGAGCGCCAAACCGAGTGGGTGCGGCACATTCATGCGTCGGGTGTGCAGATCACCTCGCTGATTGACGATGTGCTGGATCTGGCCTCGATCGAGGAACATCGGGTCAGGCTTGAACTGCAGCCGGTGCCTGTGCAGGCGGCCATCGATGATGTCCTGCGCTGGACGCAGGAGTCGGCCGAGGCGGCCGAGGTGGTGCTGCACGCCGAGCCGACCCGCGCATGGGTGCTGGCCGATGCCCGCAGGCTGCGCCAGGTGCTGGCGAGCCTGGTGAACAACGCGATCAAGTTCAACCGGCCGCAAGGGCAGGTGCATGTGGCGGTGCAACCCTATCCCGTACGCGGCGGCGAGGGCTGGCAGCTGCGTGTGCGAGACACCGGCTGCGGCATCTCGCCGCAGCAGCAGGCGCAGCTGTTCGAGCCTTTCGACCGGATGGGCGCCCAGCCGCGAGGCGTGGCGCGGCCGAGCATCGGGCTGGCCACCGTGCGCCAGCTGGTCGAAATGATGGGCGGCCACATCGAGGTGCGCAGCGAGCCCGGCAAGGGCAGCGAGTTTCGCGTGGGCCTGCCCAGCGCACCGGCGCCGCAGCAGGCTGTGGGGCAGACCCCCGTGCCGCCACAGACGAACGGCGCGACCGCACGTTCACTCGCGGTGCTCTACATCGAGGACAACGCCGTCAACGCCTTGCTGGTCGAGCAGCTGATGGCCCTTCGCCCGAACATGCGTCTGCTGAGCGCGGCCGACGGAGCCTCCGGTGTGGCACTGGCGCGCGCCGGCCGGCCCGACCTGGTGCTGGTGGATGTGCAGCTGCCGGATTTCGACGGCTACGAAGTGCTGCGCCGGCTCAAGGCCGACCCGCACATGGCGTCCACGCGCTACATCGCGCTATCGGCCCGCGCCATGCCCGAAGAGATCGAACGAGCACGCCGGGCCGGTTTCGACGACTACTGGACCAAGCCGATCGACCTCGACCGATTCCTGGTCGCGCTCGACACGATCGCCGACGCTCGCGCCTCATCAAGCGCGCCCTGAAGGACGCGCGTCAGGGCGCGAGGCGCTCTCGCAGCCAGGCACCTTCGTGCAGCCGGTAATGGAGGCGGTCGTGCAGCCGCGACTTGCGGCCTTGCCAGAACTCCCAGGCGTCGGGGACGAGGCGGTAGCCGCCCCAGTGTGGCGGGCGGGGTGGATTCAGGAGGTACTGCGCGCTCACCTTGGCCGCATTGCCCACCAGCACCGCGCGCGATGTGATGACCTCGCTTTGCGGCGAGGCCCATGCCCCGATACGCGAATCCAGCGGCCGGGAGCGGAAGTACGTGTCGGATTCCGCCTCGCTCACTTTCTCGACTTGGCCTTCGATTCGCACGACCCGCTCCAACTCTACCCAGTGGAACTGCAATGCAGCGAAAGGGTTGGCAGCAAGCTCTCGCCCCTTGCGGCTCATGTAGTTCGTGTACCAGACGATGCCGCGCGCATCGAAGCCCTTGATGAGCACGATGCGCGTCGAAGGCCGCCCGTTGTGGCCCACGGTGGCCAGTGTCATCGCATTGGGCTCGGGCAGTTGCGCCTGCAGCGCCTGCTGCAGCCACAGCTCGAACTGCCGCATGGGGTCGGCATCCGAGGCGGTTTCGTCGAGTTCGGCGCGTTCATAGCTCTTGCGAAGATCGGCGAGGGACATCATGCGAGAAGTATAGAAATGGCACTGTCCCGCAAGCCCATGGAATCGCAAGTCGTAATGCGTTGCACGAAAAGCGCCATGGTCATCACTGGTGGAACTCCCACCCTCACAAACGCCTACGTGAAATGCCTTAGGTAAACGTCCTCTGGCTGAAAGCGCCGTCACCTTCCATTCTTGTGTGGTGCAGCATTCCGCTGAGAAGGCCATGCAGTTGTCTGGAGGGATGATGAAATCGCGGCCGGCAGTAATCGTGTTGGCAGCCGGAGCCGGGTCCCGGTTCGGCGCAATGGGCCACAAGCTCACGCAGCGGCTCGGTGCATCCAGCGTGCTCGGCACCACGTTGCGGCATGTCTTGACGACGCACTTGCCGGTCGTGGTGGTCACCACGCCCGGCTTGGCCGAGACGGCGTCGCACGAGGTGGCCTCGCGCGACGTGGTGGTGGTCCCCGCGGTCGGCACCAGCACACAGGCATCCCTTGGCATGGGCTACTCCATCGCCTGCGGCGTGTCAGCGCGGCCCCACGCCAGCGGCTGGCTCGTACTGCCCGCCGACATGCCGATGGTGCAGCCTCGCACGCTGCTCGCGGTAGCGGCGGCGCTGGAACACCATCCCATTGCCTATGCGCAGCACCGCGGCCGCCGCGGTCATCCAGTCGGCTTTGGTGCCGAGCTGTACTCGGAACTCGTCATGCTCTCGGGCGACGAAGGCGCGCGCAGGCTCGTCGCGCGCTATCCCGCGTACGCCGTGGAGGGAGACGATCCCGGCGTGCTCATGGATGTCGACACCGAGGCCGACCTGGAGCAGTTGCGCGTCGTGCACGCCGAGGCCGGTTAATCCGCTCCGAGGCGAGCTCCGTCGCGACCGCGGCTCAGTCCGTCAATGCGTGGTGACGCGCGAGGGCTACGAGGCGTTCGATCTCGCGATCGCGGATACCGCGGGCGCGCAGGCACGCAGCTGTTCCGACGAGATAGTCCAGCGTGGTGCCGTAGCGGCCACGGGCGCTGCGCAGGACCGCCACGATCTGCTCATCGGTAAGCCCTTCCGCGAAACTCGGGCTCGCTCGGCTCAGTGTAAACGCGAGCGCCTGCACCATGCCCGCCGGCGTGCGGCAGGGCAGCCATCGGGGGTCGTACACGCCGGTGGGCATCTCGCGAGACCACAGGCGTTCCAGTTCATGGTGCGCGCGTGAACGCTCGATGCGGTAAGCCATGCCGCGGCACGAGCCACCAACGACCAGCGCAAACACCAGGCCAGGGCACTCGGGCGTGCCGCGGTTGATGCTGGAGCGCATCTTCAGCGAACGGTGCCAGCCGTACACCGTGGCGTGGCGCTGCTCCGCCGCGTGGAACTCCGGCCGCCAGATGAGCGAGGCATAGCCGAAGACCCACAGATCATCGCCTCCACCCCATTCAGAGCGGATTCTCGAGAGCTGGTTGGCCGGGTGGCGAGGATGCGTCGGCGGATGCGGCGTCATGGCGAACATCATTGGCATCGGAAACAGGCGCGATAGGCTCTCAACGATCGTGAGGCTTGTGCGGGCGACATGTTTCCCGAGAACCCACGATGGCCGGCGGCCCTTGGCGGCAACATTTGACGATGTAACTCGGTTACATCAGAATCATCGCGCGAGTTACATCCTCCGTAGGCCCTGCATGAACCCGACCGTCACAGCCGTCACGCAGCGCATCCGCCATCGCAGTGCGACCACACGAGAGACCTACCTCGCGCGTGTGGAACAAGCGGTGCTCCGCCCGCACAGCACCGCCCGCATGGGCTGCGCCAACGTGGCGCATGCCGTCGCCGCACTGCCCAAGGAAGACAAGCTGCGCATCGTGTCGGAGCGACGCCCACACATCGGCATCGTGACCGCCTACAACGACATGCTCTCGGCACACCAGCCTTTCGAGCACTTCCCCGACGTGATCCGCGATGAGGCGCATCGGCAAGGCGCCACGGCGCAGGTGGCCGGCGGCGTGCCGGCCATGTGCGATGGCGTCACGCAGGGTTTGCCGGGCATGGAGCTGAGCCTGTTCTCGCGCGACACCATTGCCATGGGCACCGCGGTCGCGCTCACACACGATGTGTTCGACGCGGCGTTGCTACTGGGCATCTGCGACAAGATCGTGCCTGGCCTGCTCATCGGTGCGCTGCATTTCGGCCACCTGCCGTGCGTCTTCATGCCCGGCGGCCCGATGAGCAGCGGCCTGTCGAACACCGAGAAGTCCAAGGTGCGCGAGCAGCACGCGCAGGGCCTCGTGGGACGAGACAAGTTGCTGGAGGCGGAGTCCGCGGCCTATCACGGCCCCGGCACCTGCACGTTCTACGGCACCGCCAACAGCAACCAGATGCTGATGGAGGCGATGGGTCTGCATGTGCCGGGTGCTGCGTTCATCCATCCGCATGACGGCATGCGTGAAGCGCTCACGCGCGAAGCCGTGCGCACGGCGCTTTCAATCGTGCAGGGGCGGCGCTTCACGCCCATCGGCCGGCTGGTGGACGAGCGCGTCATCGTCAACGCCATGGTGGCGCTCCTGGCCACTGGCGGATCGACCAACCACCTCATCCATTGGGTCGCGGTGGCGCGTGCGGCCGGCATCCTCATCGACTGGACCGACTTTTCCGAGCTTTCGCAGGCGACGCCGCTGCTCGCACGCGTGTATCCCAACGGCAGCGCCGACGTGAATCAGTTCCAGGCAGCCGGCGGCCCCGGGTTCGTGATCCGCGAGCTTCTGCGTGCGGGCGTCATGCATCCCGACGTGGCGGTGGTGGCCGATGGCGGCATCGGAACCTATGCCCGCTTGCCGCAACGCGACGGCCACGATCTGCGTTGGACCGATCTGCCTGAGCAAAGCGCCGACGCCTCCGTGCTGCGCACGGCCGACGATCCGTTCAGCCGCACCGGCGGACTCAAGCTGCTCAACGGCAACCTGGGCCGCGCGGTGATCAAGGTGTCGGCGGTGCCTGCCGACCGGCATGTGGTGCAGGCGCCTGCGATCGTCTTCGAGACGCAGGAGGAACTCATCGCCGCTTTTCAGGCCGGCCAGTTGGAGCGTGACCTGGTCGCGGTGGTGCGCTTCCAGGGCCCGCGGGCCAACGGCATGCCGGAACTGCACAAGCTCACGCCGCCGCTGGCGGTGCTGCAAGGCAAGGGTTTCCGCGTGGCGCTGGTGACCGATGGACGCATGAGCGGCGCGTCGGGCAAGGTGCCCGCCGCCATCCACGTGACACCCGAAGCGCTGGCTGGCGGCCCGCTCGGCAAGGTGCATACCGGTGACCTGATCCGGCTGGATGCCGTCGCTGGCACGCTGGACGCCCTGGTCAGTCCGGCCGATTGGGCGGCGCGCGAGCCCGCAACCCTGGGCGAGCGGCAGAGCGACATCAACGGGCACGGCCTCGGCCGCGAGCTCTTCGGCGGCATGCGCCGCAACGTGCTTTCCGCCGAGGAAGGCGCAGTCACCTGGCTTTGACTTGCATGGACACACTGGAGCTTGCCCACCATGGGCCGGTCATCCCGGTCATCGTCATTCAACGCGTGGAGCATGCCGTGCCGCTGGCGCAGGCGCTGGTCGATGGCGGCGTGAAGGTTCTTGAAATCACCCTCCGTACGCCGGCGGCGTTGCGCAGCGTGGAGCGGGTCGCCAGGGAGGTGCCCGAGGCAATCGTGGGCGCCGGCACTGTGCGCAGCGTGGCCGATGCGCAGGCCGCCCGCGACGCCGGCTGCCGGTTTGCGGTGAGTCCGGGCTACCTGAGCGAGGTCGGCTTGGCCTGCCGCAGCCTCGGGCTGCCTCTTCTGCCGGGCGTGGCCACCGGCAGCGAAATCATGCAGGCCAACGCCGACGGCTATTTCTTCCTGAAGTTCTTTCCCGCCACGGCGGCCGGCGGCATCCCCATGCTCAAGGCGTGGGCCGGCCCGTTTCCCGACGTGGTTTTTTGCCCGACAGGTGGCATCACGGCGCAGACCGCGCGCGAGTTTCTCGCGTTGCCAAACGTGCGCGTGTGCGGCGGCTCCTGGCTCACGCCTTCCGACGCGGTCGAGGCGGGTGACTGGGCACGCATCACCCAGTTGGCGCGCGAGTCATCGGCCCTGCGGCCACCCCCATAAGGGGGGTTCGCTCGCCGACGTCGCGCCGCCACAATCCGCGGCAGTGCAGGTGGACGTGGGACCGCGGGGGTAGGGAGAGGAAAGCAGCAAGGGCGCCGAGGGGGCGCCCTTGCTGCTTTTTGCATCTCAAGGAAACGCGGGCCGCCCCAAGTCTCCTTGTCCCCCACGGAGGGCGTGGCTGAACGCAGCCCGGCCCTGGGGGCGCTGAGAAACAGCTCAGGCGCTTTTCTGCTCGATCAGCTCGATCTTGTAGCCGTCGGGGTCGGTAATGAACGCAATCACCGTCGTGCCGCCTTTCACCGGGCCGGGCTCACGGGTGATGGCGCCACCCAGGGCCTGTGCCTTGGCGCGCACCGAATCGCAGGTGGCCGTCACGTTGGGCACGCCGATGGCGATGTGGCCGTAGGCGGTGCCCAGGTCATAGCGTTCCACGCCGTAGTTGAAGGTGAGCTCGATCTCGGCATGCTCGGGGTTGCGCCCGTAGCCGATGAACGCCAAGTCGTACTGCTGCTCAGGCCTGCGTGTGATACGCAGAAGCTGCATGCCAAGAACCTGGGTGTAGAAGTCGATCGAGCGCTGCAGGTCGCCGACTCGAAGCATGGTGTGGAGCAGTCTCATGGCGTGGGCACGTGCGTGGCGCACGGGCTGGGAGCTGGGTTCGAGGCTGCGCAGTGTGCCACCCAGGGCGTTTTCCATCGTGCCCATGGAGTCAAAAGCGCTAGGCCGGTGTCAGTCCCCCCGAACGGCCTGCAAGCCTGGCGTCACATCATCACCATAGGCCTTTCTCCAGCGCTCCGCGATGGCCTGGTTCTCGTCGAGCCGGTATTCCGGCAGGCCGTCATTGGCATGCCAGCGGGCGATGCGCGTCTCCACCGAGTAGTGCTCCACCGGCTCCAGCGCCGAGGGATCATCCAGGCTACCCACGGACAAATCCATGTGGGTCGAATCGAGGTACTCGAAGCACAGTGGCGTGCCGCAGGTGCCGCAGAACCCGCGCTTCGCGATGCGCGACGACGCGTACCACGTGGGCGGCGCCAGCCATGTCACCTGACTCTTGAGCAGATTCACGAAGGCCGCGCGCGTGTTGCCAAAGGCCAGCTGGCACATGCGGCAGTGGCAGTAGTAACCCTCGCGGTGCTGCGGGCGCGCCTCGTAGCGAACGCTGCCGCACAGGCAGCCGCCCGTGAGTGGGGGCAGCGAAGGGACGTTGTCGTCGGCCATGACGTCCTCCGGTTCGTGAATCAATGTTCACGTGGGCACGGTGTAGTTGAGCGCCAGCCGCCCGCCATCGACGTAGACAATTTCGCCCGTCATGTAGCTCGCGGCGCTGCTCAGCAGGAAGGCGGCCACGTCGGCCACCTCGTTGGGCTCACCCAGGCGACGCATCGGCGTGCGGCTAATGATCCGCGCGCGCGCGTCGTCGCTGGTGAGTACTGCATTCTTGGCCAACTCGGTGGCGATGGTGCCCGGCGCGACGGCGTTGACGCGGATGTGGTGGTCGGCCAGAGCCAGCGCCATGGCCCGGGTGAGTTGGTTGATGCCGCCCTTGCTGGCGTTGTAGCTGGCGATGCCGGGAATGGCCGTGATGCCGTTGACCGAGCTCATGTTGACGATGGCGCCGCTGCCTGCCTTGACCATCTCGCGCGCTACCGCCTGGCCCACCAGGAACGCGCCCTTCAGGTTCACGCCGATCACCGCGTCCCAGTCTTCCTCAGTGATCTCCAGGAAATCGGCCGCCTTGAAGATGCCCGCGTTGTTGATGAGGCCGTCGATGCGGGTGAAGGTGGCAAGCGTAGCGGCGACCGCGGTGTCCACCTCGGCCTTGGATGCCACGTTGCAGTGCACGTATATCGCACGCGTGCCGGACTCGGCCAGCCGTGCCGCGAGCACGCTCCCTTGTTCATCGTTCACGTCCCACAATGCCAGCGCCGCGCCATCGGCAGCCAAGCGCTCGGCGCAGGCTGCACCAATGCCCTGGCTTGCGCCGGTGATCACGATGACCTGGCCTTCCAGGCCGAAATGCAGGGTTCCCAAACGCAGTCTCCTCAGGGAGTGTCGGGACGATCCAGCCAGATGCCCAGGCCCTGGGCGTTGAGCTCGATGTCCATGGCCAGCAATTCCAGCACACGCGCCTCAGGCATGTCGCAGCCATGGGCGCGCACCCGTCGCAGGTACAGCCGCGCCAACCCTTCCTTGATGGCCTCATGGCGCTGGGGGGCACGCCGCAGCGTGTGCCCCAACTCCACCATCTCCTCGATCTGCTCCAGCAGCTGAGTGCCGAGCGCCTGCACCTGCCCGACCGGGCCGAAGTGCGTGAGGTACATCCACTGTGGGTGGAAGGCCAGCAGACGCCGCACCGATTCGCGCAGGGCATCGGGCTCGAACTGCACGGGCGTGCTGGTAGGCAGCAGCCAGGGGCCGCGCACGGTATCGAACTCGCGGTACGACAGGCCGAAGGTGTCGCCGGTGAAAAAGCCGCGCGAACGTTCGTCCCAGATGCAGTGGTGGTGCCGCGCGTGGCCCGGCGTGTCGATGAAGAGCATCAGACAGGCTTGCAAACGGGGGGAATGGGAAATCAATGGCCGGCGCGTCGACTTCGGCGTCGGCCCGCCGTCGGTGCCGGTGATCAGGAACTCGTGGCCGTGCAGGTGGATCGGTGGTTCGTCATCGTCAGGTTGCCGATGCGGATGCGTACCTTGTCCTTCAGCCGCACGTTGCGAGTCGATGCCCGGGAAGATGCGGCTGTTCCAGGCCCACAGATTGAAGTCGAGCATCGTCATGACCTTGGGCGTGTAGCTGCCCGGCTCGATGTCGAACGCGTTGAGCAGGAAGCAGAAGTCGCGGTCGACCTCGTCCGATGGTTGTTCGAACACGTCTTGCCGCAGCCGTTGGCGCCGGTGATGAGCACATTGCGCCCCTGATCCAGTCGCCCTCGGCCAAGGCGGTGACGAGCGGGCTGTACAGGCCGGCACTCGACGGTGCGGGGCGCTTCCATAGCGCGTCTCGGAACACTCTTCACCGCGTCTTCATGTACGCCGCGGACAGGCCCTGATGCAGGTCGCGCAGGCGCTTGCGCCGGTGGACGAGATCATGTTGGCGCCCCTGGCGCTCCAGGCCGATGAGCTCCACCAGCAGCCGCATCGCTTGTTCGGGCTCGGTGTGGCGCCCCGGCTGGGCTTCGCTGAGCAGGCGCGACAGGCCGGGCTTCTCAGTGAGCACCCAGGCCGGGAACCACGCGAGGTCGGAGGCGTCGCCGCGTTCCTCGAAGCTGATGCCGAACGCGCGCAGCAGCTTGGCGAGCGGCGGGTCGTCCAGCCGGTGCGCCAGTTCGACCAAGCGTGTGGGTGCCAGCCAGGCCAGTTCGGCGAGCAGCGGCCACACGGCGTCGAGGCCTTCGATGTGGAAGCGTGCCTCCAGCATCCAGCCGAGGGGAGCCGGGATGCGCCGCCAGGATTCGATGCCGCCGGCCGCATCCATGGCGGCACGCCAGTCTTCGGCTCGCAGCCATAGGCACGCCGCGTGGTCATCGGGACGCTCGCTGGAAAAGGGCAGCGAGGCGGCGAGCCCTGCGGCTTGCCGCCACAGCGGTAGTAGCCATGCGCCGGCTTCGCGCTCGCCCAGCAGGCGGCGCGCGGCGGGGGCAATGCGCTGCTCCAGGTCATGGCGGGCCTCGCTGAGCGCCGCGTGGCTGGTGAAGCCCGTGGGCACCGGCTGCTCCATCACGCCGAGCAGCACCGTCATGGGCGCCAGTGCCTCGTCGTCCGGCGCGTGCGCGGCCAGCGCCCGCCACGCCGCGCGGGCGCCCGGTGCATCGCGCCGCTGCAGCGCCTGAACCGCGTCGTTGCGAAGCATGACGTCGCGGCTGTCGTTGAAGATGTCAAGCTGCATGGGGCGAAAATCGCGCGATGGAACTGAATGTGGACACGCTGGACGCAATGCGACGGCAGCATCCCGCGTGGCGGCTGCTGCAGGCGGATTCTGCCCCGCTGGTGCTGAGTTTTCTGCACCGGGTGTTCGTTGCGGCCAACGTGCGGGTGATGAGCCGCGCGGCGCTGGGCGAGCGTCTGGACGATGCCCTATTCGCACTGCGCGAGCAGCGCGGCGAAGTGTTCCCCAAGGCCGCCTCCGAATACCTCGACGACTGGGCCGCCAACGACCGCGGCTGGCTGCGCAAGTTCTACCCGCCGGGCTCCGACGAGCCGCATTTCGACCTCACGCCGGCCACCGAGAAGGCCATCGCCTGGGTGGCGAGCCTGGCTGAACGCAGCTTCGTGGGCACCGAGTCGCGCCTGCTCACGCTGTTCGACCTGCTGCACCAGATGAAGCAGGGCAGCGAAACCGATCCGCAAGCCCGCCTGCACGAACTGCAACGGCGCCGCGACGAGATCGACGCCGAGATGGAACGCGTGCGGCAGGGCGACGTGCCGCTGCTGTCCGACACCGCGGTGAGGGAGCGCTTCCAGCAGTTCACCTCGCTGGCGCGCGAGCTGCTGGCGGATTTCCGAGAGGTGGAGCAGAACTTTCGCGCGCTGGACCGCCGTGTGCGCGAACGCATCGCCCTGTGGGATGGCGGCAGAGGCGAGCTGCTGCAAGAGATCATGGGCGAGCGCGATCTCATCGCCGAGTCCGACCAAGGCCGCAGCTTCCGCGCGTTCTGGGACTTCCTCATGTCGCAGTCGCGCCAGGAAGAGCTCACCGACTTGCTGGAGCGCGTGCTGCAGCTTGCGCCGGTGGCCGCGCTGCAGCCGGATGCGCGGCTGCGGCGCGTGCACTACGACTGGCTGGAGGCTGGCGAACACGCGCAGCGCACGGTGGCGCTCTTATCTCAGCAGCTTCGCCGCTTTCTCGACGACCAAGCCTACCTGGAGAACCGCCGCATCATGGACCTGCTGCGTAGCATCGAAGCTGGCGCGCTGGCGGTCCGCCAGGCGCTGCCGACGGGAGATTTCATGACCATGGCCCGCATGTCGGCCGACATCGATCTGCCCATGGAGAGGCCGCTGCATTCGATCGCGGCCAAGGCGGCCATTGCCGCCATTCGGCCGCAGGCGGGTGACGAGTCGCTCGATGCGGCGGTGTTATTCACGCAGTTCGTGGTCGACAAGGCGGCGCTCGCGCAGCACGTGCGCCAGGCCCTGCAACAGCGCACACAAGTGACGCTGCGCGAACTGCTGGAGGACCGGCCGCTGCAGCACGGCTTGGCCGAGTTGGTGGCCTTCCTGCAGCTGGCAGCCGAGGACGGCGCCGCAGCCATCGACGAGACGGTGGAAGACCTGGTGAGCTGGCCGGCCACCGACGGCGCGCAGCGCCGCGCGAGGCTGCCCCGCGTCATTTTTTCGAGGCCGTGATGCACGACACCGACATCGCATCTCCGGGCATCGCCGAGGCGGACCTTTCCATTGTGGTGGTTCCCTTGCTGAAGGGCGTGGTCTATCGCGACGACGACGCGCCGCGCTGGAGCATGCTGCTCGATCTTCGGGGCCGCGTACGCGAATACGTCGGCGTGCTCGGCCTGGAGCTCACGCTCGATGAAGCCGAGGGCTACGCCTTCCTGCGATCCAGCCCGCAGCCCGAAGACGACGCGCAGGCGCCGCGGCGGCCGAGGCTGGTGGTGCGCCGGCCGCTGTCGTTCCCGGTGAGCTTGCTGCTCGCGCTGCTGCGCAAGAAGCTGGCGGAGTTTGACGCGGTGGGCAGCGGCACGCGTCTCATCCTCTCGCGCGACGAGGTGGCCGAGATGGTGCGCGTGTTCCTGCCCGAAGGCAGCAACGAGACGCGCCTTGTCGACCAGGTCGATACGCATCTCAACCGCATCGCCGACCTTGGCTTCGTGCGGCGGCTGCGTGGCCAGGAGCACATGATCGAGGTGCTGCGCATCCTCAAGGCATTCGTTGACGCACAGTGGCTGTCGGAGTTCGATGCGCGGCTGGCGGCCTATCAGGCGCAGCTGGGAGGCACGACCGGTGAAGAATGAATCGCTGAGCCTCGACTTCCTTGCCGACGAGCAGCTGGCGGGCTTTCGCCTGCAGCGGCTGGAGGTCTTCAACTGGGGCACCTTCGACGGCCGCGTGTGGACCTTGCGTGCCGATGGCCGCAACGCGCTGCTCACCGGGGACATCGGCTCGGGCAAGTCCACGCTCGTCGACGCCGTGACCACGTTGCTGGTGCCCGCCCACCGGGCGGCCTACAACAAGGCGGCTGGCGCCGATGCCCGTGAACGAACGCTGCGCTCCTATGTGCTCGGGCACTACAAGTCCGAGCGCAGCGAGCTGGGCGCCTCGGGCCGGCCGGTGGCGCTGCGCGACGCTCGCAGCTACTCGGTCATCCTCGGCGTCTTTCACAACGCCGGCTACGACCAGACCGTCACGCTTGCGCAGGTGTTCTGGCTCAAGGATCCGCACGGGCAGCCCCTGCGCCTGTACGCGGTGGCCGAACGCGCGCTCTCCATCGCCGACGATTTCGCCAACTTCGCAGGCGACATCTCCCGGCTGCGAAAGCGGCTTCGCGGCGGCGGCGTGCAGGTGGATGACAGCTTCCCGCCGTATGCCGCGCAGTTCCGGCGCCTGCTGGGCATCCGCAACGACCAGGCGCTGGAGTTGTTCCATCAGACGGTGTCGATGAAGTCGGTGGGCAACCTCACCGACTTCGTGCGCAGCCACATGCTCGAACCCTTCGACGTGGCGCCGCGCGTGCAGGCACTGATCGCGCACTTCGACGATCTTCATCGCGCGCATGAGGCCGTGCTCAAGGCCAAACGGCAGGTCGAGTTGCTCACCCCGCTGGTGGTCGACTGTGCGCGGCACGACGAGCTGGTGGCGCAGGCCGAGGCCCTGCGCGCCTGCCGCGAGGCCTTGCGGCCGTACTTCGCCGGCCTGAAAGCCGAGCTGCTGGACAAGCGCATCGGCCACCTCGACGACGAGCTCTCGCGACACCAGACCCACATCGCCCGCCTGGAGGCGCAGCGCACCGCGCACACGTCCGAGGAGCGTGAGCTGCGCCGCGCCATTGCCGACAACGGCGGCGACCGCCTGGAGCGCCTGGCTGCCGACATTGCCCGCAGCGCGCAGGAGAAGGAGCGTCGCCTGGCGCGATCGCAGCGGTACGACGAACTGCGCCGCTCGCTGGGCCTGCTGGCGATGCAGACGGCCGAGGACTTCGCCGCGCAGCGCCAGTTGTGCGGCCAGCTGTGCGAGCAGGCCGCCGAGCGCGAGGACGCGCTGCAGAACGAGCTGAACGAGGCGGGCGTGGCGTTCGCGCAGGCCCGGCACGAACACGACGCGATGGCCGAGGAGGTGCGCAGCCTGAAAGCCCGGCGCAGCAACATCGAGGCGAATCAGGTCGCGATGCGCAGCGCCCTGTGCAGCGCGCTGGGGCTTTCCGAGGCGGACATGCCTTTCGCCGGCGAGCTGATCCGCGTGCGTGAACGCGAGCGCGACTGGGAGGGCGCCGCCGAGCGGCTGCTGCGCGGTTTCGCCCTCGCGCTGCTGGTGCCCGATGCCCACTATGCGCAGGTGAGCGATTGGGTCGACCGCACCCAGCTCAAGGGCCGGCTGGTCTACTTCCGCGTGCGACCGGGGCGCAAGGATGCGCGCGGCGAGCGGCCCATGCTGCACGCCGACTCGCTGGTCCACAAGCTCGACCTGAAGGCCGACTCGCCCTTTTACGAATGGCTGGAACGCGAGGTGGCGCACCGCTTCAACGTCGCCTGCTGCACGAGCCAGGAGCAGTTCCGCCGTGAGACGCGCGCCATCACACGCGCTGGGCAGATCAAGGCGCCGGGCGAGCGCCACGAAAAGGACGACCGGCACCGCATTGACGACCGCAGCCGTTACGTGCTGGGTTGGAGCAACGAGGCCAAGGTGGCGGCCTTGCAGTCGAGGCTGCGCTCGCTGGAGGCGCGACTCGCCGACATGGGCGATCGCATCGCCCTCGTGCAGCGCGAGCAGGGGACGCTGCGCGAGCGCGCGCAGGCCCTGGGCCGGCTGGAGGAGTACCGCGATTTCGCCGAGCTGGACTGGCGCGCCGTCGCCGCCGAGATTGCCTTGCTCGAGGAAGAGCGCAAAGCGCTGGAAGCGGCCTCCGATGTGTTGCGCACGCTCGCGCAGCGGTTGGCCGCTTTGGAAGCGCAGCAGGAGGGCGTGCAACGCATGCTCAAGGACCGCGAGCGCGAGCAGGCGCAGGCTGCGCTGAAGAAGGAGCAGGCCGAGGCGATGCTGGAGCAGGCCCGCGCGCTGCTGGCCGAGCCTTCCACGGCGCAGCACGCCACGCAGTTCGAGCGACTGGAGGCATTGCGGCCCGAGGCCCTGGGTGAGCACACGTTAGGCGTGGAGTCTTGCGACCCCCGCGAGCAGGACATGCGCACGTGGCTGCAGGGCCGCATCGACGCCGAGGACAAGAAGCTCGTGCGCCTGCGCGAGAAGATCGTCAAGGCCATGGCCGAGTACAAGGAAGCCTACAAGCTCGACACGCAGGACGTGGATGCCAGCGTGGAAGCAGGCTTCGAATACCGCGCCATGCTTGACCGGCTGAACGCCGATGACCTGCCGCGCTTCGAGGCACGCTTCAAGGAGCTGCTCAACGAGAACACCATCCGCGAGGTGGCCAACTTCCAGTCGCATCTCGCCCGCGAACGCGAGACCATCAAGGAGCGCATCGGGCAGATCAACGAGTCGCTCACGCAGATCGACTACAACCCCGGCCGCTTCATCGTGCTGGAGGCGCAGCTTGCCAGCGACGCCGACGTGCGCGATTTCCAGATGGAGCTGCGGGCCTGCACCGAGGGCGCGCTCACTGCCTCGGACGACGCGCAGTATTCCGAGGCCAAGTTCCTGCAGGTCAAGCGCATCATCGAGCGGCTGCGAGGCCGCGAAGGCTCGGCAGAGATGGATCGGCGCTGGGCGGCCAAGGTGACGGACGTGCGCAACTGGTTCGTCTTCGCGGCCAGCGAGCGCTGGCGCGAAGACGGCAGCGAGCACGAGCACTACTCCGATTCGGGCGGCAAGTCGGGCGGGCAGAAGGAGAAATTGGCCTACACCATCCTCGCGGCGAGCCTGGCGTATCAGTTCGGGCTGGAATGGGGCGCGGTGCGCTCGCGCTCCTTCCGCTTCGTGGTGATCGACGAGGCCTTCGGGCGCGGCTCAGATGAATCGGCGCAGTACGGGCTGCGTTTGTTCCAGCAGCTCAGCCTGCAGCTGCTCATCGTCACGCCGCTGCAGAAAATTCACGTCATCGAGCCCTTCGTGTCGAGCGTGGGCTTCGTGCACAACGAAGACGGCAGCACCTCGCGACTGCGCAACCTGGGCATCGAGCAGTACCGCACGGAACGCGACGCGCGAGCCGGATGAGCGCTGCCACTGGCTGGACGACGCCGCACGATTTGCGAACGCAGGTGCAAAGGCTGTGGGACAAGGGGCGCCTACTCGCGCCCCTGGCCGGCGCAGAGGATCCCTGCCCGATTCGGCTGGTGCTGAAGGCCCCGCGTTCGGCCGAGCTCTCGGAGCGTTTCGACGAGGTGCGTGCCTGGTCGGCCACCTTGCAGCAGGCTGCGACTCAGGGCTTGCGGCTGGTGATGCGCGAGGTGCGGCACCGCGTGATCGGCCACAACGCGGTACCGGACGAGGTGTGGATCGACACGCTCGACGATGCGCTGCGACTGGTGGGCCGACGCGCAGAGGCACACCGCTTCGCCGAGCTTGCCGAGTTCACGCGCGCAAGCCAACCGCTGCTCGTGCCATGGCTTCAGGCCCATGCCTTGCTCGGGCTGGCGCTGGCCGATGACTGGCCGCGGCTGTTGTCGGTGGTGAGCTGGCTGCAATCGCATCCGCGGCCCGCCGTGTACCTGAGGCAGGTGGACCTGCCCGGCGTCCATAGCAAGTTCATCGAGATGCACCGCGCGGTGCTGGCCGAGCTTCTGGACATCGCCTTGCCGGCGGATGCCGTGGACCCGAGTGCCTCGGGTATCGGCGGCTTTGCGCAGCGCTACGGATTTCGCGGCAAACCGGTGCGCATCCGCCTGCGGGTGCTGGATGCGTCTCGGGCGCTGCTCGGCACGGGTGCAGGCGAAGACCTCACGCTGGACCACGACAGCTTCGCCCGACTGAACCCGCGGGTCTCGCGCGTGTTCATGACGGAGAACGAGGTCAACTTCCTCGCCTTCCCGCCAGTGCCTCAGGCGCTGGTGATCTTCGGCGCGGGCTACGGCTTCGAGATGCTTTCGCAGGCACGCTGGCTGCACGGCAAGGCCATTCACTACTGGGGCGACATCGACACCCACGGCTTCGCCATCCTCCACCAGCTGCGCGAACGACAGCCGCAGGCGCAGTCCTTCCTCATGGACCGCGACACGCTGATGGCGCACCGCGCGCTGTGGACGGACGAGCCGCAGCCCCTGCTGCGCGACCTGCCAAGCCTGTCGGCCGACGAGCGCTCGTTGTTCGACGATCTGCGCTGGCGCCGGCTGGATGATGGGCGACAGGTGAGGCTCGAGCAGGAGCGGATCGCTTTTCATTGGGTGGAGCGGGCGCTGGAGGGCCTGCTGCGATGAGCCCATCCATCGCGCAAGCCCAAGGCAGCGCACGCCTGTTCATCGCCTTGTGGCCACCGGAGCCCGTGCGCGCGGCGCTGGCGCGGCATCAGCAAGGCTGGGGATGGCCCCGCAGCGCTTCGCCGGTGCGGCGCGACAAGCTTCACCTGACGCTGCACTTTCTGGGTCAGGTGCCGCGTGACCGCCTGTCCGGGTTCGCGCAGGAACTCGCCGTTCCCTTGGAACCCTTCGAGCTGCGACTCGACCGCGATGAGCTGTGGCCCGGCGGTATCGCGGTGCTGAGCCCGAGCGCCGCGCCCGAGGCCCTGCGAGCGTTGCATGCCGGGCTGCATGAGGCGCTCAAGCGCGGGCAATGCAGCCCCGACCGCGAGGCGCTGCGCCCCCACGTCACCATGGCCCGGCGCGCGGCACACGCCGTGCGGCCGGAGCCGGGCGTCGATATCGCTTGGCTGGTGCAAGGCTATGCGCTGGTGGAATCGGAGCCGGCGGGATACCGGGTGCTGCAGACGTACTGACGCCAGGAGCCTTCGCAGAGCTGGCAGGGCACGGACAGGATCGCCTACGCCGACGAGGCGCCGCCTAGAACGGCACCCGGCTCTCCAGCCGAATGGTCTCCCCGCTCACCGGATGCTCGAGCGTCAGCTCGCTCGCATGCAGCAGCAGCCGTTCGTGGTGTGCTGCGCCGTACAGCGTGTCGCCCACGATGCGGTGCCCAATCGCCAGCAGATGCACTCGCAGCTGGTGCGTGCGGCCGGTCACGGGTTCCAGCGACAGCCGCGTGCGGCGCTGATGCGGGTCGACCGACAGCACGCGATAGCGGGTGAGCGAGGGTTTGCCCCGCGCAATGTCCACCTGCTGGCGTGGGCGCTGGGGCCAGTCGGCCGCGAGCGGCAAATCGATCTCGCCGTGGGCGTGGGGCACCACGCCTTCCACCACGGCCTCGTAGCGCTTGCCCACGCGGCGGTGCGCGAAAGCGATGCCGAGTTGTCGCTGCATGACTTCGCCGCGCGCCATGAGCAGCAGACCCGAGGTCGCCATGTCGAGCCGGTGCACCACGCGGACATCGGGGTACATAACTTGTGCGCGCGTGGCGAGGCAATCCTGCTTGTCGGCGCCGCGGCCGGGCACGGCGAGCAGGCCGGCTGGCTTGTCCAGCGCGATGAGCGCCGCGTCGGCGTACACCACGGGCAGGGTCAAAACTGCTCCACCAGCCCGGATTGCACGGCGGTTTCGGGGTTGGAGCCGGCGTCGCGTACGCGCTCCACCGCCTCGTCGGCGCTCAGGCCCAACTGCTTGAGCAGGCAGGCAGCGGCGCAGCCCGTTCGCCCGATGCCGGCGGCGCAATGGAGCATCACCGACTCGCCCGCCGCCAGCGCCGCGGCGGCCTGGGCAATGCCCTCGCGGAAAGCCGGCAGGTCGCGCGGCAGGCCGAAGTTCTGCATGGGCAGGTTGATCCATCGCGACTGCAGCGCGCCTTCGCCGATGGCCTGCCAGTAAGGCGGCGACAGCGAGGCCACTTCGTCGGGCGGCGCCAGGCAGACGATCAGCCCCAGTTTTCGCCGGCGCGCCTCGGCCTCGAACTCCGTGAAGCGCTCGAAGCGCCCGGGCATGGACCCGAGCCACAGCTCGCCGGGGGCGTAGTCTTCGATGGACACGAGGCGCATGGTCATGAGGCGATGTTGCCACCGCGTGGCAGGGCCGGTGGGGCGGTTGCGGGGCAGCATCAGCCGGAATGGGGAGAGTGCGGGATTGGGATCGCGTGGCGGGTGTCGCGCGCTCCGTGAGTGCACCGTCAGCGCGCGCCGGGGCGGCCGGTGGCTCGCCACACCGTGTTGCCCACGTCGTCGGCCACCAGCAGCGCCCCGGTCTTGTCCAGCGCCACGCCCACGGGGCGACCGCGCGCCTCGCCCTGCTCGCCGAGAAAGCCGGTGAGCACGTCGACCGGCATGCCGGAGGGCCGGCCGTTCTCGAAAGGCACGAACACCACCTTGTAGCCGCTGGGCGGCTTGCGGTTCCACGAGCCATGCTCGCCGATGAACATGCCGCGGGCGAAGGGCGAGGGCAGGGCGGTCTTGTCGGCATAGACCAGTCCGAGCGCGGCCACGTGCGCACCCAGCGAGTAGTCCGGCTTGATGGCTTGGGACACCAGATCGGGCCGAGGCGGCTGCACCCGGTCGTCGACATGGCTGCCGAACCAGCTGTACGGCCAGCCGTAGAAGCCGCCGTCCTTCACCGAGGTCAGGTAGTCGGGCACCAGATCGTTGCCGAGTTCGTCGCGCTCGTTCACCACGGTCCACAGCGCGCCGGTGGAAGGCTCCCACGCCATGCCGTTGGGGTTGCGCAAGCCGGTGGCGAACAGGCGCTTGGCGCCGCTTCGCACGTCGATCTCCCAGATGGCGGCGCGGCCTTCTTCCTCAGCCATGCCGTTCTCGGCCACGTTGCTGTTCGAGCCGACCGTCGCGTAGAGCCGGCTGCCGTCGGGGCTGGCGATCAGCGATTTGGTCCAGTGGTGGTTGCGCGGCCCGGCGGGTAGATCGGTGAGCTTGGTGCCGGCAGCCGCCATGCGCGTCTGGCCCGGCTGGTAGGAAAAGCGCATCACCGCGCCGGTGTTCGCCACGTACAGGTCGCTGCCAACGAGAGCCATGCCGAAGGGCGAGTTCAGCTCTTCGAGCAACACGCTGCGCGTCTCTGCCACGCCATCGCCGTCGGCATCCCGAAGCAGTGTGATGCGGTCGGCGCTGAGCAGGCCCGCACCGGCCTTCTTCATCATCCTCGCCATGATCCGGCCTTTGATGCCCTTGGCTTCGTCGGGCCTGGACGGCGCATCGGTCTCTGCCACCAGCACATCGCCGTTGGGCAGCACATGCAGCCAGCGTGGGTGCTGCAGGCCGGTGGCGAATGCGGTGACGGTCACGCCGGCCGGGGCGCTCGGTGCAGCGCCCGCCGGCCAGCCGGTGGCCTCGGCGACCACCACGGTCGGAATGAGGCTCTTCTGCGGCGACGGCAGACGAGGATCGGGGCCGACGGTCGCGGGGTCGATGGCGGAAACCGTGCTCACGCAGGCGCTCAGGGCAACCATGGCGGTCGCCGACAGGCCGGCCGAGCCCACAAGGCGGCGAGGTGCCATGCAGGTGCTCCTTGCTTGCTGTCCACCGGAGGATGCCATCGAGTCTGGCGGCGCTAGCAACAGGCTACTGTCAGCGGGGCTCTCGGATGCGTGTCGGAGCCGTCCGACCCGGCGGCAAGGTGCAGCCGGCGATGGCGGGCAACCATGGTGTTCGCGGGCGCCGACATCGACGAAATGGCAAGGAATCGGAAATAGCTGACATAAGCGCCGTCCGGCTCGCTAAGGCAATAGATCGCTTCGTCGAAGTTCATGTCCAGTTGCAAATGACGGGAGTGCTTACCGATGACCTTCTCCTTTTCCGTACCTGCACGCCTTCGCCTGTTCCTCGTGGCGCTGGCTTGGTGCAGCCTTGGACAAGCGGCCTGGGGGCAGCGAGTCGGCTTCGTCAACCCCGGGCGTCACGACGAGGTGTATTGGGCAACCGCAGCCCAGACCATGCAGCGGGCGGCCGAGAGCCTGGGCATGGACTTCGAGGTGCGCTTTGCCGAGCGCGACCATCTGCGGCAGCTCGACCTCGTGCGTGAGTTCGCTTCGCGTCCGCCGGCCACGCGGCCGCAATACCTGGTGCTCGTCAACGAACGTCGCATGGGTGGCGAGATGCTGAAGATCGCCTCAGCCGCCGGCATCCGCTGCCTGTTCGCCTACAACACCTTGCTGCCCGAGGACCGCCAGGAGTTCGGTGCACCGCGTCAGCGCTATCCACAGTGGCTGGGTTCCGTCGTCCCGCATGCGGAAGATGCGGGGTATCTCACCGCCAAGGCGCTGATCGAACGGGGCCTGCGCGAGCGTCGCTTCGGCAGCGACGGCAAGCTGCACATGGTGGCTGTGGCGGGCGATCGCTCCACTGAGTCGTCGGTGCTGCGCAACCAGGGCATGGAGCGCGCAGTGCGCGAGCATCCCGAGGTCGTGCTCGATCAAATCGTCTATGCCGACTGGCAGCGCGACAAAGCGCAGCAGATGGCGCGGGAGCTCTACGCTCGTTACCCCGACGCGGTGCTGGTCTGGGCGGGCAACGACTCCATGGCCTTCGGCGCCATGCAGGCGCTGAAGGACGCCGGAGGCAAACCGGGCGTCGACAGATGGTTCAGCGGTGTGAATACCTCTCGAGAGGCCATGCAGGCGGTGCTGGACGGCCACCTCGAAGCGCTGGCCGGAGGACACTTCATCGCCGGTGCCTGGGCCTTGGTGATGATTCACGACCACGCCCACGGCCGCGACTTCGCCGACCAGGGGCTGGAGTTCGATGCGCCGATGTTCGTCCTCTTCGATCAGCGGCTGGCCAAGCGTTTCCTGGAGCGCTTCGCTGATGGTGTGCCGGCGCTGGATTTCCGTCCGCACAGCAGGGCCACGAATCCGAAGCGCAAGCGCTACGACTTCAGCTTCTCGCAGCTCTTGTGAGCGCAGCGGATCCGCGCCCGTTCCGTCCGCTGGCCGGCCGCCTGGCCGCGGCCGTGGTGGTCGTGTGCGCAAGCTGCGCGCTGCTGGCGATGGTGTTGCAGGGCGGGCAGGCGTGGATCGAGGCGCAGCGTGGGCAACAGCACGCGGTGGAAGAGATTACGCAGAGCCGGCTGCCGGGGCTGACAGCTGCGCTGTGGGACGTTGACACGAACCGCGTGCAGCAGGAAGCCGATGAAATCGCTCGTCAGCCTCAAGTGGCCGGAGTGCGGTTGCACACCACCGGAGGGCAGCACTTCGTGGCAGGCGACCTCGACGCCACGGTCGGTGCGGGGGTCGAGCTGGAGGTACCGCATCCCACGGCGGGAGGCACAGCGCTGGGGAAGCTTGCGATCGTTTTCGACCACCGGCACGCCCGCGAGGCGCTCGTTCGGGGGCTGTTGCAGACGGTCGTCGGCATTGCACTCCTGGCGGCACTGACTGCGATGCTCGTGATCCGATTCATGCGCCGTGAGTTGAGCAAGCCGTTGCAGCTTATCGCGGACCATGCGCGTCGCTTGACGCCTGACGCTGCAGCACCGCCGCTTCAATTGCTCCGGCGGCAGCGGCCATGGAAGGACGACCTTGACCTGGTCGTCGACGCTTTCCACACCATGCACGCCGGCCTGCGTCACTACGCCGACGAGCGCAACGAGGCAGTGCGTGCCCTTGCAGTCGAGCGTGACCAGCTCGATATCACCGTCCACGAACGCACCGCCGACCTGCTGCGCGCCAACGAGTCCCTGGCGCAGGCCCGGCAGACAGCGGAAGCGGCCAGTCGCGCGAAAAGCGAATTCCTCTCGACCATGAGCCACGAGTTGCGCACGCCGCTGAACGCAGTGCTGGGCTACGCGCAGCTGCTCATGCGCGACAAGGGCTTGAGCGAGCGGCACATTGCCGATCTGAGCATCATTCAGCGCGGCGGAGAGCACCTTCTGACCTTGATCAACGACCTGCTCGATCTCGCGAAGATCGAGGCAGGCAAGTTCGAGATTCTTTCGGGGCCGGTCAACCTCCCCATGTGCTTGCGGGCAGTAGCCGACATCATTCGCGTCAAGGCGGCGGAAAAGGATCTGCTCTTCACGATCGATGCTGCCCCGGATCTGCCGCGCGCGGTTCAGGTCGACGAGAAGCGCCTGCGCCAGGTCTTGCTGAACCTGTTGAGCAACGCGGTGAAATTCACCCGGCGTGGCGAGGTACGGCTTGTCGTGCGCCGCCTGAGCGCGAACGAAGCCGCGGCCGAGGCCAAGATGGGGTTCGAAGTGCATGACACCGGGGTGGGCATGCGCCCCGAGCAATTGAACGGTTTGTTCAAACCGTTCGGGCAGGTCGGCGACGCCCAATCGCGCAGTGCAGGCACGGGTCTTGGGCTTGCCATCAGTCGCGAGCTGGTCCGTCTGATGGGCGGTGACATTGCCGTCGTGAGCGAACCCGACAAAGGCAGCCGATTCAGCTTTGACCTGTCGCTTCCAGTGTCGGATGTCGAGCCTGAGGACCCGGCTCGCGTGCAGACCATCACGGGCTATCTCGGACCGCGCCGTAGGGTGCTGATCGTCGACGACCTCGCGACCAATCGCGATTTGCTGGTACGCCTGCTGCAACCCCTGGGGTTCGAGCTGGACGAAGCAAGCGGTGGTGAAGAGGCACAAAAGCGCGCGGCCGCGTTCCGGCCGGATCTCGTTCTCATGGACCTGCTCATGCCGGGCATGGACGGGATCGAGGCCACGCGGCGCATGCTTGCGACCCCGTCCTTGGCCGACTCCCGCGTTGTCATCGTGTCGGCCAATGCGTCAGCGCAGGACCGAGCTGCGAGCCAAGCCGTGGGCGCGTGCGGGTTCGTTCCCAAACCGATTGAGCACGACCGCTTGCTGAGTGAACTGGCCTCGCATCTGAACCTTTGCTGGATCGAGGAGCAGACGGTGGTGGGCAAGACCGATGCAAACAGCGGCCCGCTGACCGTGCCCCCAGCCCATGAGTTGGCTGATCTGTACGAGGCCGCGCTGTCCGGCCGAATGCGCGACGTGCGGCAGCACGCCGCCCGGCTAGCCGAGGTCGACGACCGCTACCGTGCCTTTGCCGAAAAACTGCAGCAGATGGCCTCGGCATTCCAGTCCAAGGCGATCGTCGATCTGCTCCAACAGCACATGCAGGAGACAGTTCAATGAACGGTTCGTTCGACGCCCGCTCGGCGAACATTCTGGTGGTCGACGATACGCCGGAGAACCTCGGGGTGATCGTGGACCAGTTGGAGGAGCAAGGTTTTCGGGTCGCCGTGGCACAGGACGGCGAAGAGGCGATCCGCCGAGCCCAACGCATCCTTCCCGATCTGATCCTGTTGGATGTGATGCTTCCAGGCATCGACGGCTTTGAGACCTGCAGGCGACTGAAGGCGGACGAACTCACGCGCGACACCCCCGTGGTCTTCATGACCGCGCTCACCGACAGCGCCGACAAGATCAAGGGCTTTGTCGCTGGCGGGGTTGACTATGTGACCAAGCCCTTCGAGGCGCAGGAGGTTCTGGCGCGGGTCAAGACGCACCTTAGCCTACATGCGATGCAGCGGGCTATCGGGCAGCAGAACCGGCAACTGCAGCATGAAATAGCCGTTCGTCAGCAGGCGGAGGCCGCGTTGCGTGAAAGCGAAGCGCGCTATCGCACGTTGGTGGAGTTGTCGCCCGACGCCATCATGATCGAGCAGGAGGGCCGCATCGTCTTCGCCAATGGCGCAGCTTCGCGTCTGTTCGGCGCAGACCGGCCCGAAGCGCTGCTCGGCCGGGCACTGCTGACCCTCGTGCCGCCCAGCCGTCGGGCCGAGGCGGCGCTGGCGATGCATGACCTGGCGCAGGGGATGGATTCGCACGTCGTCGAGGAACAGGCACTGCGTCTGGATGAGAGCACGGTGGATGTCGCGGTGACACGCCTGCCATTCCATCACCAAGGCCGGCCGGCGATCCAGGTCGTCGCACGGGACATCTCGGAGAGCAAGCGTCTGCAGACCCAGCTCAAGCATCTGGCCACCCATGATGCACTGACCGGGCTTCCCAATCGGGTGCTCTTGATGGATCGCCTGAGTCAGGCGCTCGCCTACGCGCGGCGCAATCACCAGCGCTTCATGGTGGCACTGATCGATCTGGATCGCTTCAAGTGGGTGAACGACAGCATGGGCCATGAGGCCGGGGACAAGCTGCTGCGCGCGGTGTCGGAACGCATCCTCGACTGCTTGCGTCAGTCCGACACGGTGGCGCGCATCGGCGGAGACGAGTTCGTGGTTCTGTTCCAGAACTCCGATCACCTGGAGCAGGCGGTGCTGGCCCTCAATCGAATCGTGTCGCGCGTTTCCGAACCGGTGGTTATCGACGGCGGACGGGAGATCGACATCTCCTGCAGTGTGGGCTGCAGCAGCTTCCCGGACGACGGCCTCGACGCGGAGGATCTGCTTCGGGCAGCTGACGCAGCCATGTACCAGGCCAAGCAGTCGGGGCGAAACAACCTGCAGATCTTCAATTCCGATCTTCGCGGCCGAGCGGAGCAGCGGGCATGTCTGGAAGCGGACCTGCGCAACGCTCTCGAACGCGCCGAGTTCTTCTTGCACTACCAGCCGAAGGTCAGTCTTGTGACGGGGGCCATCGTCGGCGTGGAGGCGCTGCTGCGCTGGAAACATCCCACCCGTGGCGTGGTTTTGCCCTCGCGCTTCATTCCGGTGGCGGAGGAGACTGGCCTGATCATTCCCATCGGAGAGTGGGTGTTGCTTGAGGCCTGCTTGCAGAACAAGGCTTGGCAAGCCAAGGGCGCGCGGCCGGTGCGTGTGGCGGTCAACCTGTCGGCCAAGCAACTCGGCAGGCCGGGGCTTCTGGAGATGCTCAAGGGATGCCTCGACGTATCGGGGCTCGCGCCTGAGTATCTGGAACTCGAGCTGACTGAAAGTACGTCGATGGACAATCCCGAGACGACCATTCCGCTGTTGCGGCAGATCAAGGATCTGGGTGTGAGCCTGGCCATCGACGACTTCGGTACCGGCTACTCGAACCTGCAATACCTCACGCGGCTGCCTATCGACAGAATCAAGCTCGACGGATCGTTCGTACGGGAGGTCACGAGCAACCCAGGGCAGCTTGCCATCGTGGAGGCGACCATCGTGATGGCACACCGCCTTGAGATTCGGGTCGTTGCCGAAATGGCTGAAACGGAAGGACAGGTTGCACTGCTGCGCGAGCTGGGTTGCGACGAGGTTCAAGGCCATTTCTTTGCGCGAGCCATGCCTGCGCAAGAGTGCGCGGCCTTGCTCGACACCGGAATCTTCGCGCTGCCCGGTCCTATGCGCAGTGCCGGGGATGAACGTGCGGTGCTGGTGCTGGGCAAGGATGCAGAGGTCGCGGCGGCCGTCGAGCGCATGCTCCGCAGCGAGGGCTATCGCGTGCTATGCGTCAGCAGGGCGGATGAGGCCTTCGAACTACTTGCCTGCCAGCCTGTTGATGCCGTCTTGTGTGACCAGCGCATGCCGGATTGCACCGGCGTGGAGTTTCTGAGCACGGTGCGCAGGCTCTATCCCCACACGGTACGGCTGATCCTCAGCGATCGTGGCGACTTCGAGTCCGCTGTCGGGGCCATCAATCGGGGCGCCGTGCACAAGCTGATCGCGAGGCCGTGCAGCGATGAGGAGTTGCGTGACACGCTTTCCACGGTGTTCGGGTCAGTCGACGACCTGGAGGCACCGTCTTCAACAGTCGGCGCGGTGATCGCCGATGCCGCATCCCTCGTCAACTCCCTGCCCGGGACCTCCTGACGCTATTTGAGCTTTTCTGAGTTCACTTCACGACATACCCCTTCGTTCGGGCTGAAGCCTGTCGAAGCCAGCGTGCACCTCGATGCAGGCACTTCGACTTGCCTTTAGTCCTGAGCTTGTCGAAGGATCAGCGCGAACGGATCGGAGAGTGTGCTCGTGGACAAACGCAGCATTTAAGGCTCGGTCAGCAGCTTCCCCTGGAACACCATCTCCTGGAGCAATTGCGCCTCGCTGGTGCCCGGGCCCAGGTTGAGCTGGCTGCGAAGGTCCACTCCCTGCAGAACGATTTCCTGGTCTTCGGCCCCTGCTGAGAACACGCCGTTGGTAAAGCCGCCGGTGGAACTCACCCGGATCACGGTGTTGCCGCCGCTGAAGCTGATGTCAAGGTAGTTCTCCAGGCTGGCCGGCGTGGGGCTGGCGCCCTGCAGCAGGTCGCGCAGGTCCAGCACGTCGCCTTGCGCAATGTTGAAGTCCGCGATGGTGTCGACGGCCGGCGTGCCGGCCGCGCCGCGGTCGGCGAGTTGCCAGGCGAACACGTCGGCGCCTGAGCCACCGGTGAGCATGTCGTTGCCCGCGCCGCCCAGCAGTGCGTCGTTGCCGTTGCCGCCGTTCAGCACATCGGCGCCGGCGCCGGCCTCCAGGCGGTCGTCGCCGTCCTGGCCAGTGAGGGTGTCGTTGCCCGCATGGCCCATCAGCACATCGGCCGAGGCCGTGCCCGTCAGCGTGTCGGCACCGGCGCTGCCTTGCTGGAGCGCCCCGGAGCTGCTCGCCGCATTCGACGTGCCGATCGACACATCGAGCGTGGACGTGGCGACGTCGCCGTCCGCATCGCGCACCGTGTAGCCGAACAGGTCGCCATGGCTGCCGGCCGCGCGCTCGTAGGTGAGCCCCTGCAGCACGTAACCCTGGCTGTTGTTGCCACTGGAGGTGTACGAGAGCTGCAAGTAGCTGAACGGGTGGGCGTTGTTGATCGCCTGCGTGAACACCGTGCCGTTGCTGCTGGACACCGCGTTGCTGAAGTCGCCCTGGTCGACCAGCAGGCCGCTCTCGTCATAAGCGCGCCAGGTGGCGTTGGCCGACTGGTTGAACTGCGCGATGCTCAGGCTCGCGGTGTTGGCCAGCTCGGGCAGGTGAATGATGAGCTGCTCGTCGTTATCGATGCCGCCGTTGTTGACGATGAGCCCGGGCTTGGAGCCGTTGGCGTAGGCCACCTGCGCAGCGGCACCGGCGGTGAGCGCGGCCAGGCTCAGGTTCCCGCTGCTGCTCCAGGCGCTGTTGCCCGAGACGAAGCCGAAGACTTGCACCTGCGACTGCCACTGCGACACGGAGTTGCCGCCGATGGTGCTCGTCTGGCCGAGGCTCGATGTGTAGGTGTAGCTGCCGTTCGCCTGCACCACGAGCACGCCGTCGGGCGTAACGATGCTGGTGTTGCCCGTGGCCGCCACCGCGTGCTCAGTGCCGTCGAAGCGGATGCTGGTGAGCGTCTTGCCGGCGTCGGTTGCCACGTCGTTGGTGAGCAGGTTGCCGCTGACCGATCCGCCCCACCGCACGCTTGCGCCGTCCGCCACCGCGGTGGGCACGGTGTCGGTGAGCGAGAGGGTGACGGTCGTCCAAGCCGAGGGGGTTGCGCCGTCGCTGGCGCGGTAGACGAAGCTGTCGGTGACCGGCGTGTCGGAAGGGTTGTGGACGACCGCAGGCGCCTGGTAGGTGTAGGTGCCATTGGCGTTCATGGTCACCGTGCCGCCCAGGGCCGTGGTGATGGTGTTGGCGCCGTTGGCCGCCACGCCGGCGGATGCGCTGCCGGGCGCGAAGACCGACACGCTGAGCGAGGCGCTGTCCACGTCGCTGTCGTTGGCGAGCACCGAGCCTTGCACGGTGGTGCTGCCTTCGGTCACGGTGGCGGCGTCGTTCGCGGTGACTGGTGCATCGTTCGCGCCTTGCAGCGTGACCGTGAGCGTGGCGGTGGAGCTGAGGCCGCCACCGTCTGTCAGGCGGTAGGTGAAGCTGTCGGTGAGCGTCTGGCCCGCGCCCAGCGACTGCGCGGCGGCGCCCGGCGTGTACACGTAGGAACCGTCGGCCTCGATCACGATGCTGCCGTGGCTTCCGGCGACCGCCGAGCCTACGTTGGCCGACGAACCGTTCACGCGCGAGACGAACATGGAGCCGCTCTCGGGATCGGTGTCGTTGGCCAGCACGCCGGAGAGTGCGGTGGCGGAGAGCACGCTGTCTTCGCCGACGCTCGCGCTGTCGTTCGCTGCGGTAGGCGCCTGGTTCACACCGAAAATGAACAGGTTGAGGGTCGAGCTGGTGGTGGCGGTGTGGCCGTTGGGCTGCTCCACCGCCGTGGCCGTGGCCGTGAGGGAGAGGTTGCCGTTGAAGTTGAGCGGCGGCGTGAGCGTGAGCGTGGAAAGGTTCCAGTTCGCTCCACCCGAGGCCGCGGCGGGATTGTCTTCGTCGAACACGATCACCGTGGTGTTGCCAACGGTGGCGGTGAACGTGCGCGTGCCGTCAGACAGCGTGGCGCCCGGTGGGATGGAACCGATGCTCAGCACGTGATGCTCGGAGCCGTCACTGCTGTCGCCGAACACCGCGGCGGCCAGCGTGGGCAGGCGCACAGGGTTGTTCTCCGTGCCGTCGGCCAGGGTGCTTACCGACAGGTTGTCCATGATGGCGCCGACCGATCCGGACTGATCGGTGGGGCGGAAGGTCAGCGTGTTGCTGCCGGCCAGACTCGTCACCTGGAGCACGGGCGTGATCCACGATGACGTGCCTGGGTTGAAGCTGCCCACTACGTTGCCGTTCCACAGCACGTCGAACGACTGCACGCTCGCATCTGAGAAGCCCGATACGTTGCGCCGGATCGCATCGAACTGGATCTGCATCAGCTGGCCGGCCAGTGGCGACTGGATGGTGGTCTGGATCCAGTTGGCGGCGCCCGCGTCGACCTCCATTTCGGTGACCAGGTTGTTCGACGGCGTCAGTGCCGTGTGCGGGTTTTGAACGCTGTTGTAGGTGCTTTGGTGCATCACCTCCAGACCCCCGTCCGAGCCGATCCAAACCATTTGGCCGGCGCTGATGTTGTTGTCGGTCCAGTTCTCTGACACGTTGACCCACTGCGCGCGCCATGAGGCGAGCGCGGGCTGGTCTGCCACCGGTGTCACGCTGATCGACAGCGTGGCCGTGGACGATGCCGTGCCGTCGGAGGTGGTGTAGCTCACTGCAGGCACCGGGCCGCTGAAATCGGCGGCGGGTGCGAAGGTGAAGTTGCCATTGGCGGCGATGCTCAGCGTGCCAATCGAAGGGATGAGCGCACTCGCCCCGGGCGCGAACGCGATGCCGCCGACCTGGAACTGCGTGACCACCAGGCTGCTGCCTTCGGGATCGGAGTCGTTGGCGAGCACGTTGGCGATGAGCGGCGTGTCCTCCGCCGTGGCGAAGGCGTCGTTGGCCGAGACGGGCGCATCGTTCACGGCCATCACGTGGAGCGTGGCCGTGGCGACATTGCTGGTGAGTGCGCCGTCGTTCACGCTGACTTCGATGCTGCGTGGCGTGGTGGACGGTGTGTCCGAACCGTTGGAGAAGGTGGCCGCGCGCAGCGCGGCTTCGTAGCTGGCTTGCGGCGCGGCGCCCGAGAGCGTGATGCTGCTCGCGCTGTTCACCGTGACGGTGATGCCGGCAGGCAGCGCGCCCACCGCGAGCACGTCGCCGGCCTGCGGGTTGATGAGGGTGACGGTGGCGCTCTGGAGGGTGGTGCTGTCTGCATCGGCGATGCGCAGGTCCAGGTCGCCGATGGAAACGGCGGGGCCGTCCTCGATGAATGTGGCCTCATGCGCCGTGCCGGGCGCGGTGGAATCGTTAGCGTCGAGGTCCAGCGCCGGGGCGTCCTGCACGGGCGTGATGGTGACTTGCAGCGTGGCAGTGGACGTGAGCGCGCCGTCGCTCATCGAGTAGGTGACTGCGGGCACCGTCCCGGCGAAATCGACTGCGGGGATGAAGGTGTAGTTGCCGTTGCCAGCAAGCGTGAAACTGCCCACGCCCGGAATGGAAGCCGTGGCGCCTGCGGCGAAAGGCGTGGCGATTCCGCCGACGGTGAAGCCGGTGACGGAGGGCGTGCCGGAGCCATCCACGTCGGTGTCGTTGGACAGCACGTTGCCCGTGGCGATGCTGTCCTCGGCGATGGTGTGCGTGTCGGCGTTTGCGACCGGCGCATCGTGGGTGCCGTGGATCGTCACGTCGATGACCTGGGCTGTGGTGCCGTCGACGCTGGACACCGTGAAGGTGTCATGTACCGTGTCCCCGCCGACCAGCGCCTGCGTGGCCGGTCGTTGGTTGTCCAGCGTGTAGGCCCACTGGCCGGTGGTGACGTCGAAGGTGAAGTTGCCGTAGGTGCCGGCGAGGCTGGACGGCGCCTGGAACGCTGCGTGTCCGGGCTCGGGGTCCGTGATCGTGAGGGCGCCGGCCACGGTGGGCGTGCCCGGCGTGGTGTTGGCCGTGCCACCAGCCTCGATCACCGAGCCGGTGGTCGCACCGCCGATGATGGCGGCGTCGTTGGTGCCTTGGATGTTGACGCTCACCGTGGTGGTGGTGCCGTCGGCGGTGGTGACCGTGAACGTGTCGGTGTACGTGGTGCCGGCGGCGAACTCGTCATGGGCGGAGCTGGCGGTGTAGGTCCAGGCGCCGTCGGCGGCGATGGCGAAGCTGCCGTAGCTTCCCGTAGTGCCGGATTGCGGCACGAAGGTCGCAGGCGAGTCGACATCGGCAACGCTCAGCGTGCCGCTGGTCGAAAGGACGGCATCCGTCTCGGTCAGACTGACCGCCTCGGCGGAGAGCACAGCCGCGTCGTTGGTGCCGACGATTTGGACCGTGACCATGGTCGTGGTGCCGTCGGCGGCG
>CBFHAS010000033.1:0-33994 GCA_965653625.1 uncultured Burkholderiaceae bacterium | reverse complement strand
ATCGACTTGTTGCGCGCCTGCGTGCGACGCACTGCGACATCGGGGTCGTGGGCGATGACGAGCCGGCGCTCTTGCCATGTCATCTGGCCGACCCAGGGCTTGTCTGCCGGTTGGCCGGCGGCGTGCTCGCGCAACGCGTCGGCGAAATCGCCGTAGAGCGCCGCCGGCACGGCCACGATGTACTCCAGGCTGAACCGCGCGGCCCTCGCAGGCGAGGGTGGCCTGCAACTTCGCCAATTCGTCAAGGTTGTTGACGCTGAGCAGCCCGCGGTCGGCCACCAAGACCACGCGCTTGAGGGGATAACGCGCCAACAGCGACTTGATCATCGGCAGCAGCGTCTTGGCCTCGGCAATGTTGCCCGGGTGCACTTCGTGCGCGATGGGCAGGCCCTCGGCGGTCTGCACCAGAGACAACATGAACTGGCGCGCCACCAGGCCGGACTTGCTCAGGCCGAAGGCACGCACATCGTCAGCGACGACCGCCTCACCACATACTTCCACGGTGGTGAGGTCGTAGAACACAACCGACAAGTCTTCGTCGATCAGCGGCCTCATCAGCGTGGCAAGCCGGCTGCCGAGTGCGGCGCTGTGCTCGTCGAGCAGGTCCATTGCGCGCAGCAAATGCTGGTGCTGAGGTGGCCCGTCGGCGAAGCCGAAGTTCACGGGCAATGCCACAGTCTCGAGCCAACGCAGCACGCCCAGCTTGCTGCCGGGATCACACAGCCGGTTCAAGACCATGCTTCGCAGGCAGGCCAGCACGTCGACCTCGACGCGCGAGCGGCGCCACGCGGCGGCCAGGTCATCAAAGCCGAGCGAGTGCCACAGTTGCGTCAGCGCCCAGACATCGCCTGCGCAGCGGCTGTCGACAAAGCGCAGGCCTTCGAGCGGATTGGCAGAGGCGTCCAAATTGCGTGCGCGTTGAAGCGCGCTGATCAACGTATCGACTTCACCGCCGGCCTCAAGCCGACCGAGCGTGCACGGTGCGCTGGCGCGGCTGGCCGGCGTCATTGCGGAACGACTCCACGAGCTGCGCGTAGCGCCGCGTTCCTGACTTGGTGACTTTGACGAACACGGACCGCAGTGTAGTCGCGGTGGTCGCAGGTTAGAACTACATTACCTGCAAACGTGCCACTACAGAGATTCTTCAAATTAAAGGCGGCGAGTCAGCCAAGTGCTTGATTCGACAAGCATGTGACATGCCGATTCGGCCGACAATGGCGATGCGGTGTCGAACTTTGGGGTCGAAGACGCTGATCTGTTCGGTCCGACGATGGCGCTCGAGGGTGCCGGCGTCAGCAATCGGGGCCGGCCCCGCCTGCCGATCCGGGCGGATGGTGGCGCTGCTGTACCTGAAGCACGCCTATGGCGAGAGCGACGAGTCGGTGGTCGAGCGCTGGGCGCAAGACGTGTACTTCCAGTTCTTCAGCGGCAACCCTTAGCGCGCGCGAAGTGGCGTTGAAGTGCAAGTAGCTGTGGATCGGGCGCGTGTCGAGCTGGCTCTTCATCGTGCGGAAGATCGCCTCCACGGTCCTTCCACAAGACCGACGACACCATCCGCGGCCACGCGTTCTGCAGCTTCCTGGCGCTGGTGCTGCGCAAGGCGCTGCAGGATCGGCGCTGCAGGATCGGCTCGAGGCCAAGGGGCATGGCGAGCTCGAATGGGCGCACGTCCCCGACGATCTCAACGGGCTGCAGGAGATCAACTGACGGTCCAGGGCAAGGGCTACCGGCTGCGCACCAAGACCAACGGCACGCTCAGTGCCGCCGCACTGCCACCGACGCTGCAACCTATGTGAACACCCTCGCGCCCATGGTCCACCCGCCGACCTCGGCGGCGTGACACTACGCCCAAGCCGTGCTCGCAAGCCTTTGATTGGAACGGGAATTTCCAGAGCGGTGTAGATGGGCTTGAATGCCTGTCCGTATCGAGCCTTCCGTCCTTCATCGCCGCCCCCGGTTCTTGGTTCTATTGGGGCGACAACCATTCTGACGCGGGGGGCCATGGCTACGAGTTTGCGCGCCAGTGAAGCGAACCACCCCAAGTCTGCCGCCATTACCGTTCCCACACGCCATGACCCTAGCACTTGGCGCGCCGCCGAGGCCGATTTTTGTCAGCGCTGGCGCGCGGTTACGTTGATCGGGGACACTCACCCAATAGGTGAACGTAAACAGCCGGCGAAGACGGCGCTGGCGCTGGCCGGCGAAGAGGCGATGGTCGTGCAGACGATGGGCGGTCGCATGCACGTGCGCTGGGACGAGATTGCCGCGCGACGCCGCACGGGCAACTGGTGTTCTTGCGGAGTTACTGGCCACAGCCGGCGTATTCGATCGCTGGGTGGAGCAATGCCCGCTGAGCTATACGAGCCCGAATGCGAGCAGCAAACGCGATGTGCTGAGCACGCATCAGGAGGGCGCGAAGTGGGCTACAACCCGCACAAGCCGGGCCGGCCCAGCCACGGGCTGCACACCTTCTGGATCGGCAACCTGCGCCTGGTGCTCGACGCCGTGCTGAACTCGGGCAAGCAACACACTTCGGGCCACGCGAAGGCGCCGCTGAAGCGGCTGCTGGACGAATTGGGCGAGCACAAGCCGGCACTGGTGCGAGGCGATTGCGGCTACGGCAACCAGGACATCATCGACATCTGCGAGGAACGCGCCTGCCGTACCTGCTGCGGCTGCGCCAGACGGCCAACGTCAAGCGGCTGATCGAGCGGCTGTTCCGGCGCGAGGACTGGAGCCGCGCCAGCGATGCCGAGCAGGGCTGGCAGGCCATCGAGGACAGCATCAAGCTCAGTGGCTGGAGCAAGGCGCGGCGCGTGGTGGTGCTGCGTCGGCGCATCAAGCACGACATCGCGGTGACGGCCAAGCGCGACGATGGGCAACTGGTGCCTGGCCTTGCCGAACGACAGCCTCGAACACAACGCGAAGCTGTGGAAATACACCGTGCTTGTGATCAATGCCGAGTACGACATCGCCGCCATCGGCCAGTTGTACCGTCACCGGTGCGATTGCGAGAACGGCTTCGACGAGTTGAAGAACCAATGGGGCTGGGGCGGATTCACGACGCGGGACAGCATCGCAGCCAAATCACGGCGCGCGCAGTGGCATTGATCTACAACTGGTGGAGTTGGTACGTGCGCGGCCAATCCGAACGCGCGCCGAGAAGCGTTGACCAGTCGCCCACTGCTGCTGGCGGCAGTCGGACGCGCCACCAGCCACTCGGATCAAACGACGCTGTACCTCACGCCGATGCGGATCTGATCAAGTCGATGATCGCCAATGTTCATGCGGCAATCCGCCATGTCCGACGCGGTGCGGAGCAGTTGCCGAAGATCGATCGGTGGGCGACGCTGCTGGACTACATCTGCCGGCAAGTCGTCGGCCCAACGGCCCTTCCACCCCGCCTCTGGCGCTTCCTGCCTTTTCAACCTAGAAACGGCAGTTGACCCTATGCTGCTACACCTCGATGCACGAGCGCAAGCTCTCGCGTTCCAGCGTCAGCCAGTACGGCGATGAGGCGCTTCGCCCAGAACCCATGCGACGATGCCGACTTCTGGAAGCCCGCGCTGCTGCCGGCGAGACTGGCCGCCAAAGGCCAACGTTCACTTGACTCACTCCGATGAAGTTCCCCGTTCCCATCCCCTTCGTCGAGGCCCTTGGATTCGAGTTGCGATGTTTCGCCGACGGTGAGGCTGAGATCGGCCTGGCGCCGCGGGAGGACCAGCTCAACTCCTGGGGCGTGGTGCACGGCGTCGTGGTCATGACCTTGCTGGACGTGACGATGTCGCATGCCGCCCGCAGCCCGCGCGGCGGCGCGGACGAACCCCGTGGCGTGGTCACTGTGGAGATGAAGACGAGCTTCATGCGACCGGGCGACGGGCCGCTGGTGGCCCGCGCTCGCGTGCTGCAGCAGACCGCGAGCCTGGCATTCTGCGAGGGGTCGATCAACAACGGCCAGGGAGAGCTGGTGGCGCATGCCACTGGCACATTCAAATACCTCAAGGCGTTGCCGGCCGGCGGCCGTACCCTCAAGCGCCTGAACGCTTCCGACTGAAAGGACGTTTCCCATGACCATGAACCGGCAATTCCTCCTCGTCTCGCGGCCCCAGGGCGAGCCCGAGCCAGGCAACTTCCGCCTTGTCGAAACCAAAGTGCCGCCGCTGGCCGAGGGCCAGGTGCTCATGCGCCACCACTACCTCTCGCTGGACCCGTACATGCGTGGCCGCATGAGCGACGCCAAGAGCTACGCCGCACCCCAGCCGCTGAACGAAGTCATGATCGGCGGCACCGTGGGTGAGGTGGTCGAGTCTCGTCATGAAGGCTTCCGGCCGGGCGACAAGGTGGTGGGCATGGGCGGCTGGCAGGAGTACTCGGTGGTCGCGCCCGGCCCGCATGGGCAGCTCCGCAAGGTCGATACCACGCACATTCCGCTGTCGGCCTACCTCGGCGCAGTGGGCATGCCGGGCGTGACCGCGTGGTACGGGCTCGTGAAGATCTGCGAGCCCAAGGCGGGCGAGACGGTGGTGGTGAGCGCCGCAAGCGGCGCCGTCGGCAGCGTGGTGGGGCAGTTGGTCAAGGCGCGCCGCTGCAAGGCGGTCGGCATCGCCGGCGGGCCCGACAAGTGCCGCTACGTGGTCGAGGAACTGGGCTTCGACGCCTGCCTCGACTACAAGCTGCACCACGACGTGAAGTCGCTCTCCACGGCACTGAAGGACGCCTGCCCCGAGGGCATCGACGGCTACTTCGAGAACGTGGGCGGCATGATCCTCGATGCGGTGATGCTGCGCATGAACGCCTTTGGCCGCATCGCCATGTGCGGAATGATTTCCGGCTACAACGGCGAACCGATCCCCATGCAGTACCCGCAGATCATCCTCAGCTCGCGCCTGAAGCTGCAGGGCTTCATCGTCTCCGAGCACATGCAGGTCTGGCCCGAGGCGCTCAAGGAACTGGGCACCATGGTGGGGGCCGGCAAGCTGAAGTACCGCGAGACGGTGTCGCACGGTATCGAGTCCGCGCCCGAGGCGTTCATCGGCCTGCTCAAGGGGCGCAACCTGGGCAAGCAGCTCGTCAAGCTGGTCTGAGTGTTTCGTCAAGGCACGGAGTTCACATGGACATCACGCATGAGGTCTTCAACCAGCCGGCGCCGCTGGTCAACGTGAACCTGTTTGCCTCCGATCGGCCGCTGTGCGATGCGCTGCATTTCCATGCGCCGGATCTCGACACGCATGAGCTGGAGCGCCTGGGCGCCATGGCGGGCAGCGCAGACATGCAGGGGCATGCCCGCCTCGCGAACGTGAACCTGCCCCAACTGCACACGCACGACCGCTTCGGCCGACGCGTTGACACGGTCGAGTTCCATCCCAGCTATCACGCGCTGATGGCGCTGGCCACCGAGCACGGCCTGCACGGCACGCCGTGGGCGGGCGGGGCGCACGCGCATCTGCGCCGCGCCGCGGCTTTCATGCTCTTCACCGAGCTGGAGCCTTCGACGCTGTGCCCGATCTCGATGACCTATGCGGTCACGCCGGCGCTTGCCGCCAATCCGGCGATTGCCGCGGAGTGGGGGCCGCGTCTCACCCACCGGGCCTACGACCCGCGCTTCGTGCCTGCCGCGCAAAAGGCCGGCGTGACCATGGGCATGGGCATGACCGAGAAGCAGGGCGGCTCGGACGTTCGCGCGAACACCACCCGCGCCACGCTTGAGGGCAGTGATCGCTGGGGCGAGCGCTATCGGCTCGTGGGCCACAAGTGGTTCTTCTCCGCACCCATGTGCGATGCGTTCCTGGTGTTGGCACAGGCCGAGGCCGGGCTCTCGTGTTTCTTCCTGCCGCGCTGGCTGCCCGATGGCAGCCTGAACGCCCTGCACATCCAACGCCTGAAGGACAAGCTCGGCAACAAGGCCAACGCGAGTTCAGAGGTGGAGTTCCACGGTGCCCAGGCCTGGCTCATCGGGGAAGAGGGCCGCGGCGTGCCGCAAATCCTGGAAATGGGCACCTTCACGCGGCTCGACTGCGCGCTGGGCACGGCCGGCTCCATGCGCCAGGCGCTGTCGCAGGCGCTGCATCACACGGCGCAGCGCAGCGCGTTCGGCAAACGCCTGGCGGAACATCCGCTCATGAAGAACGTGCTGGCTGACCTGGCGCTCGAAAGCGAGGCGGCCACCGCGCTGGCGCTGCGCCTGGCGCGAGCCTTCGATGCGCCCGCCGAAGACGAGCGCGAGGCGTCGATGCGGCGGCTGCTCACGCCCGTGGCCAAGTTCTGGATCTGCAAGCGCGGCAGCGCCTTCGCGCAGGAAGCCATGGAGTGCCTGGGTGGCAACGGTTACGTGGAGGAGGGCGGCGAAGGCGTGATGGCGCGCATCTACCGCGAGATGCCGGTCAACTCCATCTGGGAAGGCGCCGGCAACATCATGGCGCTCGACCTGCTACGCGCGTTGCGCAAAGGCTCTATGGCCGATGCGCTGGCCGCCGAGCTGGTGCCCGCACGTGGTGGGCACACGGCGTTCGACCGCTTTGCGGACTCGTTGCCGGGCCGCATCGATGCCGCACGCGAGGAAGGCGATGCGCGTCGTCTGGCGCAGGATGTGGCGCTCGCCGTGCAGGCCGCGTTGCTGCGGCAGCACGCGCCTGGCGCGGTGTTCGAGGCGTTCTGTGTGTCGCGCCTCGCGGGCGACTGGGGTCATGCCTTCGGCACGCTGCCTTCGTCGGCGGACGTGGATGCCATCGTCCGGCGATCCATGCCGGTGGTGGACTGATCACGTAGGAGCGGGCGCCGCCGCTGCGCTTCACGCAGCTTTACAAGCCCTTGACGTTGACCACGTGAACGGCGCGTGCGCGCACGGCGTTGAAGAAGCGGCCGGGAACACATTCCCGACCCGATTCAACAAAAGGAGCGCAAGTCCATGAGCAAGCCGAAACTGTTTCTCGCTGCGGCGCTGGCCCTCTCGGGCGTGCTGGGTGCTGGCGCAGCGCATGCCGGCAACCGCGATGTGCAATGGACGGTCACCATTGGCTCGCCTATGGGGGTGCCGGTGGTGCACCAACCGGTGATCGTGCAGCAGCCCGTCGTTGTGCATCGACCCGTGGTGGCCGCGCCGGTGTACCCGTCGCATCGGCCGCGATACGGCTACAGCCAGCCCAGGCGCTGGGACCACGACGGCGACGGCATCCCCAACCGCCGTGACGCCGTCTACAACCCGCGCTGGGACCGCGATGGTGATGGCATTCCCAATCGCCACGATGGCTACGACAACCGCCGCCGCCCGCACTGAAAAAATCATCTCGGCGGACGATTGGCGCTGACAGCAGGTGGAGCCCGCTTGGCAGGCGCGCCCCGGGGGTCTAAGGTCAGAAGGCAGTCACCACGGAGCACGCCATGCCCGAGCCCCACGACCTTTCTCCCCGCTGCCTGCCCATCAAGCTGGACAGTACCTCCAACGGAGAGTTTGCCCCCGTCCCTCTGGACGCTGCGGCACGACATGCGCGGCGTGAAGCACAGCAGGCTCTCGATCAGGCGGCCAGGCGCACTGGCCACACGCGGCGCAGCTACCTTGTGAGCCTGCTCGGTGCCGCGGCCACGCTGGTCGCCTTCAACCGCGCGTTTGCCGCGGCCGGCCGGCACGGCGGCGCGTACGAGGTGCCGAGCGAAGCGCCATTCGAGTTGGCCGCAGCGCAGGCCGCGCTCGCAGGCGACGAGTTCATTTTCGACGTGCAACTCCACCACGTGAACCCGCAGGGCGCGTGGCGAAAGCGGGCCGGCCCCGATGCGTTCAAGGGCATGCCCAACGCGCGCTGCGGCAAGGCCGACCACATCGAGTGTTTCTCCAGCGGCGCACTGCTCAAGGACGTGTTCATGGACAGCGATACCTCGATGGGCGTGCTGTCGCACGTGCCCGGCGGCGCCGACACCAACCCGCTCGATTTCGAGGCCGCCGGCGCCACGCTGGAGGCCGCGCGCGCACTGGACGGCACCGAGCGGCTGCTGCTGCACGGCCGGTGCATGCCCACGCTGGACGGCGAACTCGACGGCATGGAAGCGCAGGCGGCCCGGCACAAGCTCTCGGCCTTCAAGACCTACACGCAGTTCGGCCCGCCCGAAGGGCCGACCGGGTTCAGGCTCGATGACGACCGTTACGGCGCGCCCTTTATCGAGCGCGCTCGCCGCCTGGGCGTGCGCAACATCGCCGTCCACAAGGGGCTGCCCTTCGGCGCTCGCGGCTACGAGTACTCGCTGGCCAGCGATATCGGCCCGGGCGCGCGGCGTCACGCCGATATGAATTTCCTCATCTATCACAGCGGCTTCGATCCGAGCGTGAAGGAAGGGCCATACGACCCGAAAGCCAAGGCGGGGGTCGATGTGCTGATCCGCTCGCAGGTCGAGGCCGGGCAGCCGCGCAATGTGTATGCCGAGCTGGGCAGCACCTGGCGCTTCGTGATGCGAGACCCCGACCAGGCCGCGCATCTGCTGGGCAAGCTGCTCAAGACCTTCGGCGAGGACCACATCCTGTGGGGCACCGACTCCATCTGGTACGGCAGCCCTCAGGATCAGATCCAGGCCTTTCGCGCCTTCCAGATCAGCCGCGAGTTCCAGCAGAAGTACGGGTACCCGGCGATTACGCCCGCGATGCGGCGCAAGATTTTCGGCCTCAACGCAGCGCGCGTGTATGGCCTCGAGCCCGACGCGATGCGGCGCAAGCTCTCACGCGATCCCGTGCAAAGGCGAAAGGCGGAGTACCTCAACGACCCGCGGCCCGGCTTCGACACCTACGGCCCGCGTACGCGCGCGGAGTTCCTCGCGTTCCGCAGCTTGCAGGGCGAGCTGCCCTAGTCCGCCACATTGCCATCGCTGCAGCAAGACCCGCCCCGAATCGCGATGATGGCGGCGGAGGTCGTGCGCCATGCCCAAGGTTCTGCTCGTAGCGCTGCCCATCTTGTTCATGGCTGCCGTGGTGGCCGCCCTGGCGTGGCGACGCGGGCGCATGCCCTCACGCCACGTGCTCAACGTGGTGTCGAGCGTGCTGCTCATGGCCTATGTGCTCACGACGGCGGGGCTGGGCATCTTCTGGGTCGCCAACCAGCAGCTGCCGGTGTTCGACTGGCACTACCTCTTCGGCTACGGCACCGTGTTGCTCGTGGCTTTGCACCTGGCGTTCAACTTCCGCGTGGTGTGGCGTTTCTTCACCGGGCCGTGGCGGTCCGCGCAGCCCACCAGCGCGGAGCCAGCGGGCCGGCGCGGTGCGCTCGGCCTCGTCGGTTTGCTGCTCGCCACAGGGGCGGCCTTCGCGTTGGGAATGCGGCATGGCCGCAGCGAGTTGCGAATCGAACCGATGGCCGGCACAGGTGGGCCGCAGGCCGGCGCCGCTGCGAACGCCATGGCGCTGGTCGAGCGCTTCCATGCCTTTTCGTCGCATGCGCGTGCGGGCGTGGTGCTGCGTGCGCCGGGGGTGGACTGGGGCGATCCGCCGCCTGCCTTCAAGCGCTACGCCGGCGCGTCTCGCGTGGCGTTGCCCGCGCCTCGCGGGGGGGCATCGACCGCGTTCGATCTTGGAGCGCTGGGCCGCGTGCTGTGGCACACCACTGGCGTCACCGCGCGGCGCGGGGGTCTTGAGCTGCGCGCCTCGCCGTCGTCGGGCGCGCTGTTCTCCACCGAGCTGTATGTCGCCGCGCGCAGCGTGCCCGGCCTCGCGCCGGGGCTGTGGCATTACGACGCGCAGTCGCATGCGCTGGAGCGCCTTGCAGACGCTTCGCTCGACGATGCAGCGCTTGGCGCACTGGGCGATGCCGCGCTGCACGACGCGCCGGCCGCGATCGTGGCCACGGCGGTGTTCCGGCGCACCGGGCACAAGTACCGTGACCGCACCTACCGCTACGTGTTGGCCGACCTCGGGCATGCGCTGGAGAACCTGCGCGTGGCGGCCCGGGCGCTGGGTGTGGGCACCACGCTGCTGCGAGCTTTCGACGAATCGCGCGCGGCGGCGACGCTCGGGGTGGATGAGCGCGAAGAGGGTGTGCTCGCGATGGCGGTGCTCAGCGCTGGTCGCCCGCGAGATGCCGAAGCGCCCATCGCCATGCCGTCCGTGCCGCGATGGCAGCCGGCGCCTCTGGTCGCCGAGGACGCTTCGGCACTCGGCGTGACGGCCGCGGTACATCGGGCCACCTCGCTGCGCATCGACGCGCTACCCGCGCAAGCCGATGTCGCGCCGAGTTTGCCGGCGCCATGGCCAACCGATGCCGTGGTGCTGGCGCCTGTGAAACCGACGAACGCCGACGTGCTTTCGCTCATCTCCACGCGCCGCTCGGTGCGCCGCTTCGCGCGCCAGGCCTTGCCCCTGGAGGCATTGGCCGCCGTGCTGCACGCGATGACCGCGAGCGCCGGGCCCTTGCTCTCACCGGCCGTGCACATCGACGTGGTGGTCCATGCGGTGGCCGGCCTCGCGCCCGGCGCCTATCGCTATGAGCCTGCTCGACGCGCGTTGCTGCCGCGGCGCGTGCCGGCCTCCTTGCGTGCCGAGGCACGCGCGGCAGCGCTCGACCAGGACGTGATCGGCAACGGCGCCGCGGTGTTCTTGCTGTCGGCCGATCGCGCCGCGCTCGCGGCCGACCCGCACGGCGCAGCGCGAGGCTACCGCCATGCGTTCATCGAGACCGGGCTGGTGGGTGAGCGCATTTATCTTGAAGCAGGCGCGCGCGGCTTGGGGGCCTGCGCGGTGGGCGCGTTCTACGACGACGAGGCGTCGGCTCTCGTGGCCGTGGACCCGACGCGTGAATGGGTACTGCACTTCGCGGCCCTCGGTGTGCCGGGCTGATGAGCGCGCGACACGAGGTGGGCAGGCATCACAGCACGAGCGCCGCCACGAAGATGCCCACCATCACGAAAGCGATGCCCACCTTGGCGACCATGCCGAGCAGGATGCCCAGCCAAGTGGCGATGCCTACGTGCGCGGCGCGCCGCTCATCGCGCCGCGCCAAGTACTCGCCGACCGCCGCGCCGATCAGAGGCATGAAGAGCACACCGACGAGGCCGATGAAGAGGCCCGCGACGGTGCCAATGGCCGCCCCGATCAGCGCCTGCTTGCTGGCGCCCGCGCGCCTGGCGCCCATGAGGCCAGCCACGTAGTCGAGTACCCATGACAGGGCGGCCAGCACGGTGAGCACGGCCAGCGTGATCCCACTCACGCGTGAGAAATCGTCGATCCACGCGCCCAGCACCATGCCTGCCAGCACGAGGGCCGTGCCGGGCAGCACCGGCAGCACGGTGCCCGCCACGCCGGCCACGATGAGCGCCACGCTGGCGATCCAAAGGAAGGTGTTCATGGCTGCATTGAAGCAAAGTGGGTGCCGTTTGCTCACGGGCCGTTCGAACCCCCTAGACTGCCCCTCATGAAGATCGACATCGTCTCGGACATCGTCTGCCCCTGGTGCGCCATCGGCCTGCGCTCATTGGAGATCGCACTGGAGCGGCTTGGCGACGACGTGCAGGCCGAGCTGCACTTCCAGCCCTTCGAACTCAACCCCGGCATGCCGCCGGAAGGCGAAGACATCGTCGAGCACCTGTCGCGCAAGTACGGCATCACGCCGCAGCAGGTGTTGAGCAACCAGCAAGCGATCCGCGAGCGCGCAACAGCGCTGGGCCTGAACTTCGACATGCGTGGACGCGCCAGCAACAGCTTCGACGCGCATCGCCTGGTGCATTGGGCCGGGCTGCATGGCCGGCAGCTCGACCTCCAGCGCAGGCTGTTCGACGCCTACTTCGGCCGCGGCGAGAGCCCCGCCGACCATGACGTCCTCAGGCGACTGGCCACCGAGGCGGGCCTGGACGCCGCCGAAGCCCGCAAGGTGCTGGAAAGCGGCGCCTATGCCGAGGAGGTGCGCGAGCGCGAGCGGTTCTACACGGAGCGCGGCATTCACTCCGTGCCTGCCGTCATCATCAACGACAAGCACCTGCTCCAGGGCGGCCATCCGCCCGAGGTCTTCGAGCAGGCGCTGAGGGAGGTCGCGCGCGGCGAGTGATCGCAGGGCGCTTGCTCTATCCGAGCCAGCCCGTCTCGATAGGCGTTTCGATCACCCGCTCGAACGCGTCCACCGCGACCACGTAATCCCATCGCTCCACGAGAGCTTGCCGCTGCGGGCTGCCGCCGCCCCAGCGCACCAGGTTCACCGAGTTGGCAACACCTTCGCGTACCCGGTGCGATACCGCGGTGCCCGCCTGCACCGCCCACAGTCGGCGCGCCAGCCCGCCGTTCAGCTCGTGCAGCGGCAGCAGGTAGGGCAGGTGAATGTGCCCGCCCATCACCATGTCGGCCCCGGCGCGGGCCCAAGACACAGTGGCATACGCATGGCCGTGCAGGCGGTCGTGCTCGTCCCGCGCGCGCAACACGGCCGCCGGCTGGTGGACCACCACGATGCGAAGCTGCCCCTGTCGGGCAAGCCGCAGTCGCTGCGCCACGCGATCCACCTGCTCTGAAGAGACTTCGCCGTCCTTGTGCCGGTGTGCTCGCGTGGTGTTCACCCCAACGACCAGCATGGTGGGCGACTCGTACACCGGCTCCAACTCAGGGCCGAAGGCGCGCACGTGGTTGGCGTAGGGCGCCCATACCCGCTGGGGCAGGTTGAACAGCGGGATGTCGTGGTTGCCGGGGATCACCAGCCGGTGATCGATAGCAAGCCGGTCGACAAACTCTCGCGCCGCCCGGAACTGCGCCGTGCGGGCACGCTGCGTGATGTCGCCCGACATCACCAGCAGTTCGGGCCGCTCGGCGCGCGCGAGCCGCACCAGCGCTTCCACGACGGCCGGCCGCTCGGTGCCGAAATGCGGGTCCGACACCTGCAGCAGCACACCGACGCTGACGCTCACCGGTGCCTCTCCGTCCTGCGCAAACCGCAATTCGCGCCTGCGACGGCCGCGTTCATGCCCCCGCACCGACGGCCAGGCCGGCCGCCGCGCCTGAGTCGTTGGCGACCACTGGCTTGAGCAGATACAGCGGCCGGGGCGACACACGAAACTCCAGCGGCGTGCGCAGCAGCATGATCTCCCCGTCAGCCGCCACCTTGATGCGGCGCAGGCCGTAGGGCAGCCAGGGCGTCACGGTCATGTGCTGGAACTGGAAGCTTTCCACCCGCTCGGCATCGCCCAGCGTACCGAGCGCACCGCGCAGCAGCAGGCCCAGCATCGCCCAGCTGCCCACTGGCCGCAGCATCACGGCGGCCACGCGCCCATGGTCGAGGGCGGGTGCCTGCGGAATGCCAATCTGTTCGAGTTGCAGGCGGTTGTTGCCGACGAAAAGGGTGGTGGTGCGCACGTCACGCACTTGGCCGCCCAGCTCGATGCGCAGGCGCAACTGCCGGTGGTTGCGCAGCAGCGTGACGAGCGCCGCGACCAGAGCCACCAGTTGGTGCCGTCCGTAGCGTGTCTTGAAACGCTCACGGTCTTCCAGCAGATCGGGATACAGGCCCACGCTCGCATTGACCAGAAACAGCCGGTCATTCACCAGCCCCACCTGCACGGGATGCACCCGGGCCGTGAGCAGCGCGCGCGTGGCTTCCTGTAAGTCGAGCGGAATGCCGTGCGTGCGGCCGAAGTAATTGAAGGTGCCTCGCGGCAGCGCACCCATGGGGCAGCCCGCGTCGTGCGCTGCCTGGGCCACTGCGTTGAGCGTGCCGTCCCCGCCGGCAGCGACCACCACGCCGCCCTGCGCGCGGGCCTGCTCGGCCGCCCGGCGAGCGGCCAGCGGGATCTGCGCGCCTCGCTCCGGCGTGACGATGTGGTATCGCCGGCCTGCCGGTTCCAGCACCTCGCTCACCATGTGGCGCACGGCGTCGGCATCGCCAACGCCTGAGCCGGCGTTGAGCAGGATGAACATCGGAGCGGTGGGGGAACCGGGCGCGGACATGCCATGCGACGCGGGCAAAAACAGTGCCGTACCAGGGAATGCGGATTGCCGCATCGGCCGCGCCACCATGAACGATCTTTCGCCTGCTTTTGCCGCCAGGGAAGGCGCCCGTTTCAATGGCCTCGAAGCCATGGGTGCCGCGATCGAACTCTGCCCTGAGGGCCGCGTGCGGCTCCAGGCCGATCGCCTCTTGCTTCGCGACGTGCACCTGCATGCCGCCATCGGGGAAATCGCCGTTGCCCGCCTGACGCTCAGACGGGCCAAGCTGTTGCTCGCGTCGCCACCTTTTCAGGGCACCCTCGAAGTGAAGGGCCTGGAGGCCGAAGAGCTCGACCTCGAAGGCGTGGAGCTGACGCCGGGCGCCTCGGTGACGGCCATCCCCGCTCCGGCCGAGGGTTGGCGGCTCGATGCGCTCGGCACCTTGCACGGCATGCTCGAAGTGTTCATCCGCGACGCGGCCTGGGTGGTGGATGCGCACATCCGTGTACCGGTAAAGCATGGCCGAGTGGATTTCAACCACGTGGTGGTCGAGCACGTGGGTCCCAATTCGTCCATGGGCCTGAGGCGTCACGGCATCTACATGGAATCGCCCAGCCGGGCGCGCACGGATCTCTTCGTGTTCAGCTCACCGCAGGTCGCGGGCGCGTCTTATGAGCAGCGAGGTGGTCTGGGTGCGCGTGTCACCGACCGAGGCAGCCTCGACCTGCCGGCGTTCCTGCGCGGGCTGCTGTCGGCGCCCACGCCGCAGCCGCTGGGCCGCGCAGGCGGACCGGAAGTGGCCCGCATGCTGGACCGCACCAAGGTGAGCGGCGAGGTGCGCCTGGGCGACGGTCCGCTGGGCAGTGCCTGTCACCATCTCCTGCTGGGCGGACATGCTCAGGGCAAGAACCGCATCACGCTCTCGGCCGCGGTGCTGGGCCAGCGGCTGGTGGCGCGCGTGCCGGAATTGAACGCCGAGAGTGCGGTCTTCAAATGCCTCGGCCAAGCGGGCCGCACCGGCCCGGTGTGCGCCCGCGTCGAGGCGCACATCACCGGGCTGGGCGCGGCACACGGCGTTGCGGCGGGCGTGACGCTGATGGTCCATCACATGGCGGTTCGGCACGTGAGGTTGGGCGTTCTCGAATAAGCCCCGCTGGTTGTGCGCTTTGCGCGCATGCCGACTCGGTGGACTAGGGGGTGCCGCCGGGTTGACAAGGCAGAAGCCGGCGAGCCTCATACGCGCGATTGGTCCAATCGCCAGAGCAGTAGGAGGATGCGATGCGACCGCCTATCACCACTGAGGCGCGCAGGCCTCACCTGATGCCTTGCCCTCGCTGTGGCGAGGCCAATGGCGTGACGGCCATTTCATGCTGGAAATGCGACCTTCAGCTCATGCCGAATCACCTGCTGGAGCCTCGCCCCTTGCCGCCGCACGCACCGGTGCCCGATGCGTCGCCGCCGTCCGTGCTCGATGCCGAAGTGCCGCAAACAATGGCCGAGCAGGTCGGCGGGGCTGGCACGCATCGCCGCGACGATCCGCATACCTTGCCGCTTTTCGTGCCGCCGACGGCCAGGTTCACTGCAAACGAGTCTTCGTTCGCTGCGCGCGTGGGGTTAAGCCGCGTGCGGCAACTGCTGATGGCGCTCACGCTCATGCTCGCGGGTGCGCTGTTGGGCGCACTCTTCATCGACTTCCTGCGGCGTGACGAACCACAGGCACCCGTGGCCAGAGCGCCTGTCGCACCCGCCGGCCCAGCAGCCGCGGCACCGGTCAGCACGCCGACCCCTGTAGTGCCTGCCGCAACTGTGCAGCAGGCCAGTGCCGTGCCCGCCACGCCGCCGACCGCCCAGACCCCCGCCGGTGTGTCGCCTCAGCCACCGTCCGCTGCTATCGCCACCCCGCCCGCTCTGCCAGACACGGTGGGCTCCGCTGGCACTGCGTCTGCGCAAGCGCTGGAGGCAGCGCCCGTGGCACGTGTGACTCAGGACCCCCCAAGGGCCCGCGCTGCCGGCACGCGCACAGCGCGTCGCTCCACGGTACGCAGCACTGCCTCCGATTCCGCCGCAGCGTCGACCGCGCTGCGCCATGCCGAAGCCCAGCCACCACCGCCGGTGCGGGCCCCGTGCACCGAACAGGTGGCTGCGCTGGGCTTGTGCAACCAGCCGGGCCGCTGAACCCATCCACCACCCGACGCGAGAAGCCCATATGACCCGAGGACTCACCTGGAGACTGTTCGGCGCACTGTGCGCCTGTTTCATCGGTGCCCACGCATTTGCCGCGGCCGCCTACAAGATCGTCACGGCCTCCGAACGGGGCACCTACATCCAGATCGGGCGCGACATCGCCCAGCACGTGGCGCCGAAGGCTGAGATCGAGCTGGAGGTGCTGCCCTCGGCCGGCTCGGCGGAGAACGTGCAGCGGCTGCGCTACGAGCCGGGCGTGAAGCTGGCGATGGTGCAGTCAGACGTGTACCAGGCCTTCCTCGATCTGGCCGCCAGCGGCAACGCCGAGGCCGACGCCATGATCCGGCCGCTTCGCGTGGTCATGCCCCTGTACAACGAGGAGATCTACTTCATCGTGCGGGCCGATGCGCCGTTCAACTTCGTGCACGAGATCAAGGACGCCAAGATCAACGTCGGCCCGCTTCGCAGCGGCACGGCCATGTCCGCGACCACCATCTATCGCCAGATGTTCGGCGCGCCGCCGCCCGAGGGCAACGCGAGCTACCTATCGAACGAGGAAGCGCTGGTCAAGCTGACCGGCGACAAGACCTTGGACGTGGTGGTCGTGGTGGCCGGCCAGCCGGCCAAGCTGCTGGTCGACATGAAGCCGGAGGCGCGGCAGCTCATCAAGCTGCTCAAGTTCGATCCCGAGAACTCGGCGAGCAAACCTGCGCTCAGGACCTACTTCCCGGCGACGGTGCGCGCGGCCAGCTACCCGAACCTGCTTGCCGAAGACATCCCTGGCGTGGCGGTGAAGGCCTTCCTCGTCACCTATGACTACAAGCTGCGGGGCACCACTTCGCACCTCAACCGCTTTGCGCGGTCGCTGTGCGAGAACTTCCCCCGTTTGCAGGCCGTGGGCCACCCCAAGTGGCGCGAGGTGGCTCTGGGCCTGCCCGAGCTGGGGCAGGGCTGGTCCTACTACCCGCCCACCGAGCGCGCGCTGCGCAACTGCATGGCCAGCCAGCCCGGGCTGCCCAAGCCGGTGGCGCAATGCTCTCAGCAGGAGCGCATCCTCGGGCTGTGCCGTTGACGCCGCGTGCCGGCGTCCTTTCCGTGCGGGCCACGGATACTTGGTGCATGAAGGTTCCCGCTGCCCATGCACAGCCACGCGAGTTTCTGCGAGCGCTGTTCGACGCCGCGGTGGCGCGGGCGCTGCCGGCGCAGGTGATGGCCCCGCACCTTCCCTTGCCTCCGCGCGGTCGCACGCAAGTGCTGGGCGCCGGCAAGGCAGGCGCTTCCATGGCCGCGGCCGTCGATGCGCTATGGCCGGCCGATGCGCCGCTCTCCGGGCTGGTCGTCACGCGCTATGGGCATGTGCCGCCAAGCTATCGCGCACCGCCCGGCCGCATCGAAGTGGTGGAAGCAGCCCACCCCGTGCCCGATGGGGCCGGCCGGCGCGCCGCGCAGCGCATCGTGCAACTCACGCAGGGCCTCACGGCCGACGACCTCGTGCTGTGCCTCGTGTCAGGCGGCGGCTCGGCGCTGCTGTCCATGCCGGCCGACGGCCTGAGCTTCGAGGACAAGCAGGCCATTCACCGATCGCTGCTGAGAAGCGGTGCCGCCATCGACGAGATGAACTGCGTGCGCAAGCACCTCTCGGCCATCAAGGGAGGTCGCTTGGCCGCGATGTGTGCGCCGGCGCGCGTCGTCACGCTGCTCATCTCCGACGTGCCTGGCGACGATCCGGCGGTGATCGCGAGCGGCCCCACGGTGCCCGACCCGAGCACCTGCGCCGATGCGCTGGGCATCCTCGAGCGCTACGGCATCGACATTCCGCCGGCGGTGCGGCGCGGCTTGGAAAGCGGCGTCATCGAGACGCCCAAGCCGGGCGATCCGCGCTTTGCTGGGCATGAGGTGAAGATCATCGCCACGCCGCAGCAAAGCCTCGAAGCGGCCGCTGGGCTTGCGCGAAACGCCGGCGTCGAGGCACACGTGCTGTCCGACGAAATCGAAGGCGAGTCGCGCGAAGTCGGCAAGGTGCATGCGGCGCTGGCGCGTGCCGTGGCGCGGCGTGGCGCGCCGTTTCGCAAGCCCTGCGTGATCCTCTCCGGTGGCGAGACGACCGTCACGGTGCGCAACGTCGGTGGCCGCGGCGGGCGCGCCGGCGAGTTTCTGCTCGGCTGCGCCCGGGCCTTGCAGGGCCAGCCCGGCGTGTATGCGCTTGCGGCCGACACCGACGGCATCGATGGCCTGGAAGACAACGCCGGTGCCATCGTCACACCCGACACGCTGCAGCGCGCAGCCGCCCTGGCCATGAAAGCCGGCGAGTACCTCGACCGCCACGACTCTTACGGCTTCTTCAGCGCCCTGGGCGACCTCGTCGTGACCGGGCCCACGTTCACGAACGTCAACGACTTCAGGGCAGTGCTGGTGCTGTAGCGTGGCCGGCGGTGCATGGCAAGCGGGGCGGCGCGTGCAGCCGCTACCATGCGCGCCCGATTTGAACCCGACGCCGCTTCATGACCGCATCTTCCCTTCGCCTGGCCGCCGCAGGCGCCGGCCTGGGCGCTTGCATGCTCGCGTGTGCGCAGCCCATCGACCCGCTGGTCACCGCGCCGGCGCAGATCCGCATCAGCGCCGAGAAAGTCCGCCTGCCTGGCGGCGAGCACATGGGGCTGGTCGGCACGTCGTACCTCGTCGGCGTGGGCCGCGGCTGGTCGGTTGGCCCGTCGATCTTCGGGGCGGCCAGCGGGCGCCGCGGCGGCTTGTTCACGATCGGCGCGCAAGCCAGCTGGCAGGCTCGCATCGCCGGGCCGCTCACGCTCGACGCCGGCCTCTTTGCTGGTGGTGGCGGGGGTGGCGCGGCACCCGTGGGCGGCGGCCTCATGGTGCGTCCGCACGTCGATCTGCTGTGGGATTTCGGGCCCTTCCTTGCCGGCGTGTCGGCCTCGCGCGTGCGGTTCGCCAACGGCGACATCGACAGCAGTCAGGTCGGCCTCGTGATGAGCGCGCGCACCGATTTTCGCTACGTGCCTCGCGAGCGTATCGGCCAGCGCTCCGACCTTGGCGGGCGCACGGGCCTGGGCGTGGATCGCTTCCACACCGTAATGGGCATCTACAACCCGCGCCCCAGTGCCCGGCGCACGGGCGGTGGTGCGCTGCCTTCACGCATCACGCAGGTCGGCGTGCGCGCAGAGCGCTCGCTCGGCGACCACGCGTATGTCGGCGTGGAAGGCGGCGGCGCGGGTGGTGGCGGTGTCGCGGGCTACGCAGAGTTTCTCGGCACTGCCGGTGCGGAGACCACGGTGTGGCCCGACGTGCTCACGCTCGGCGGGCGGGTGGCGCTGGGCATGGGCGGCGGAGGCGAGGTCGACACCGGCGGCGGCCTGCTGTGGAAGGCGGGCGTGTACGGCACCGTGCGGCTGGCCCGCGAACTGGGCCTGAGCCTCGAGGCCGGCCTCGCGCAGGCGCCGCAGGGCAGCTTCAAGGCGTCGTACGCCGCGGCATCGCTCAACTGGATCCTCGACGACCCGAGCGACCTCACGGCGCCGCCGCGCAACACGCGCACTGAATGGATGGGTGGGATCGAGCGCTACGACGCGCAACGGCGCGACGGCACGCGCCGGCCTGTGCAGGCGGTGGTCCTCAAAACCAGCCGCTTCGTCACCCGGCACGTCTATGTCACCGGGCAGGTGCGCAGCGCCTATGCGGGCGACGCCGGCGGCTACACCGCGGGTCTCGTCGGCGCGGGCCTCCACGTGCCGATCAGCGCGCGCTGGCATGCCGGTGCCGAGGCCCTGGTGGGCGCCGGCGGTGGTGGCGGCGTCGAAACGCGCGGCGGGGCCATCGCGCAGCCCAACGCTTACCTGGGTTTCGACCTCAGCCCCTCGCTCGCGCTGCGCGTGGGCGCCGGGCGCGTGCGCTCGTTCAAGTCGGAAGGACTCAGCGCCAACACGGCTGAACTCGCGCTGGCTTTCACCTTTGGCGTGGCGGGACACGGTTACCGCTGAAATACCCGTGAACCCATCCAGCGGCGCGGGCACGCTGGATGGGTTCACAGTTCTTGAGCTGAGCTCGGAAGCATTGCACGGCTTGTGCAAGCCTGAACGCGCCTTGCTTGAGGGCGCCGCCGCGGCAAACCCGTGTGGCACACTGCGCGCCTTCTTGCAGTTGCCCTCCATCGCCTTGGACAAGATCCTGATGCAACTGGCGGCCGAGCTGAAGGTTCGGCCAGCCCAAGTGAACGCAGCCGTCGAGCTGCTGGACGGTGGGGCCACGGTCCCCTTCATCGCGCGCTATCGCAAGGAGGCCACCGACGGCCTCGACGATACGCAGCTGCGCGAGCTGGAGTCGCGGCTCGGCTACCTGCGCGAGCTCGAGGAGCGGCGCGCCGCGGTGCTCAAGAGCATTGATGAACAGGGCAAGCTCACGCCCGAGCTGCGCGCGGCCATCGAAGCCGTGCCCACCAAGCAAGAGCTCGAAGACCTGTACCTGCCTTACAAGCCCAAGCGCCGTACGAAGGGCATGATCGCGCGCGAGGCGGGCATTGAGCCCCTGGCCGAGAAGCTCTTCGCCGACCCTTCGCTAGACCCGCTGGCAGAGGCCGCAGGATTCATCAATGCTGAAGGCGGCTTCGCCGATGCGCATGCCGTGCTCGACGGCGTGCGAGACATCCTCTCCGAGCGCTGGGCCGAGGACGCGGCCCTCGTCGGTCTGCTTCGCGAATGGCTGTGGGGCGAGGGCCTGTTCAAGTCCAAGCTTATGGAGGGCAAGGACGAGAACCACCCTGACGTGGCCAAGTTCCGCGATTACTTCGACTACGCCGAGCCCATCGGCAGCGTGCCGTCGCACCGCGCGTTGGCCGTCTTCCGCGGCCGCACCCAGGAGGTGCTCGACGCCAAGCTCCTGCTCGACGAGGAAGTGGTCCCGGGTCAGCCTTCGCTGGCCGAGGGTCGCATCGCCGTGCACCTGGGCTGGCGCCACTCCAAGCGCCCGGCCGATGACCTGATCCGCAAGACCATTGCCTGGACCTGGAAGGTCAAGCTTTCGCTGAGCCTGGAGCGCGACCTGTTCTCGCGGCTGCGCGAGGAAGCCGAACGCGTCGCGATCAAAGTCTTCGCCGAGAACCTGCGCGATTTGCTATTGGCCGCGCCCGCCGGCAAGCGCGTGGTCATGGGCCTGGACCCCGGCATCCGCACCGGCGTGAAGGTCGCCGTGGTCAGCGACACCGGCAAGGTGCTCGACACCTCCACCGTCTATCCGCACGAGCCGCGCAAAGACTGGGAAGGGTCCATCCACACGCTGGGTCGCCTGTGCGCAACGCACGGCGTGAACCTCATCGCCATCGGCAACGGCACCGCCAGCCGCGAGACCGACAAGCTTGCGGCCGACCTCATCAAGCGCATCGCGCAGCTGTCGCCCGACACGCACATCGAGAAGATCGTGGTGAGCGAAGCAGGCGCCTCGGTGTACTCCGCCTCCGAGTTCGCGAGCAAGGAGTTGCCCGACCTCGACGTGAGTTTGCGCGGCGCGGTGTCCATCGCACGGCGATTGCAAGACCCGTTGGCCGAGTTGGTGAAGATCGATCCCAAGAGCATCGGTGTGGGGCAGTACCAGCACGACGTCAACCAGAGCGATCTCGCGCGCAGCCTCGACGCGGTGGTTGAGGACTGCGTGAACTCGGTGGGCGTGGATCTCAACACCGCTTCGGCGCCGCTGCTGGCGCGCGTGTCGGGATTGAGCGGCGCGGTGGCGACGAGTATCGTGCGCTGGCGTGACGCGAATGGGGCCTTCCGCAGTCGCCAGCAACTGCTTGACGTGAGCGGCCTGGGACCGAAGACCTTCGAGCAGGCAGCGGGCTTCTTGCGCATCCGCGGAGGCGACAACCCGCTCGACCAGTCGAGCGTGCATCCGGAAACCTATCCGGTCGTCGAGCGCATCCTCGCTTCGACGGGCAAACCGGTGAGCGAGCTCATGGGCCGCACCGACGTTATCCGCAGTTTCAAGCCTGAAGCGTTCGCCGATGACCGTTTCGGCGCGATCACGGTGAAGGACATCCTTGCTGAACTCGAGAAGCCGGGCCGCGACCCGCGCCCCGATTTCAAGGTGGCCCGCTTCAACGAAGGAGTGGAGGACATCGCCGACCTCAAGCCCGGCATGACGCTCGAAGGCACGGTGAGCAACGTCGCGCAGTTCGGCGCCTTCGTCGACCTGGGCGTGCACCAGGACGGCCTGGTCCATGTGAGCCAGCTCAGCCACAAGTTCGTCAATGACGCGCGCGAGGTGGTCAAGACGGGTGACATCGTGAAGGTGAAGGTGCTGGAGGTGGACCTTGCGCGCAAGCGCATCGGACTCACCATGCGGCTCGACGCCAAGCCCGCCGGCAAGGCCGATGCCCCGGGCAACGCATTCCGCCCCGCTGGCCGCGGCGAACGCATGTCGGGCGGCGGCGCACGCCAGGGCACCGCCTCCCCGCAATCCGCGATGGCTGCGGCATTCGCCAAGCTGCAGAAGCGCTGAACCTGCTTTTCCGAGACCAATCGCCGAACGATGCCGTGCCTGCCCACGCCCCGTCGTTAAGCCTAATATCGCGGGCCCACCTGGACACCCGGCTCGCACCAATATCTACGGAAGGAAACATCCCATGAAGCTTGTTCACCTGGCCGCCGTGGCCGCCATCGCGTTGATCGCCGGCTGTGGCGGCCCGCAGCACATGACACGCATGCAAGGCGCCGGCCTGTCCGCCGTCGCGGTTCTCGACCCCACCAAGGGCAACACCGCTGCCGGCACCGTGAGCTTCGAGCAGCAAGGGACTGAAATGATGGTGGTGGCCCGGGTCACCGGCCTCAAGCCAAATCAGGAGCACGGCTTCCATGTGCACGAAAAGGGAGACTGCTCCAGCGGCGACGGTGTCAGCGCCGGCGGCCACTTCAATCCCGCTGGCACGCCCCACGGCCCGCAGCACGCCGAGCACCACGCGGGCGACATGCCTTCGCTGAAGGCTGATGCCAGCGGTGCCGTCGAGGCCCGCTTTCGCCTCACCGGCGTGAGCGTTGGATCAGGTCCCGCCGACCTGGTCGGTCGCGGCGTCATCGTCCATGCGAATCCCGACGACTACAAGACCCAGCCCACCGGCAATGCCGGCGCACGCATCGCCTGCGGCGTCGTCAAGCCGCGCTGAGTGAAGCCAAGTGGCCGATGCGGAGCGGGGCCATGAATCTGCCAAGCCACGAGCTATCCATGACGGTATTGATGACGCCGGACATGGCCAACTTCACCGGCAATGTTCACGGCGGCACCATCCTGAAGCTGCTCGATCAAGTGGCCTACGCCTGTGCGAGCCGCTACTGTGGGCGCTACGTCGTCACGCTGTCGGTCGACCAGGTCATGTTCCGCCAGCCCATCCACGTGGGCGAGCTGGTCACCTTCCTGTCCAGCGTCAATTACACCGGCACCACGTCGATGGAAGTTGGCATCAAGGTCGTCGCCGAGAACATCCAGACGCAGACCGTGCGCCACGCCAACAGCTGTTTTTTCACCATGGTGGCGATGGATGGCGCGCGCAAGCCCGCGCCGGTGCCGCCGCTCACACCCATTACGCCGGACCAGCTGCGCCGTCATCAGGCCGCACGCGCGCGGCGCGAACTACGCCAGGAGTTCGAGCAGCGCGTGCAGGCGATGCGCTCGGGTGTCGTCCCGGCGGCCTAAGAAGCCCGGTTTTGCGACTGTGTAACGTTTTGCTGGCGCAAAGCCGGCCGCCAACGTCGCTCGGCCGGTGGGGCAGCGCGTTTTGCCCTTGCAGCGACCCTGCTCGGGCCGCTGCAAGCAGACCGGAATGAGACTGCCCCCTGCTCGGCACGGCGGCGGCGGGCTCTCCCGGCACCCAGTGCGGGGTAGTCCAGGACATCGACACCGTGCACCATCGTGAGCGCACCACGGGGCGCCGAGGCCGTGGTGGGCGGTGCCGTGGGCGCGAGATCTCGCGAGGTGGCCATAAGTCTGGGCACTGGGGTGGAGGCGCTGGTCGGGGCGGTATTTGGCAACGAGATCGATAAGAGTCCGGCCACGGCACGCAAAGACCTCTGCCGCGCCACCATGCGGCTCGACCACGGCGGCGGCCTGCGCAGCTTCGACTGCGCGCAGCCGTACGACCTGCGGGTCGGTCACCGCGTGCGCACGGAAAACAACAAGATCTGCCGATGGTGAGGCGCTGGCATACAATCCGCGCCTCACGAACAAGGGCAAGAAAGGCATGTCGGTTATGACACCGCGAACTACCCGCCGGTACACCTTGGTGTAGCTGGCCGCGGCTCGTCTCGTCGATTCAACTTTCCACCCTCAAGAAGCGCGGCTCGTCCCGCGCTTTTTTGTTTGTCTTTCGGAGCTTTCATGATCGCGATCCAATTGCCCGACGGTTCTCGGCGCGAGTATCCCGGCCCGGTGACGGTGGCCGAAGTGGCACAGTCCATCGGTAGCGGCCTGGCCAAGGCGGCCCTCGCCGGACGAATCGGCCAGAGCGATTCCGCCCGCGTGGTCGACACGAGCTTTCGCATCGATCGCGACACCCCGTTGTCCATCGTGACCGAGAAGGATCCCGAAGGCCTGGAAGTTATCCGCCATTCCACGGCTCACCTCCTGGCCTATGCCGTCAAGGAGCTCTTTCCCGACGCGCAGGTGACCATCGGCCCGGTCATCGAAAACGGCTTCTACTATGACTTCGCCTACAAGCGGCCCTTCACGCCAGATGACTTGGCCGCCATCGAGGCCAAGATGGCCGAACTTGCGAAGAAGGACGAGAAGGTTGTGCGCCGCGTGCTGCCGCGCGATGAGGCGGTCGCGTACTTCAAGGGCATTGGCGAACATTACAAGGCTGAGATCATCGCCAGCATTCCGCCGGGCGAGGATGTCTCGCTGTACCGCGAAGGGACATTCGAAGATCTATGTCGCGGGCCGCATGTGCCCAGCACGGGCAGGCTCAAGCACTTCAAGCTGATGAAGGTGGCCGGGGCTTACTGGCGCGGCGACCACCGCAATGAAATGCTGCAGCGGGTGTACGGCACGGCCTGGGCCACCAAAGAAGAGTTGCAGAACTATCTGCACCAGTTGGAGGAGGCGGAAAAGCGCGATCACCGTCGGCTGGGTCGCGAGCTGGATCTGTTCCACATCGACGATCACGCACCAGGCGTGGTGTTCTGGCACCCGCGCGGGTGGCAGGTGTGGCAACAGGTGGAGCAGTACATGCGCGCGGTGTACCGCGACAACGGCTACCGTGAAGTGAAGGGGCCGCAACTGCTGGACAAGACCCTGTGGGAGAAGACGGGCCACTGGGACAAGTACCGCGAGAACATGTTCACCACCGAGTCGGAGAAGCGCGACTACGCGCTCAAGCCGATGAACTGTCCCGGCCACGTGCTTATCTTCAAGCAGGGCATCAAGAGCTACCGCGACCTGCCGCTGCGCTTTGGCGAATTTGGGCAGTGCCATCGCAACGAGCCCACGGGTGGACTGCACGGCCTCATGCGCGTGCGCGGTTTCACGCAGGACGACGGGCACATCTTCTGCACGGAAGACGACATCTTGCCCGAGTGCGTGGCCTTCACCACGCTCTTGCAGAAGGTTTACAAGGACTTCGGTTTCGCGGACATCATCTACAAGGTGGCCACGCGTCCCGACGCGCGTATCGGCTCCGACGATGTCTGGGACAAGGCTGAGGCGGCACTGATCGAAAGCCTCAAAACATCGGGCTGTGAGTTCAGCATCTCGCCGGGCGAGGGTGCCTTCTACGGCCCGAAGATTGAGTACACGCTGAAGGATGCCATCGGCCGGCAGTGGCAATGCGGGACCATGCAGGCCGACTTCTCCATGCCCGGCCGCCTGGGGGCGGAATACGTGGCTGAGAGCAGCGAGCGCCGCACGCCGGTGATGCTGCACCGGGCCATCGTCGGTTCCCTGGAGCGCTTCATCGGCATCCTGATCGAACAGTACGCGGGTGCATTGCCGGTCTGGCTGGCGCCGGTACAGGCAGTGGTTCTCAGCATCACGGAAAATCAGTCCGACTACGCTCTTGAAGTAATGAAATCGCTTCAAAAACAAGGGCTTAGAACCGAATGTGATTTGCGGAACGAGAAAATCACCTATAAAATCCGCGAGCATTCGATGCAAAAGGTTCCGTTTCTCCTCGTCGTCGGCGACAAGGAGAAGGCCAGCGGGGCCGTTGCGGTGCGCGCCCGGGGCAACCATGACCTGGGTGTGATGACCCTGGCAGACTTCCAGGCGAGAATCACCAGCGACATCGCTAACAAGGTGTGATCCAGGCCGCGCAAGCGGTAGGGGCGCAATCGTCATCGTTTGGGAATCCATGGGCCTTGGGTTCCGCTGAGAGGTTCTAACCATCGCTACTTTTGCTGATCGCCGTATTCCGAACGTCGAGCGCAAGCATCGCCTCAACCGGGAAATTACGGTACCGGAAGTCCGCCTGAACGGCGTGAACAACGAGCCCTTGGGCATCGTTCCCCTGCCAGAGGCGTTGCGCATGGCAGGAGACCAGGACGTCGATCTCGTCGAGATCGCAGCTCAGGCCGATCCCCCGGTGTGCCGCTTGATGGACTACGGCAAGTTCAAGTACCAGGAGCAAAAGCGAGCGGCGGAAGCCAAGGCGAAGCAGAAGGTCATTGAGGTCAAGGAAGTGAAGTTCCGACCTGGCACCGACGAGGGCGATTACCAGATCAAGATGCGAAACCTTCGCCGCTTCATCGAGGAAGACGGCGACAAGGGCAAGGTAACCTTGCGGTACCGGGGCCGCGAAATCACCCACCAGGACATCGGCATGCGACTCCTGGAACGTATTCGCGATGAGCTTGCGGACGTAGCCGTGGTCGAGAACATGCCCAAGCTCGAAGGGCGCCAGATGATCATGGTGCTGGCCCCGAAGAGGAAGTAGATGTTATCTGGGCGGCCCAGTAAGGGTGCGCCCGAAGGGTTCCGCGGCCCGGTCTGGTCACCGGGCGGCTGGAGAGAAGCGTCTGAAGGCCAACAAGACGGCAAAGGCTTGCCGGCGCCTGCAGCGCAAATCACAAAGGAGCAGTCATGCCCAAGATGAAGACCAAGAAGAGCGCGGCCAAGCGGTTCCGCGTTCGCCCAGGTGGCACCGTCAAGCGGGGCCAAGCGTACAAGCGCCACATCCTCACCAAGAAGTCCACGAAGACCAAGCGCCAACTGCGCGGTGCCGTTTCCGTGCATGAGACCAACATGGGCCACGTCGCACAGATGTTGCCCTTCGCCGGTCTGTGACCCGCTTCTGAACTGAAGGAGAAGACATGCCTCGCGTCAAACGCGGCGTCACTGCCCGCGCCCGTCATAAGAAGGTTCTCGCGCTTGCCAAAGGCTTTCGCGGTCGCCGCAAGAACGTGTTTCGTATCGCCAAGGAAGCGGTCATGCGCGCCGGGCAGTATGCCTATCGCGACCGCCGCACCCGCAAGCGCGTGTTCCGCCAGCTCTGGATCGCCCGTATTAATGCGGCGACTCGCAGCATGGGGCTCACCTACAGCAAGTTCATGGCCGGTCTGAAAAAGGCGTCGATCGACATCGATCGCAAGGTTCTCGCCGACATGGCCGTTCACGATCCTGCCGCCTTTGGCAGCATCGTTGAGAAGGTGAAGGCCCAGCTCGCTTGATGTCTCGCACGCAGGGCTCGTGGGCCCCGCGTGCGAGCCGCCCCGCGGTCAAAACCCGGGCAAGCTTCCAAGGCCGACTCCGTTCGGCCTTTTGTCTTTGTGGATCCGATGAACGACCTCGATCAACTGGTGCACGACGCGCAGGCTGACTTCGCCCGGGCTCCCACACCGGCGGAACTAGAGAACGCCAAGGCACGCTACCTCGGCAAGGCCGGGCGGCTGACCGAGCTGCTCAAGGCCCTGGGCAGGGTGCCGCCCGAGGAGAAGAAGTCGCGCGGCGCGCTCATCAACACGGCAAAGCAGCAGGTGGAGGCGGCGCTCAACGCGCGGCGCCAAGCGCTGGCCGAGGCCGAGTTGGAGCAGCAGTTGCACGCCGAGGCGCTCGACGTCACGCTGCCCGGGCGGCAGCGCGGCATGGGTGCGGTGCATCCGGTATCGCGCACCATGGAACGCATCGAGCAGATCTTCGGCTCCATGGGTTTCGACGTGGCTGACGGTCCCGAGATCGAGACTGACTGGATGAGTTTCACCGCGCTCAACAACCCGGAAAACCATCCCGCGCGTTCGATGCAGGACACCTTCTACGTTGACATAAAAGACGCCGAAGGCCGCTGGCTCAATTTGCGCCCGCATACCTCGCCCATGCAGGTTCGCTATGCGCGGTCACACGCGGCCCGGCATGCCGGCCGCGACCCGATGCCGGAGATCCGGGTCATCGCGCCGGGACGCACCTATCGCGTGGACAGCGACGCCACGCACTCGCCGATGTTCCACCAGTGCGAAGGCCTGTGGCTCGGCGAGAACGTCAGCTTCAAGGATCTGAAAGTTGTCTTCAAGGGCTTCTTCCGCGAGTTTTTCGAGACCGAGGACCTGGAGCTGCGCTTCCGCCCGTCATTCTTTCCCTTCACCGAGCCCTCGGCTGAAGTCGACATCGCGTTCGGCCATGGGCCGCTCAAGGGACGCTGGCTGGAAGTGGCCGGCTCTGGCCAAGTGCATCCTAATGTAGTCCGCAATTTCGGACTCGATCCCGAGCGCTACATCGGTTTCGCCTTCGGCATGGGCCCGGATCGGCTTGCCATGCTGCGCTACGGGGTGAACGACTTGCGCCTCTTCTTCGAGGGAGATCTTCGCTTCCTCGGTCAGTTCAAGTAGTACAACGCGGCATCCATCGCCATGCAATTTCCCGAGTCCTGGCTGCGCGAGTTCTGCGACCCCACCCTTTCCAGCGCTGAGCTGGCCGAGCTGCTCACGATGTCTGGCATGGAGGTGGAGGAAATGCGCCCGGTGGCGCCTTCCTTCAGCCAGGTAGTGGTCGGGCAGGTGCTCTCCATCGATCGCCACCCGAACGCCGACCGCCTGACCGTCTGCCATGTCGATGTCGGCGCCGGCACGCCACTACAGATTGTCTGCGGTGCGCCAAACGTAAAGCCGGGCATCAAGGTGCCCACGGCGTTGGTGGGTGCGCAACTGCCGCAGAGCGATGACGGCAAGCCGTTCCGGATCAAGCTGGGCCAGTTGCGCGGCGTGGAAAGCCAGGGCATGCTTTGCTCCGCGCGCGAACTGAAGCTTTCCGAAGACAACGCCGGGCTGCTCGTGCTGGACGACGACGCCCCAGTCGGCCAGGACATCCGGAAATATCTTTCGCTGGATGACGTGCTATTCACGCTCAAGCTCACGCCGAATCTCGGCCACTGCCTGAGCGTCCACGGCATTGCCCGTGAAGTGTCCGCGCTGACCGGCGCTCCGCTCAAGCAGCCGTCGTTCCGGCCTGCACGCGTGGCCCATCACGACGAGCTGCGGGTCAAGGTCGAGGCCCGCGACCTGTGCGGTCGCTTCTCCGGCCGCATCGTTCGCGACATCGACGCAACGGCTAAGACGCCAGCGTGGATGGTCGAGCGACTCCAGCGCTGCGGCCAGCGCTCGGTGACGGCGCTGGTCGACATCTCGAACTACGTGATGTTCGAGTTGGGCCGGCCCTCCCACATCTTCGACCTCGACAAGATCCGCGGTGGCCTCGCGGTGCGCTGGGCCCGCAAAGGCGAGTCGCTGGAGCTGCTCAACGGCAACACCATCCAGCTCGACGAAACCATCGGCGTGATCGCCGACGACGAGGCTGTGGAGTCGCTGGCCGGCATCATGGGTGGTGAGCGCACGGCGGTATCCGACGCCACGAAGAACGTCTACGTCGAGGCCGCGTTCTGGTGGCCGGAGGCGGTATCGGGGCGCTCGCGGCGTTTCAACTTCGCCACTGATGCCGGATATCGTTTCGAGCGAGGCGTCGACCCCGCTACCACGGTGGAGCACATTGAGCGCATTACGCAGCTCATTGTCGAGGTTTGCGGCGGCGCACCGGGACCGATGGACGATCACGTGGTGGCATTGCCTGAGCGCAGTCCGGTGACCCTACGTGTCGCACGTGCGGCCAAAGTGATCGGCATGGCTGTTACCCAGGCTCAGTGCGCCAGCGTCATGAAGCGCTTGGGCCTGGCCTGTCGCGAAGGCGAGGGCGAGCTGCATGTCACGCCGCCCACCTGGCGCTTTGATCTGCAGCTCGAAGAAGACCTCATCGAGGAGGTGATCCGCGTGCTGGGCTACGAGCAGTTGCCCGACACGCCGCCACTCGCTCCGGTAACGGCGCAACGCCGGCCCGAAGGGCGGCGCAGCCCGCATGCGCTGCGCGATCTAATGGCCGGGATGGGGTACTTCGAGACCATCAATTTCAGCTTCGTGGAAGAGCGCTGGGAGCGAGAGCTGGCGGGAAATGAGCAGCCCATCCACGTGCTCAATCCCATCGCCAGCCCGCTGGCCGTCATGCGTTCCAGCTTGATGGGCAGCCTGGTCAACGTGCTGCGCCACAACCTGGCACGCAAGGCCACTCGAGTGCGGGTGTTCGAGATCGGTCGCGTGTACCGACGCGATTCAGAGTTCATTGATGGCGAACTCCGCGTGGCCGGTGTCGATCAGCCCGCCCGCCTGGCCGGCCTGGCTTGGGGCGGTGCACAGTCGCTGCAATGGGTTGAGAAGGAGCGCCCGGCGGACTTCTTCGATGTGAAGGGCGACGTCGAAACTTTATTAAATCCGAGGCAAGCGCGTTTCGTGCCGGCGTCGCATCCGGCGCTGCATCCCGGCCGCTGTGCACTTGTCGAGCGGGCGGGTCGCACGCTAGGCTTCGTTGGGGAATTACATCCGCGCTGGCGCCATGCCTATGAGCTGCCTTCTGCGCCGGTGCTGTTCGAACTGGACCTTGAGGCGCTGCTCGAACGCGACGTGCCCTCGTTTTCTCCGCTTCCCCGCCACCAGGCGGTGTGGCGAGACATCGCGGTGATCGCGGGCGAGACGATCACCCACGGTACGCTGATCGAGGCCGTTCGCGCCACGCCCACGGCACTTGTGCGCTCGGCGCAGCTCTTCGACGTGTATAAGCCGGCTCAGCCTGGCGCAGACATGGCACCCGGAGAGCGGAGCATGGCGGTCCGCCTTGAACTGCTGGATGACGAAAACACCCTCACCGACGATCGCATCGACGCAGTAGTGGCCCAGGTGCTTCAGACGTTGCGCGAGCGCCTGGGCGTGCGGCTGAGGACCTGAAGCATGGTGGCAGACGACAACGAAGGCCCGGGCTCGCGCATCGCGTTGCCAAGCCTGGAGACGCCCACGCTTACCAAGGCGGAGCTGGCGGAACTGCTGTTCGAGCGCCTGGGGCTGAACAAGCGCGAATCGAAGGACATGGTCGAAGCCTTTTTCGACATCATCCATGCCACGCTGGTGTCCGGTCGGGACGTCAAGCTGTCGGGCTTCGGAAACTTCAACATCCGCCGCAAGGCGCCACGCCCGGGCCGCAATCCGCGTACAGGGGAAGCCATTCCGATCAAGGCCCGAAATGTCGTCACTTTTCACGCTAGCCACAAACTGAAGGGCGTCGTGCAAGGCGATATACCGCCCGGGGGGGAGTTCGAGTAAAGTCTTAGATTTCCCGGTGGAGGCTGTTGATTTCAATGGAGAAAACACTCCCGGCCATCCCCGCCAAGCGCTACTTCACGATTGGTGAGGTGAGTGATTTGTGCGGCGTGAAGCCGTACGTGCTTCGCTATTGGGAACAGGAGTTCACTCAGCTCAAGCCGATGAAGCGCCGCGGGAACCGGCGCTACTACCAGCACCACGAGGTGCTGCTCATCCGGCGTATCCGTGAGCTTCTGTATGAGCAGGGCTTCACGATTAGCGGCGCGCGTAACCGGCTGTTGGAGTCGGGATCTTTGCGCGCACAGCCCGATTCTGGTATCGATGGTCTTGACGTGCACGAAGTCTTGGCCGAAGTCATCGAAGAGATCCATGTCGACGTACTGGCCGAGCCGGTGCCGGTTGAGCAGCCCTCGGTAGCGCCGCGGCCCGCTGAGGTTTCCCTGGTGCAGATGCGGCAGGAACTACTCTCGATTCGCGGCCTGCTCACGGTGTGACGGGCATTGGCCGGTACACCACGATTTCGACCGTATAATTCGCACATCGTCGGGGTGTAGCGCAGCCTGGTAGCGCACTTGCATGGGGTGCAAGGGGTCGCGAGTTCGAATCCCGCCACCCCGACCAATGAAATTAACGGGTTAGCTCTCACAAGGGGCTAACCCGTTTCCGTTTCCAAGCGCGTGGCAACAGAATCCCGTCGTTGGCGGTTCGGGGTTCGGGTTCGGGGGGCGCGCTTCACTTCCCGGCCCGAGGCGAACGAGATCAGCCTGGTCAACAGCCACGACGGCGCCAGCCCGTACCAAATGCTTGTTCCGCTTCTTCTGCTGCATCTAAGGTTTCCGCGTGCTCGACGAGTTCGAGGCGGTGGAGGAACACACCGAAGCGATGAAGGTGCTGCAGCTGGAGCCGCCCGAGGAAATCGCTTTCGACGACCGCCGCACGCGATTCGCTGAATCGGCCGTGGATACTGGATCTGGACGCGACGATCAAGCCGCTGTACGGCGACCAGGAGGGCGCCGAGCTGGGCTTACAACCCGCACAAGCCGGGACGGCTCAGCCATGTGTGCTGCACGCCTTCCAACTCCGCCAAGGGGAAGCCCTTAAGCGCGGGCAAGGCTGGGCGAAAACATCCATCTGGCGCGGCCAGTTCCGCAGAGGGCGCTCCTGCGCCTCTGCGAGGCCAATATGGGGCCGCGTTTCACCGAAAAATCGTGCCGCTTCGGTCTTCCGATCTCGCTTGTGCAGCCCAAGTCGATGGCTGGTAGATGGACGGCTTGTTCAGCGGATCTGCCACCGGCACACACGGCGCAAGCGGAACTACCCACCGGAGGGGTTTGGCGGTGGGCTGCGACGGTTCGTGAGGTTCCGCGACGAGGGCGTTTTCACAAACCGCTGCAAATGCTTCCAGCGCTTTTCGCCACGCCTTGCGCGCCTTGGCGGGTGTCGGTTGCCTACCCTTGCTCGGCACGCCACGCGTGCCCTGCGAAAAAGGCAATGGTGGCAACGTGTTGGAGACTGCCTCTTCACGCGTGCGGTGTGGGCGGCGCCTCGCATGGGGTCGGCACCTGTGTTGCTCTGCACCATGGCCCCCGGCAAGGGGCTGATCCCACCCCACCGTTTTTGGAGAAATCACATGCCAGAAGGAAACCGTTCAAGTCAAGGCCAGGAAGGCCAGGGCCGTGCCTCTCCCGCCCATTTGGCCACACTCGCACTGCGCAGCCTGGGCCAGGTCTACGACATGAACATGTCGGCCGCGCGCGTCTTGATGCAGACGCAGGCCCGCGCCGCATCGGCCTTGGGCCTGCCCGACTGGTCGGGCTGGTTCGAAGCCGCTGATGATCGCGCACGTCGCGTGTTTTCCACCGGCGCCGAGCAGTTGGTTAGCACGGCGCAGCGCGCCACTGAGGCGGCCACCGAACTGCAGCGCGAAGTGAGCCGCGTCGTCGACATCCAGACCTCGACCGTGGCCCAGACGCTGCAGTACGGACTGCACGAGCTGGGCTCGCAGACCAGCGAAGGCTTGAGCCAGCTCCTGGACACCGCCCGCGAGCAGGCAGAGGAAGCCGAGCGCGCCGCGTCAGAGATGGGCGAGCAGATGCGCCAGAGCATCGAGGAAGGCGGCGAGCAGATGCGCCGCGGCCGCGAAAGCGGTGTCCGTGCCATCGAGGAGATGGGCGAGGCGGAGGAGCAGGGCGAACAGGCCGAGTCCGGCGGCGGCCGCTCGCGCCGCAGCAGGCGCGCCGCTTGATTGAATGCCGGGTGACCGGCACAGCGGAGGGAGCGAGGTGCGAGGCGCGCTTCCGGCGTGTTTGGTGGGCCCCGCATGGGG
>CBFHAS010000032.1:0-35459 GCA_965653625.1 uncultured Burkholderiaceae bacterium | reverse complement strand
GCCCCAGCGCCGCCTCGCATTGCGCTGCACGCTGCTGCTGGCCGCTCCGGCCGTGTGGCCGGCCGCAGCCTGGGCGCGCGACGAGCCGCAGCTGGACGTGCCCTACGTGCCCACGCCACAGAAGGTGGTCGACCGCATGATCGAGATGGCCGCCGTGGGGCCGCAGGACGTTGTCTACGACCTCGGCTGCGGCGACGGGCGACTGGTGATCACCGCGGCCCAGCGCGGTGCGCGCGGCGTGGGGATCGACCTCAATCCGACGCGCATCGAGGAGGCCAAGGCCAACGCGCGTGCCGCCAAGGTGACCGATCGGGTGCAGTTCAAGGTAGGTGACCTGTTCCAAGCCGACGTGTCGCCGGCCACCGTGGTCACCTTGTACCTGCTGCCCGACGTGAACCGGCGCCTGCGCCCGCAGCTGTGGAAGCAGTTGCGTGTCGGCTCGCGGGTGGTGTCGCACGCCTTCGACATGGGTTCGGAATGGCCGCCAGAGCGCACCGAGCGTGTCGAGAACAGCACGCTGTACGCATGGACGATCACCGAGGCGCAAAAGCGCGCCGCGTAAAACCCGCCGTCCGCCCGACGCCAGCCCGCTGAACCAGTGCGGCGCCTCAACCCATGGCGTCGGCCAAGCTCGCATGACAGGCCTGCACCATGCGAGCGAACGACTCCATCGGAAAGTGCCCCAGGCACGTGGCCACGTGGCCCAACGCAGCCAGCAGGTAAGACATGGCATCCAGCCGATCGCAATGGAGCAGCGCGCAGTGACGCTCCACCTCGGCGCGCAAGGCCACGCGAGTCGATCGCATGGACTGGGCAAGCCGGACCAGGTCGAAGATGGCATGGCCCTGCGCTTCGGAGCCGGGCCAATCGATCACCACGAAACGCTGGCGCCACCGCAGCCTGTCCGCCGTGCCCTGGGGGGCGCGCAGCAGCACGTTGCCCTTCCACAGATCGCCGTGCATGAGCACCGTGCGCGGCTGCCAAAGGCCATCGTTCAGTCGCTGCAGCGCGAGACGCGCCGCGCTGCGCACCGGCTCATCAATGGCCGTCAATGAAGCCAGCTCGACGAGCGGCGCGGCAAAGCGCCACTCGACCAACGGCTCATCCGCGGAGCGCACCGTGGCCGCGCACACCCGGTACAGCCAATCGAACAGCACCGGGCGCAGCAGCACGCACTGCACCCGCCAGGCGACGCCCCCGCCCGCAAGTCCGGCGCAGTGGGGCAGCAGCGCATAGCTCAAGCCTCCGATGCGTCCTTCGGCCAGCGGGTCGAGGATGTGCCGGTCGAGCCCGGCGCCGATCAAGCCCTTGGCGATCCGGGCCCGCTGCATCCCGCGCGCCACCGTGTCCGGCGCATCGGGTGGCGCGCACAGCAGCACGACGCGGGGTGCACTTCGTCCGTCGCCCACCCGAAACACGGCCGAGGCATCCGGCCGCTGCACCACTTCGCCCAGCGGCGCCATGCGCAGCGCGCCGGCCGCCACACCCAGCACCGGGGCAATGCGATCGGCCAGCGGCCGTGCAAGTGTTTCGGCCCACGCGCCAGACGCCGGCCGCATGGACGCGCGTGTCATCGTTCGGTCGTTCTCGGCCGCTACAAATTTCGCCACATGGCCCCCGCGAATCCCCCTCGTTCAACTATGGATCGGCTGGTGGGAACGAGGGCGCTGCCACTCACTCCCCCGCGCATGCTAGTCCGCCGAAACCCTGGCCGCGGCGACGACGTCCGAGGCACGTGTTGGCAAGCGACGCGCCCGACAAGCCCGCAACGACGCAGCACCGGGTCCGGGGTCGGGCCGTCACCGGCGTCTCGCATGCCAGTCCGATTCCGTGGGCCATGACCGCAGACGTCGCCGCCGTCGATCCGGTGGCCCCCCAGATGAGGCAGCCTTTCTCGCCAGATGCACCTCGCGGCAATCGCACGCGCGATGATCTGGCCCATGAACACCAGTGCTCCGCCTTCCGCCTTCGCCCCGGCCGCACAGCCGGTCACCGGCAGCGTGATCCACACCGACAGCACCGGCCTGATTGCCGGCGAAGTCAACATTCCCACCGCCGACGGCACCCTGCCCGGCTACCGCTCGGCCCCCGAGCACCGCGGCCCGCACCCGGTGGTGCTGGTGGTGCAGGAGATCTTCGGCGTGCACGAGCACATCAAGGACGTGACTCGACGCCTCGCCAAGCTGGGCTACATGGCCATCGCGCCCGAGCTTTACTTCCGCCAGGGCGATCCTTCGCGCTATGACGACATCGAGGAACTGCGCGAGAAGATCATCTCGCGCGTGCCCGATGCGCAAGTGCTGTCCGACCTGGACGCCACCGTCGATTGGGCACGCGCCAACGGCGGCGACCCGGCTCGCCTGGGTCTCACCGGCTTTTGCTGGGGTGGGCGCATCACTTGGCTGTATGCCGCACACCAGCCGCGCCTGAAGGCGGCCGTGGCCTGGTACGGCCGCCTCACGGGGCCGAAGAACCATTTGCAGCCGCGCCACCCGCTCGACGTGGCGGGCCAGCTGAAGGCACCCGTGCTGGGGCTGTACGGCGGGCAGGATCCGAGCATTCCGCTGGAGCAGGTGGAACAGCTGCGCACGACGCTGCGCGAGGCGAAGAGCGCCTCGCAAGTGCTCGTCTACCCCGAGGCGCCGCACGCCTTCTACGCGGACTACCGCCCCAGCTACCGCAGCGAGGCCGCCGAAGACGGGTGGCAGCGCATGCGCGCCTGGTTCGATCAACACGGCATGCGGTAGGCGGCCACGCCTGACGTGGCAGACATCGACTTCAGGGCAGACTCGGCCACGGTTGCCCGCCAGCTGATCGGCGCCTGGCTCCTCGTCGACGGCGTGGGCGGGCGCATCGTCGAGACGGAAGCCTACGACCGCGAGGATCCGGCGTCGCACAGCTTTGCGGGGCCCACCCCGCGCAACGCGACCATGTTCGGCCCGCCGGGCCATGCCTACGTGTACCGCTCCTACGGCCTGCACTGGTGCCTGAACCTGGTGTGCCGCGAAGCGGGCCACGGGGCCGGCGTGCTGATCCGCGCGCTGGAGCCTTTGCAGGGCCTTGATCTCATGCGTGAGCGGCGCGGTGTGTCGGACCATCGCCTGTTATGCGCCGGCCCCGGCCGCGTGGGCCAGGCGCTGGGCGTCACGCGCGCTCATGACGGGCTGCCGCTGGACGCGCCGCCGTTTCGCATCATCGTGCCGCCCGCCGAGCCCGTGCCCGTGGTGAGCGGGCCGCGTATCGGTATCAGCCAGGCGATGGACGTACGCTGGCGCTTCGGGTGGCGCGGCTCCAGGTTCCTCAGCCGCCCGTTCCGATGACGCCCGCTGTCAAGGCAGCCGCGGCGCCAGCGCGGCCGGTTCAGCGGCCGGCAGCCCGGCCAGCGCGGCACGCACCTCCGACACGCTCAGCAGTTCGCTGAGCAGGCGCGGCTCGCCGCCGCCCGGCGGGTAGAGCGCATACACGGGTACGCCGCTGCGGCCCAGGCGCGTCAGCTCCTCGGTGATCGCGGCATCGCGGCGGGTCCAGTCGGCGCGCAGCAGTTGCACCCGCCGCGCATCGAACTCCGCCAGCACGGCCTCGTTGCCCAGCGTGGTGCGCTTGTTCACCTGGCAGGTCACGCACCAGGCGGCCGTGAAGTCGACGAAGACCGGCCGGCCTTCCGCACGCGTCGCGGCCACCAGCTTGGGCGACCAGGGCTGCCAGCGCTCGCCCGCCGTGGAAGTGGCGGACACGGCCGCTGGCTCGCGCAGCGATGGCCAGGCCCAGTACACGGCACCCGCAAACAGCAGCAGCGACACGGCAGCGAGCACGCGCTGCGTCATCGGCGCCAAATCACGACGGCCCATCACCCAGGCGAACAGGGCCAGCACCACCAGCACGCCCAACAGCCCGGCCGCGCCGTCGATGCCCACCTGCTGCCCGAGGACCCACACCAGCCAGACCACCGTGGCAAACATGGGAAAGGCCAGCAGCGCCCTAAAGTGCGCCATCCAGGCACCCGGCCGCGGCAGCAGATGCGCAAGCGCCGGCCATGCCGCTGCCAACAGGAACGGCGCCGACATGCCCAGCCCGAGCGCCGCAAACACAGCCAGCCCGTGCGCCGCCGGCAAGGTAAGTGCGGCACCCAGAGCCACGCCCATGAAGGGGGCGGTGCAGGGAGAAGCCACCGCCACGGCCAGCACGCCGGTGGCGGCGTGGTCGAGCACGGGATGGCGGGCCCGGAACCCCGCCAGGTTGCCGGGCAGGGCAACGGTGAACTCGAACACCCCCGCGAGGTTGAGCCCGATCATGGTGAACAGCAGCGCGAGCACGGCCACGAACAACGGCGACTGCAGCTGGAAGCCCCATCCCAGCTGCTCGCCGCCCGCCCGCAACGCGATCAGCAAGCCGGCCAGGGCCACGAAGGACACCAGCACGCCGGCCGTATAGGCCAGCGCCCCGGTGGCCGCCGCGCGCCGGTCGTCGGCATGGCGGGCCAGTGCAAGCAACTTCAACGACAGCACCGGGAACACGCAGGGCATCAGGTTGAGCAGCAGCCCGCCGCCGAAAGCCATCAACAGCGCCGTCCACAGGGCCGCATCGGGCTTCGGCGCTTGCGGCGCAGCCGGCACCGCCGGGGCAGCGCCGGGCGACGCCAAAGCTTGGATGGCCGGCCAAGTCCCTTCGATATCGAACGCGATGGCGACCGCGCGGGCCGCATCCGGTCGCTTGAGCAGGGCATTCATCCGCTCGGGGCTCTCGACGCGCAGCGCCGACAGCGCGACACGCAGCACCAGCTTGCCGCCCTCCCAACGCGGCTCGGGCCGGGCCGCGTTCTCGATGACGCCCGGCAGTTCGGGAAAGAACTCGACCGGCTGCCCGACCATGTCGGACGGCAGGCCCTCGGCTTCCAGCACCAGGGCCTGGCCGTCCACGCGGGCCTGCGCCCGGGCCACCGCGGCCAGCGGCGTCGCGGCGCGGGCGGCATCGAACTGCACCGCATTCGCGACGAGTGACTGCGCCGCGGGAAAGCGCGCGGTGAAATCGCCCGACTCCGGAATGCAGACTTCCTTGCAAACCAGCCATTCGGCGTGAAGCTTCACTTCCAGCACATCGGCGGTGAAGGCCGGCGCCACCTCCACCGGCACGGGAAGCAGAAGCTCTCCTTCGTAGCCGTAGTTGACCAGTGGGCCCACCGGCAAGCGTTGCGGCGTGGGCCATTCGATGGGGCCAGCCGTCACTCCGGTCGGCAGCTGCCATTCGAGCCGCGTCGGCAGGCCCGAGTCACCCGGGTTTTTCCAGTAGGTGTGCCAGTGCGGCTTGTGCTGGATGAGCAGGCCCAGCATGAGCGGCTGGCCGGCGCCGATGCCCTGCGGTGCGTGCGCCACCAGTTCGGCGCGCACCTGATCGGTCTGCACCACGGCGCCCAACGCCCAGGTGGCGCCGGGCAGGGCCGCCAGGCAGGAAAGGATGAACCGCAGCAGGAAACGCATGATCAGCAACAGTAGAGACGACGGACGGCAGCTTCGCATTGCAGCGGCGCTTGCGGCCGTCACTGTAGGCCCTTGCCGGGCCGCAGGGCGCCGCCGGCAGCCGGTTCCGGACCAAAGCTGGCCGTTTCACACACGCCTTCAAATCTTCGCCAGTGCCTGACGCAGATCCTCTCGCAGGTCGTCCACCGACTCCACGCCCACGGACAGCCGCACCAGCGCATCGCCGATGCCCAGCCGCGCCCGCGTCTCGGCCGGGATGGTTGCATGGGTCATGATGGCCGGGTGCTCGATCAGGCTTTCCACGCCGCCCAGGCTTTCGGCCAGCGAGAAGATGCGCACCGCTTCGAGAAACCGCCGCGTGCCGGCCAGGTTGGTGTTCAGCTCCACGGAGATCATCCCGCCGAAGCCGTGCATCTGGCGGCGAGCCAACGCATGCTGCGGATGCGACTCCAGCCCCGGGTAGTGGACGCGCGCGACCTGCGGTTGCTGTTCGAGCCAATGCGCCAAAGCCAGGCCGTTTTCACAGTGCCGCTCCATGCGCAGGGCCAAGGTCTTGAGGCCGCGCAGCGCGAGAAAGCTGTCGAAGGGCCCGGCGATCGCGCCCACCGCGTTCTGCAAAAAGCCGAGACGTTCGCGCACGGGCTCCATGTGGGCTTCACGCCCCACCACGGCCACGCCGCCAATGACATCCGAGTGGCCGTTGAGGTATTTGGTGGTGGAGTGCACCACGACGTCGAAGCCCTGCTCCAGCGGGCGCTGAGTCCAGGGGCTGGCGAAGGTATTGTCGGCCGCACACAGGATGCCGCGCTCGCGGCAAAACGTGGCGATGGCGCGCAGATCGGCCAGCCGCAGAAGTGGGTTGGTCGGCGTCTCGACCCACACCATGCGCGTATGAGGCGTCACGGCGGCGGCGAGGGTGTCGACGCTCGTCAGGTCCACGAAGCTGAAGCGATGCCCCGCGCTCTTGCTGCGCACCCGCTCGAACAGGCGGAAGGTGCCGCCGTACACGTCGTCGCCCGAGACGATGTGCGAGCCCGCGTCGAGCAGCTCCAGCACGGTGGCGATGGCCGCCAGTCCTGAGGCGAATGCGAAAGCCTGGGCACCACCTTCCAGATCGGCCACGCAGCGCTCGAACGCCCACCGCGTGGGGTTGTGCGAGCGGCCGTAGTCCAGCCCCTTGTGGACCCCGGGGCTCTGCTGCACGAAGGTTGAGGTGGCGTAGATGGGCGGCATGATCGCCCCCGTCGACGGGTCGGGGGCCTGCCCGGCGTGGATGGCACGGGTGGCGAAGGCGAGATCCTTCGTCGAGTCGTCGTGGCTCACGAGAGCGTCCTCCGCAGGTGGTTCAAGAGATCGAAGCGGGTGATGAGCCCGTAGAAGCCCCCCGCATCGGCAACGATGGCCACCAGCCCGCGATCGAGCACGGCCTCCAGCTGCGCGAGGCCGGCCTGCGGGGGCAAGGTTTCGAGCGTCGTCGTCATGGCCGTGCTGACGGCAGAGTGAAAGCGCGCCGGATCGGCATGCACGCTCAAGAGCAGATCGGACTCGTCCATCACACCCACCAGCCGCTCGCCCTGCAGCACCGGCAACTGCGACACGTCGGCCGCGCGCATGCGGGCGAAGGCGGTGAGCAGGGTGTCGTCGGGGCCGACGCTCACCACTGCACCTTCTTCCATGCGGCGCGAGATCACGTCGCGCAGGTCGCCGTAGCGTCGGCGAGGCAGCAGCCCCTGGTCGAGCATCCACTGGTCGTTGTACATCTTCGACAGATAGCGCGTGCCAGTGTCCACCACGAAGCTCACCACGCGCTTGCGGCCGGTCTGCTCGCGGCACCAGCGCAGCGCCCCGGCGAGCAGCGTTCCGGTGGACGAGCCACCCAGGATGCCCTCGGTGCGCAACAGCTCGCGTGCGGTGCCGAGGCTTTCCTCGTCGGAGATGGAGTACGCGCATCGCACCCCGGATAGGTCGGCGATGGCCGGGATGAAATCCTCGCCGATACCCTCAACAGCCCACGAGCCCGCCTCGCCCACCTTGCCGCTGCGCGTGTATTCGGCCACCACCGAACCCACCGGATCGGCCAGCACAAAAGCGAGCTCAGGCTGCACCCGGCGAAAGTAGCGCGTGAGCCCCGTCAGCGTGCCGCCTGAGCCCACACCGCACACGACAGCATCCACGTGATGGCCCATCTGCTGCCAGATCTCGGGCCCCGTGCTCGTCTCGTGCGCGAGCGGGTTGGCCGGGTTGTTGAACTGGTCGACGAAGAAGGCGCCGGGAATCTCCTTCGCCAGCCGCGCCGCAAGATCCTGGTAATAGTCGGGGTGGCCCTTGCCCACGTCGGACCGCGTCATGTGCACCTCGGCGCCCAGCGCCTTCAGATGCAGCACCTTCTCGGTCGACATCTTGTCCGGCACGACCAGCACCACGCGGTAGCCTTTCGCCCGTGCCACCAGCGCCAGGCCCAGGCCGGTGTTGCCCGCGGTAGCCTCCACCACCGTACCGCCGGGGTTGAGACGGCCCTCGCGCTCGGCGGTGTCGACCATGGCCAAGCCGATTCGGTCCTTGATCGAGCCGCCGGGGTTCTGCGATTCGAGCTTCAGGAACATCTCGCAAGTCCCGGTGTCCAGCTGTGTGACCGGCACCAGTGGAGTGTTGCCGATGAGGTCGAGCACGGCCGGACGCGAGGGGGTCGAGATCATGGCGTCACCTCGTGGATTGCGAGCCGCAAGACGGGCGCCTACGTTCGCCGCAGCGCGCTCGAGGACGACAGCATCGTAGCGTGCACTGCCTCGTGCACGCGGGGTCACCCTGCGCCTGTCTCGGCGGGCTGCCGAGCCCGACTTGCCGAGGCGCTCGCGTGGTATGTACTTAACGCTACAGGCTCCGAACGCGCTGCGCGAGGCCGGCCAGCACGGGGTCGTCAACTGCGTTCATGTGCCCGTGCAAGGCCTCGCGCACCAGCCGCGCCAGCGTGCCGGCATGCGGCGTGATGGTGCCGAAGAAGAGAACCTGGTCCCCGTGCGCAATGAGCACGGTGGGGAAGTTGTCCACCTCCACGGCGTCCATCACTTCGTCGTGATCCTCGACGTCGACCCAGACGAAGTCCGCGCCCCCGCTGTAGGCGCGCGCCTGCGCATCGAACACGGCGCGCCACTCGCGGCACGTGCCGCACCACTCAGCGCACAGGCCGGCCACGAGGAAGCGGGAAGCGGGAGGCGACGAGGTGTGCATCACGTCAGTGTGCCGCGCCGTGCAATCCGGCTACGCGCGGATCATGGGCAGGGCCGCGGATCATCGCACCGCGGCGCACCGTCAGCGAACGCCGGCGAGGATGGGGAACAACTTGGTCAGGCCGTCCGCAAGCAGTTCCACCGCCAGTGCAGCTAGGATGAGCCCCATCAGGCGCGTCATGATGTTGATGCCCGTCTGTCCCAGCACGCGTGCGATACGCGACGACGCGGAAAACACCACGTAGGTGGCGGCGGCCACCACCAGGCCGTAGCCCACCAGCACGGCGAGCTGCCAGACGTGGCGCGTCTTCTCCGCGTAAATGACCATGGTCGAGATGGTGGCCGGCCCGGTCAGCAGCGGAATGGTGAGCGGCACCACGGCGATGCTGGCGCCCGCGTCGGCCTTCATCGCGCCTTCGCTCACGTCTTCTTCCCGGCTCTCGGCCGGCTGGGCATTGAGCATCTGCATCGCCGCGAGCAGCAGCAGCGTGCCGCCTCCCACCTGGAACGAGGCGAGCGAGATGCCGAAGAACTCAATGATCTTCAGCCCGGCCAGGGCGCTGGACGCGATGACGATGAAGGCGGTGAAGGCACTCACGCGGATCGTGCGGCGGCGTTGCGCCGGGGTGAGGTTCTGCGTGAAGTGGATGAAGAAGGGCACCACACCCACCGGGTTGACAATGGCCAGCAGCGCGATCAATGGCTTCAGGACCTCCATGGCCATCGCGCCTCAAGCGGCCCGGTCGGGGCACAGGCTGTCGCGCATCGCCAGGTACACCGAGCAGGTGCCGCGCAGGTAGACCAGACCAGGAAGCACGAGCGCCAAGGCGAAGACCACACCGCCGCCGATCACGGCCGCGGCGGCGTGGCCGGTAGGCCCGATCGCGACGCCGGCCACTTCCAGGGAACGGACACCGTAGCCGAACAGCCCGGCCATCAGGCCACGTACCGGCACGTCCACCTTCGCCACATGGATGCCGAGTTCGGCCACCACGCGGCCCCCGGCCATGACGGCAAAACTCGCAAGCGCACCCACGCCTGCCGTGAGCAGGCTCACCGCGGCCATCAGCAAGGCCACAGTGGGCAGCCGGTGTCGCATCCAGTGCCACAACTGCCGCACGATCGTGATCACACTCTCGCCGGCCCACACCCCGGGCGCTGCCAGCGGCACGACGACCGCCACCCAGGCCAGCAGCGCCACGCCGATGACGACCACGCCCAGCGGAACCACCACACCGAACAGCCAGGGCCCGACCACCGGCCCGCTCACCGAGGCCCGGCTCAACCACATCAGGCCCACGAGCGCGGCAGCCACGACCGCATAGCCGGCCGCGATGACGAGCAATGCGAGGATGAGCCTATGCGCCGACGACAGGGAGGCGCGCACGGCTTGGCCCACTTCCCGCACGGCACCACCGCGTGCCTCGTCCATCACCAGGATGCCGGCCGCATTTCCGCCGTAGAACGCCACGAAGAGCGCCGCCCCCGCCTGCGCCGCCGCCCAAATGCCCCCGCGGCCGTCCAGCAGCGCGGACTGAGCCAGCGCGGTAAGCAAGCCGGCCATCGCGAACGTGGTCAGCAGCACGTACAGTGCACGCAGGTTGCGCACTGCTTCGATGCTGGTCAGTACGAGATTGAGCCCCTCCAGGGGCGTGCGCGAGGGCATGAGAGAAAAGGTTTCGTGAAGCGAAACCGCCAAGTGGGCAGATCATATCGGCTGCCCCGAGGGCGATACCGCCTTTGCGAACTGCGTCAACATGTGCTTTTTACCTGCCATCGCGCCGCTTCCTGGATCGATTTACCGCTGCGCGCGCTTTGCGCACGGCAAACAACACTTTATTTCGCGAGGCTTTGCGCACCATTTGGCATTTAATTGATAATGGAATTTCCAGTCAGTTGGCAGCAGCGCCTTTGCTTGAATGGTTCAGGACAGGTTGACGCTCCGAGGTTTCACTGGGTTTTCAGGTACGAAAGGCGCTCTCCAATGGGCAACAAACTTTACGTAGGCAACCTCGCCTACAGCATCCGCGACGACGATCTTCAGCAGGCATTCGCCCAGTTCGGTACCGTCGCATCGGCAAAGGTCATGATGGACCGCGACACCGGCCGCTCCAAAGGCTTCGGCTTTGTGGAGATGGGCTCGGACGCCGAGGCCCAATCGGCCATCAACGGCATGAACGGCCAGGCGCTCGATGGCCGCGCGGTAGTCGTTAACGAAGCGCGCCCGCGTGAAGATCGCCCGGGCGGCGGCTTCGGTGGTGGTGGCAGCGGCGGCCGCGGTGCCTACGGCGGCGGCGGTGGCGGCCGCAGCGGTGGCGGTGGCGGATACGGTGGTGGCGGCGGTGGCTACGGCGGCGGTGGCGGCGGCTACGGCGGTGGCGGTCGCACGGGTGGTGGCGGCGGCTACGGCGGCGGCGGCGGTGGTCGCGGCGGCTATGGCGGCGGTGGCGGTGGACGCGGCGGTTACTGATCGTCGACCCTAGCTCGCTCTCACGCGCAAAGCGGTGGTGCCCTTGCGGGTCCACCGCTTTTTGCTCTTAAGCGGCCAAGCGATGCTATTCGCTTTGGCGACGCTTACGCGGGCGGCCTGCGAGCAGCGCGTCGAACAGCGGGTTAGGCAGCACCCGTAGCAGCTTCGCTGCCACGCCCATTTGCCAAGGGATTACGCGGCAGCTCGAGCCCGCCTTGATATTGTGGAACGCCCGGTCGGCAAAGGTCTCGGCGTTCATCAAAAACGGCATGCCGTAGCGGTTGCGCCGTGTGAGCGGCGTGTCGATGTAGCCGGGCAACAGCGTCACCACTTTCACGCCAAATGGCCGGCACTCTCCGCGCAGGCTTTCGCAGTAGGTGATCACCGCTGCCTTGCTTGAGCAATAGGCGCCATGGCCGGGCAAGCCGCGGATACCCGCCACGCTGGCCACTCCGACCAGCCGTCCGTTTCGCCTCTCGCGCATGGGCCCGACAAAAGGCTGGAAAGTCGCCGCCATGCCGAGGACATTCGTCTCGTAGGTCGCACGCATCACTTCGAGATCGGCGTAGTCCACTGTGTCGACGCCGATGCTGATGCCCGCATTGGCGATCACCACCTGCGGCAAGCCCTGCTCCGAGATGCACTGCCGCCCGGCCGCCGTGATAGCAGCCACATCGCGCACGTCGGCGGCATACACGGCAATGCGATGCGTCTGCAGCCGCTGCTCGGCGGCCCACGCACGCATATCGTCACCGCGGCGGGCGACCAGCGCGAGCCGCCAGCCCGCACCGTAATACCGGAGCGCCAGCGCCTGGCCGATGCCGCTGGAGGCACCGGTAATGTAGGCGAGCGGTGCCCCCTCGTGGCCTGGAGCCGTCACGATCGGCCCGCAGGCGGAAAGCTCGCGGTCACCCGCCCCTTGAGTTGCACCAGACGCTGTAGGTGGTCGTACTCCATGGCTTGGGCCTGCACGCGGGCGCGTCCTCGCGTGAAAGTAACCGGCAGATGCGACTCCACGCGCTCGGTATCGAGAAAGGCGTGCAGGAACTCGCCGCGAAACTCCACCGGTGGTTCGCCCGCGAGCCCCTCGCGCAAAACTTGCGCGCCGCCGCGCAGCTGCACTTCGCTGCCATCGGCGTTCGCCAGCGCCATGCGGGCCTCGGCATGGGTGACTCGGCCATCGGGCGCGACGGCTCGAATGCGAACGTTGTCGATCTCCAGCGTGTCGGTATCCGGGTAATGGCGCAACACGTCGCCCTCGATCTGCCCCCGAAGCGAGCCATCAGATGCGAAGCGGCGCACCATGAACCCGGTCATGGTGTAGTCCGGCTCGTGGCGTGGCGGCGCGGCAGTCCGCTCTTCGTCGAGCACCGGCGTGTTCTTGACCAACCACCAAGTGGCCAGCGCGAGCAGGGCCATTAACGCCAGCGGCAGATACGACACCGTCTGCTCGATGAGCCGCGCGGTCCACGGTGGCCGCGGTAGCGAGCCCGCCGTGCTCACCGACGGTGCCTTGCGCCGGGCGGGGAGGCGCAGTGTCTGGTGGAGCGCGCCTTCACGGGCCACCGTGAAGTGCCTCTCATGCGCCGTCGTCCAGGGTGACGAGGTGGCTGTGCAGCAGGCTGGCGTAGCGGCCGGCAGCCGTGAGCAGCAGGTCGCAGCATTCGCGCGCCGCGCCATGGCCGCCGGCGGCTGCCGTCACATGGTGCGCTACAGCTCGCGCCTCCGCATGGGCGTTGACCGGCGCGCACGCAAAGGCGGCGCGGGTCATGAGCGGAAGGTCAGGCCAGTCGTCACCCATGACGGCCACCGCGTCCCATCCCAGTTGCAGCGACTGCATGAGCTGCGTGGCCGTGGCCAGCTTGTCGTGCGCCCCGAACACTGAATGCGTGATGCCCAAGTCGGCAACTCGGCGGCGCACCGCCGGCGAGTCGCGGCCAGTGATGACGATCGGCACGATGCCGCCTCGCGCCAGCAGCTTGAGTCCGTGACCATCCAGCGTGCTGAATGCCTTGAACTCCTCCCCGCGCTCGCTGATATAGATGCGTCCATCAGTGAGCACCCCATCGACATCGAACACCGCTGCGCGGATGCCTTCGCCAGTACCTTGTGCCTTCAGCAGCAGTTCGGGCGCAAACGAAAGGGCCGGAACGATGGGCTCGGCCATCAGATCACCTTGGCGCGCATCAGGTCGTTGGAGTTGAGCGCCCCGACCAGCACGCCCTGGGCGTCGACCACCAGCACGCTGGTGATGCGGTACTGCTCCATCATGTCGGCCGCGTCAACAGCCAGCTTGTCCTCGCGCACGAGGCGGGGGTTGGGATGCATCACGTCACGCGCCGCCAGGCCCCGCAAGTCCAAACCTTGTTCGATGAGGCGGCGCAGATCGCCGTCGGTGAAGATGCCCAAAACGCGGCGCTGCGCATCGGCAATCGCCGTGGCGCCCAGGCCCTTGCGCGTCATCTCGCGCATCATGGCGGTGAAGGGCGCATCGGGTAGCACGTGCGGCACCGCGTCGCCGGTGCGCATGACATCGCGCACATGGGTAAGCAGCTTGCGGCCGAGCGCTCCACCTGGATGCGAGCGCGCGAAGTCGGCCTCGCGAAAGCCGCGTGCGTCGAGCAGCGCCACCGCGAGGGCATCGCCCAACGCCATCTGCGCGGTCGTACTTGCCGTTGGCGCAAGGTTCATGGGACAGGCCTCGACGTCGACCGCACTGTTCAGAACAACGTGCGCATGCCGCGCCAGCGTCGATTCGACGCGGCCCGTCATGGCCACGAGCACCACGCCGACCCGCTTGAGCGCAGGCAGGATGACCGCCAACTCGTCGACCTCGCCGGAGTTGGAGATGGCGAGAACTACGTCGACGGGCGTCACCATGCCGAGGTCGCCGTGGCTGGCCTCGGCTGGGTGCACAAACATCGCGGGCGTGCCCGTCGAGGCGAGTGTGGCGGCGATCTTGCGGCCGACGTGGCCGCTCTTGCCCATGCCCATTACGACCACGCGGCCGGTGCAGCTGAGCATGGCCTCCACGGCGCGCACGAAGCTCTCGCCCTGGCGGGGCTTCAGCCCGAGCAGCGCTTGCGCCTCTATGTCGAAAGTCTGGTGAGCGAGTTGCAGTGCACGCTCAGGATCGAATTGAAGCTTGGCGGTCACGGCGCACACCGGCTGTCCATTAGGATCCATCGATTGTAGGCACGGCATCGCGTCGGCGCCCTGCCGCTTCTCGCCCCTTCATGGCCTCCACCCTCGAAGTTGTCCTGCTGTACCTGGTCGCCGCCGTGGCAGGTGTGGTGCTGTGCCGGCTCTCCAGGCTTCCACCCATGCTGGGTTATCTGGCGGTGGGCGTGGTGATCGGGCCCAACGCCATGGCGCTTGCGCGCGATTCGGCCAATGTGCGTTACTTGGCGGAGTTCGGCGTCGTGTTCCTGATGTTCGTCATCGGGCTGGAGTTCAACCTTCCCAAGCTGAAGAGCATGCGCAGGCTGGTGTTCGGACTCGGTCTGAGCCAGGTGAGCGCGACCATGCTGGCCACGGTGGCAGGCAACGCCCTCATCGGCTGGGTGCTGGCGCTGTCCGGGCGGTCTTGGATGCTGAGCTGGCAGACTGCAGTGGCACTGGGCGGTGCGTTGGCCATGAGCAGCACCGCCATCGTGGTGAAGCTCATGGCCGAGCGCTTGGAACTGGAAAGCGAACACGGCCGGCGTGTTATGGGCGTATTGCTGTTCCAGGACCTCGCCGTCGTGCCGCTGCTCGTGGTCATCCCCGCGCTAGGCGCACCGGGGGAGGTGCTGCTGCACGAGTTGGCCATCGCCTTGCTGAAGGCGGCGGGCCTCCTCGCGCTGCTGCTGATGGGCGGCCAGCGCGTCATGCGCTGGTGGCTCACGCTGGTGGCGCGGCGCAAGAGCGAGGAGCTGTTTGTGCTGAACCTGCTGCTCGTCACGCTAGGGCTGGCGTACCTCACCGAGCATGCCGGCCTGTCGCTCGCCCTGGGCGCCTTCATCGCGGGCATGCTTATCGCAGAGACGGAATACAAGCACCAAGTGGAGACCGATATCCGGCCCTTTCACGATGTGCTGCTCGGCCTGTTCTTCATCACGGTGGGCATGAAGCTGGACGGCACCACCATCTGGCAGCACTGGCCTCTGGTGCTCGGGCTAAGTGTGCTGCCTGTGCTGTTCAAGTTCGGCCTAGTGGCTGCGCTGTCGCGTCTGTTCGGCGCCGCCACCGGCGTAGCGCTGCGCACTGGTCTCTACCTTGCCCAGGCGGGCGAGTTCGGATTCGTCCTGGTCGCGCTGACCAGCGACCGGGGCCTGCTGCCGCCAGAGCTGCACTCTCCCGTGCTGGCCAGCATGGTTCTGAGCATGCTGGCCACGCCTTTCATCGTGATGCACAGCAACCGCATCGTGATGCGCCTGTCGTCGACCGACTGGCTGATGCAGTCAGTGGCCATGACCTCTATCGCCAAGCGCGCCATCAACACCGAGGCTCACGTGATCATCGCGGGCTACGGCCGAAGCGGCCAGAGCCTGGCACGCGTGCTCGAAGGCGAGCACATCCCGTACATGGCGCTGGATCTCGACCCGGACCGCGTGCGCCAGGCCGCGGCAGCGGGGCAGAGCGTGGTGTTCGGCGACGCCGCGCGCCTGCAAAGCCTCATGGCCGCGGGCCTGGCCCGCGCCAGCGCGGTGGTGGTGACCTACCGCGACACGCCTTCGGCAATGAAGATCCTCAGCCTCGTCCACTCGCATTCGCCCAGGGTGCCCGTGATCGTCCGCACGCTCGACGATGCCGACCTGGAGAAGCTGCGCGCCGCCGGCGCGACCGAGGTGGTGCCCGAAGCGCTAGAAGGATCCCTCATGCTCGCGAGCCACGCGCTGGCCCTGGTCGGCGTGCCCATGCGGCGCGTGATCCGGGTGGTGCAGGACCAGCGCGATGCCCGCTACAGCCTACTGCGTGGCTACTTCCACGGTGCTGACGACGACACGGTAGACGAGTTGCACACGGCACGCCTGCTCAGCGTGACGCTGCCGCCTGGGGGCACCTGCGTGGGACAAACGCTCGGCCAGCAGGCACTGCACGCAGTGGGCGTCGATGTCGTGTCGCTGCGGCGTGCCTCGGGCGCGGTGACCAAGCCCGCCGACGGGATGGTCTTGGGGGCAGGCGACACGCTGGTGCTCTCGGGGTTGCCCGAGCCGCTGGCTTTGGCGGAGGGCAAGCTGCTCGGTGCGGGGTGAACTCCGAAGAGTTCCCAGATTTAGGTATACGGAACCTGACGCGCCTGATGGGCCCGCATGCGGGCCGCCATTACACCGCCCGCCGCGCGCACCAGCTCAAGCGCCAGCGCGGGCAGGCGCTGGGACATCTCCTCCAGCCGCGGTCCGCGCAGCGCCCACACCACACAGGGCGTCATCGCCTCCACGTTGGCCGCGCGTGGACCATCGCCGAACAACCCCGGCTCACCGATCACCGATCCGGCGCGCAGGATGGCGATCCGGCTGCTGCCCGGCTGACCGCCCGTCGCAAACACCTGCAGCGTGCCCTCGCCGAGCGCATACATCGTGCGGTCCGTGTCGCCCTGCTTGATGAGCAGATCACCGGCACGGATGTCATGGCGGGTGAGGTAGGGCGCGATAGTGCGCCACTGGTCCTGCGTCAGGCGAGCGCGCAGCGCATCTTCGGCGTTCAGCGTTTGGATCGCCTGCACCAGCTTGTCGAAATCCATGGTTCCTCCGAAGCGGCTACCGCTGTCCCGGTCTCCGTCAGGTCTTGTAGTGCTGTAGCGGCGATTATTCACCGCGGCCTTGCGTGCCCACAATGTCGCAAACATCACGCGGCGCCCTGCGCGAGTGGGCTATGCCGCCCGTTTGTCACGGACAGACCGATCCTCACTTGCCGATACAAAAGCGGCTGAAGATCTCGCCCAACAAATCGTCGGCGGTGAACTCGCCGGTAATCACGCCCAGCGCCTGCTGCGCGAGCCGCAATTCCTCGGCCACCAGATCGAGCGCAGGGTCTCGGTCCGCGGCCTGCTCCTGGGCCCGCCCCAGGTGTTCGCGGGTAAGCCGCAGCGCTTGCACGTGCCGGCTACGGGCAATGAACAGCCCTTCGGGCACCGCATGCCAGCCTGCCAGAGCCAAGAGCCGCGCACGCAACTGCGCCAGCCCCTCGCCCGTTCGGGCTGAAAGCACAGCGGCCGATGCATCAGCAGGCCGCGCGTGCGTGGCATCGGCCTTGTTGAAGACGTGCACGAGCCGCCCCGTGGAGGCCAGCGCGGATGGCAGCCTCGCAGCAATGGCGGCATCCCCAGCCACATAAGCGGGATCTTCCACGCGCGTGAGGTCGTGCAACAGCAACAGGGCGTCCGCCGCCTCGATCTCAGCCCAGGTGCGTGCGATGCCGATGCGTTCCACCTCATCGTGCGTGTCGCGCAAGCCCGCGGTGTCGATCACGTGGACCGGCACGCCTTCGATCTGGATCGTCTGGCTCACTTTGTCTCGCGTCGTGCCGGGTATGGGGGTGACGATGGCGAGTTCAGCGCCGGCCAGCGCGTTGAGCAGCGAACTCTTCCCCACATTCGGCTGACCGGCGATGACCACCGTCATGCCTTCACGCAGCAACGCACCCTGTTGCGCGCGGTCGAGCAGGGCGTCGAGCGCGACCACGATACGGTCGAGCTGCCCGCGTGCGTCGGCCTGCTGGAGGAAGTCGATGTCCTCTTCCGGGAAGTCGAGCGTCGCCTCGAACAGCATGCGCAGCGTGACCAGCCCGTCACGCAAGCCGTGCACCTCGGCGGAAAAGCCTCCTGCCAGCGATCGGCTGGCAGAGCGCGCCGCCGCCTCGGTGCTGGCCTCGATGAGGTCGCTCACCGACTCGGCCTGGGCCAAATCCAGTTTGTCGTTCAGGAAGGCACGCTCGGTGAACTCGCCGGGCTCGGCCAGCCTGAGCCCCATGTCGCACCCAGCCTCCAGGCAACGCGCGAGAAGCAGCTGAAGCACCACAGGCCCGCCGTGGGCTTGTAGTTCGAGCACGTCTTCTCCGGTGTACGAGTGGGGCGCCGGAAAGTGAATGGCCAAACCCTGGTCGATGGGCTGGCCATCTGCGTCGACAAATGCCAGGTAGGTGGCGTGGCGCGCCGTGAGCGCGCGGCCGCACACCGTGTGAATCAGCTGCGCGAGGTTGCGCCCGGAAGCGCGCACGATACCCACGGCACCGCGGCCTGGGGCTGTCGCGAGGGCGACTATGGGCTCATGGTGGCGCGGCAACATGCGGTGATTTTCGCGCACCCTGCACCGGGATCGGTGCCCCGGAGCAGGGCGCGGGGGGAGCGCCCCCACCAGCACAGGGCCAGTGGCGACGCTCCATCGACTGCGCCGGCACGACGCTCACGGGGCAAGGTCAAGAAAGCGTGAGCGCAGGTCGACCGTCAACCCCGCAGCCCGGGATATCGGCCTCACCCGGCCGATCCGTGAGGATCAGGCGCGTGGACAACTTCACGACTACTTGCCGAGCACGCCGAGCCGCTTGTTGATCACGTACTGCTGTGCGATCGACAAGAGGTTGTTGGTCAGCCAGTACAGCACCAGGCCCGCGGGGAAGAAGAAAAACATGACGCTGAAGACGAGCGGCATGATCCACATCATCTTCGCCTGGACGGGATCGGGCGGACGCGGGTTGAGCCAAGTCTGGAACATCTGGCTGGCCGTCATCAGCAGCGGCAAGATGAAGTAGGGATCAATGGCGGAGAGATCGGTGATCCAGCCGACCCACGGCGCATGCCGCATCTCCACCGTGGAAAGCAGCACCCAGTACAGCGCGATGAAGAACGGCATCTGCGCGAAGATGGGCAGGCAGCCACCCAGCGGGTTGACCTTCTCCTCGCGGTAGATGCGCATCATCTCCTGCTGCATTTGCTGCGGCTTGTCCTTGTAGCGCTCGCGGAGCTCCATGACTCGTGGGTTGATGGCCTTCATCTTGGCCATGGAACGGTAGGCGCTCGCGTTGAGCCAGTAGAAGGCAATCTTCAGGAGAACCACCAGCGCGACGATGGCCCAGCCCCAGTTGCCGATCAGCTTGTACAGCTGATGGAGCAGCCAGAAGAGGGGCTTGGCGAGGATGGTGAACCATCCGTAATCCTTCACCAGATCCAGTCCGGGGGCAATCTTCTCGAGCTTTTCTTCTTCCTGGGGACCGACGAACAACCGTGCATCGACGGCCTTGGTAGCACCCGGCTCCACCACGCCGAGCGGCACGAGCATGCCCACCGAATAGAGATTGGCATCGACCTTGCGCGTAAAGAACTCACGTGGGCGCCGCTCGTCGCTGCCCGCCCCGAGCAGCCAGGCCGAAGCGAAATAGTGCTGCACCATCGCGACCCAGCCGTTGTCGGCACTTAGGTCGTGATCCGGCTTGACCCCCTCGCGGCGCTTCTCGATGTCGTTGAACTCGACCTTCGTGAACTTAGACGCGTCGGTGTAAACGGCCGGCCCAGTGAAAGTGAAGTACAGCGACGACTCGCCGGGCGGGGGGTTGCCGTCACGCACCAGTTGCAGGTAGAGCTGCGGCTGAATCGGCGTCCCCGAGGTGTTCACGATCTCGTGGCGCACGCCGATGATGTAGTCGCCGCGGCGCAAGGTATAGGTCTTGACCAGCTTGGCACCGCTCACCACCGGCGACTCAAACTTGACGAGCAATTCATTCGCATTCGGGGCAAGTGCGCGTTCGCCCGGAAGGAGTGCCATCGCGGTCAGATGGTTCGGCAGACTGCCGCCCTGAGAAGGAACCAGGCCGGTCTGCGCCTTGTACACCCGCTCTCGGGACTGGTCGAACAGCACCACGTTCTTCTTCGGATCGTTCTGGTCAATGTGCCCGAGCAGTTCGGCGCGCACCAGGTCGCCGCCCTGCGTGCTGAAGGTCAACTTCAGCCGATCAGTGGTGATCTCCACCGTCTGCGCAGCGGGGGCAACGGCCGCAGATTGCGGCAGCGCACCGGGTCCATTCGCGGCCGGGGCAGTGGCCGGCGCGGGCACCGCCCCGGTTGGCGGCGTACCGTTGGCGTTAGCCGCGGGCGAGTTCACCTGTGCTTGCCGCGCGGGCGGGTCGAACACGGACGGACGGCCCGTGTGTTTGTTCCACGCGTCGTACAGCAGGAAGATCGAAACGAGGAAGACACCCCACAGCAGGGTGCGGCGCATGTCGGTCATGTCGTGTGGTGGTCGCGAGAAGAGGTGGAAGTTTTAGTCACGCCAGCCGTCACCGCACCCGTCCATCGCGTGAACAAACGAGGCGCCACGGCGGGTACGGGATCATGGCCGCCCTGGCACCAGGGTGCACACCGAAGCAGGCGGGCCAGCGCTAGGTAGCTGCCCGCCGCAGCTCCATGCTGTCCCAGGGCCTCGAGCGCGTAGGCAGAGCAGGTGGGCTCAAAGCGGCAACTGCCGCCCAGCCACGGGCTCAGCCAGAAACGGTAGAAACGCACCCACGCTATGAGGGTGCGGCGCGGCACGGCAGCAATCGGGCCCACGGCCACCATGCAATCGTTCAGCCGCGACGCCGCCCGCGCACGCCGCCTTCGGCGAGCGCGGCATCGGCAAGCAGGGCCACGAGTTCAGCGCAGGCCGCGCGACGCAGCGCCTCGGACGCGGCACTGACGAACTGCAGGCGGTCGAAAGGCGCGCGCAGGCGAACCACCCAGAGCCCGCCGGGCAGGCCTGGCTGGCGACCCACGACGGCGCGAATCTGGCGCTTGAGCAGCGACCGGGTCACCGACCGCCGTGCGTGACGGCGCGGTACGACACTCCCTAGCCAGAGTTGGTCGATCAATCCATCCACAGGGGTGTCGGTACCGGAAAGGTCGGCTGTGGACAACTCCGTGGATGAGCCGTGGACAGCCGCTCTGCGTGGAACGCTGGGCCGGGCGGCCAAATGGTGCACTGCAAAGTGCACACTGCGAGCCCTGGCCGGTGCGGCAAGCACGCGCTCGAAGTCGGAAGAACGCACGAGGCGGCCGATCACGAAGCTAGCTCGGCGCGCACGTGGATCGGTGGCGCTACGCCGATCAGACGGACAGGCGCTTGCGGCCCTTGGCGCGCCGTGCATTGATGACCGCGCGTCCGCCTCGTGTTTTCATGCGAACGAGGAAACCGTGAGTGCGGGCGCGGCGGACTTTGGAAGCTTGGTAGGTACGTTTCATGATGGTTCCTGCTGGAGCGGCTGGAGCGCCCGCTGAGAAAGTAAGCGGCCTTCACGGGCGAGCGCCCGTTTCGGGAAACCCACTATTACAGCAAATAGGCATCCTCCAGTCAAAGACCCGGCACCGTCCTAGCGCGCCAGGTGGGCATTGACGCGGCGGGCAAAACTGTGGATAACCGCCTTCCCGAGCGCACCGCGGGACGTACAATGCCGCCGCTCCAAAGAGAGTTTTCCACAATATGAGCGCTGACCTCTGGCAGCGCGGCTGCGAGCGACTCGCTGCCGAGCTGCCCGAACAACAATTCAACACCTGGATACGCCCGCTCCCTGCCGCCGACGTTGCCGATGGCGGCCCGGGCGACGCGGTGGTGACGGTGCGGGTGCCGAACCGGTTCAAGCTGGACTGGATCCGCAACCAGTACGCCGGCCGCATCGAAGCGGTGCTCACCGAACTGGCTGGCAAACGGGTTCGCCTGGAGATTGCACTGGCGCCCCGGGAAGGCGCCGACCGGCCGGCGGCCAATGCCGCCACGTATCCGCTGGGCGCCGTCGCCGCAGCTCGACCCTTGCCTATCGGCGTGCCCTTGCTGGCGGCCGTACCGGCTTCGCCGCCGGCCGTCCGCGAAGTGGCGCGCCACCGGCTCAATGCCAGCCTGACCTTCGACACCCTGGTGCCCGGCCGCGCGAACCAGATGGCGCGCACCGCCGCGCTCCATGTGGCCGGCGCGCCAGGGCAGATGTACAACCCCCTGTTCATCTACGGCGGCGTGGGCCTGGGCAAAACCCATCTCATCCATGCCGTGGGCAACGCTTTGCTGGCCGACCGGCCCGATGCGCGCATCCTTTATCTGCATGCCGAGCAGTTCATCACCGACGTGGTGAAGAACTACCAGCGCAAGACCTTCGACGAGTTGAAGGCCAAGTACCACTCGCTCGACCTGCTGCTGATCGACGACGTACAGTTCTTCGCCGGCAAGGAGCGCACCCAGGAGGAGTTCTTCAACGCGTTCGAGGCGCTGCTGGCCAAGCGTGCGCACATCATCATGACCAGCGACACCTACCCCAAGGGGCTGGCCGACATCGACGAACGCCTGACTTCGCGCTTCGATGCCGGGCTCACGGTGGCCATCGAGCCACCAGAGCTGGAGATGCGCGTGGCCATCCTGATGCGCAAGGCCGAGGCCGAGGGCGCCAGCATGCCCGAAGACGTGGCGTTCTTCGTGGCAAAGAACGTGCGGGCCAACGTTCGCGAGCTCGAGGGCGCCTTGCGCAAGGTGCTGGCCTATTCGCGCTTCTCGCACAAGGACGTCAACATCCAGCTCGCGCGCGAGGCGCTCAAGGACTTGCTGTCCATCCAGAACCGGCAGATCGGCGTGGAGAACATCCAGAAGACCGTGGCGGACTTCTACAAGATCAAGGTCGCCGACATGTATTCCAAGAAGCGGCCGGCGAGCATCGCCCGGCCGCGCCAGATCGCCATGTATCTGGCCAAGGAGATGACGCAAAAGAGCCTGCCCGAGATCGGTGAGCTCTTTGGCGGGCGTGACCACACCACGGTGCTGCATGCAGTGCGCAAGATCGGCGCCGAGCGCCAGAAGAACACGGAGCTCAACCAGCAGCTTCACGTGCTCGAACAGACCCTCAAGGGATGAGCCGCGTCCACCTGATTCCTCGGGCTTCAAACGCTGGGGACAACTCTCTAACAAGCGCAGGGATATCCCCAGGCCGGCCGGCCGGCGCGAAGTTGTTGCACAACGCTCCCGCGCTTCACGGTGCTCCGCCCACAGGGTTCGCCGGGACGTAAATAGTTGACAGAAAAAGGGAAAATGGCGTTCTCCACAGTTGAGCGCCACTCCTACTAGAACGACCATTTCAAGAGGTTCAAATGATTGTCTTGAAGGCAGCGCAGGAAAAACTGCTGAACACCCTGCAGGCGGTGTCGGGAATCGTCGAGCGGCGCCATACGCTGCCCATCCTGGCCAATGTGCTGGTCCGCAAGAACGGCGGCCAGATCGAGTTCACCACTTCCGACCTGGAGATCCAGGTTCGCACCAGCACCGAGTTCGACGGCGATGACGGCAGCTTCGCCGCCACCGTGGGTGCTCGCAAGCTCATCGACATCCTGCGTGCCCTGCCCGCTGAGCAGTCCGTGACGCTCAGCACCGCCCAGAGCAAGCTCACGCTGCAAGGCGGCAAGAGCCGCTTCACGCTGCAGACCATGCCGGCGGACGACTTCCCGCTGGTGCAGGAGGCCGCGGACTTCGGCCCGGTGTTCGGCGTGCCGCAGAAGACGCTCAAGCACCTCATCAACCAGGTGCATTTCGCGATGGCGGTGCACGACATCCGCTACTACCTGAACGGCATCCTGTTCGTGGCCGAGGGGAAGAGCCTGACGCTTGTCGCCACCGATGGCCATCGCCTTGCTTTGGCGCAGGCCACGCTCGACGTGGAGATCCCCAAGCAGGAAGTCATCCTGCCGCGCAAGACGGTGCTCGAACTGCAGCGGTTGCTCAAGGATGACAAGGACGCCGGCGACGGCCACATCGAGATGCGCTTTGCAGGCAACCAGGCCAAGTTCTCGTTCTCCGGCATGGAATTCGTCACCAAGCTGGTGGAAGGCAAGTTCCCCGACTACAACCGAGTCATCCCGAGGAACCACAAGAACCATGTGACGCTGGGCCGCGCGCCGCTGCTGGCCAGCTTGCAGCGCGCAGCCATTCTCACCAGCGACAAGTTCAAGGGCGTGCGCGTCAACCTCGAACCGGGCAGCCTGCGCATCGCCTCCAGCAACGCAGAGCAGGAAGAGGCCAAGGAGGAACTCGAGGTCGACTACGACGGAGATGCCATCGAGATCGGCTTCAACGTCACCTACCTGATGGACGCGCTGGCCAACATGGACCAGGAGATGATCAAGATCGAACTTCAGGACACCAATTCCAGCGCCCTGATCACCGTGCCCGAACAGGCTGGTTTCAAGTACGTCGTGATGCCGATGCGCATCTGAGGCCACGCCCGATCGATGCATCAAGCGGGCCTGGGGCCCGCTTGCGTTCTTTTCCCCCAGGGAACCCGATGCGATGGCCTCGGGCCCCAACCAGAACCGACCCGCCATGACCCAAGCGCAGATTCCCTCCTCCGACGACTCCAAGAAGCTCGGCGACAAGGCTTCCGAGGCCGCTGCTGTGGGCCCCGTGCCCGATGCCTACGGAGAGGGCAGCATCCAGATCCTGGAAGGCCTGGAGGCGGTGCGCAAGCGCCCCGGCATGTACATCGGCGACACGTCCGACGGCACGGGCTTGCATCACCTGGTGTTCGAGGTGGTGGACAACTCCATTGACGAGGCGCTGGCCGGCCACTGCGACGACATCGTCGTCACCATCCACACCGACAACTCCATCTCGGTCATCGATAACGGCCGTGGCATTCCGACCGGTGTGAAGATGGACGACAAGCACGAGCCCAAGCGCAGCGCCGCCGAGATCGCGCTCACCGAGCTGCATGCGGGTGGCAAGTTCAACCAGAACAGCTACAAGGTCTCGGGCGGCTTGCACGGCGTGGGTGTGTCGTGCGTGAACGGGCTGTCGAAGTGGCTGCGGCTCACGGTGCGGCGCGATGGCAAGTCGCACTTCATCGAGTTCAAAAAGGGCGTCCCGCAGGACCGCGTGGTCGAGATGCGCGACGGCTACGAGGTGAGCCCGATGAAAGTCATCGGCGAGACCGAGAAGCGCGGTACCGAGGTGCATTTCCTGCCGGACGACGAGATCTTTTCGAACGTCGATTTCCACTACGACATCCTCTCGAAGAGGCTTCGTGAACTCTCGTTCCTGAACAACGGCGTGAAGATTCGCCTGGTCGACGAGCGCAACAACAAGGAAGACAACTTCGCTTTCGCCGGCGGCGTCAAGGGCTTCGTCGAGTTCATCAACACTGGCAAGAAGGTGCTGCACTCGACGGTGTTCCACGCCGTCGGCGAGAAGGTGAGCGAGCAGAGCACCACCATCACGTCCGAAGTGGCCATGCAGTGGAACGACGGCTACTCCGAGAACGTGCTGTGCTTCACCAACAACATCCCGCAGCGCGACGGCGGCACCCATCTCACGGGTCTGCGTGCGGCGATGACGCGGGTGATCAACAAGTACATCGAGGACAACGAACTGGCCAAGAAGGCCAAGGTCGAGGTGAGCGGCGACGACATGCGTGAGGGCCTGTGCTGCGTGCTCAGCGTGAAGGTCCCCGAGCCAAAGTTCAGCAGCCAGACCAAGGACAAGCTCGTGTCAAGCGAAGTGCGCGGGCCGGTGGAAGAGGTGGTCAGCAAGGCGCTCACCGACTACCTGCTGGAGAACCCGCAGGACGCCAAGATCATCTGCGGCAAGATCGTCGAGGCTGCGCGTGCGCGAGAGGCTGCCCGCAAGGCGCGCGAGATGACACGCCGCAAGGGTGTGCTCGACGGCATGGGGCTGCCCGGCAAGCTGGCCGACTGCCAGGAGAAAGACCCGGCGCTGTGCGAGATCTACATCGTGGAGGGCGACTCCGCAGGCGGCTCGGCCAAGCAAGGCCGTGATCGCAAGTTCCAGGCGATCTTGCCGCTGCGCGGCAAGATCCTCAACGTGGAGAAGGCGCGCTTCGAGAAGCTCTTGACCAGCAACGAGATCCTGACGCTGATCACCGCGCTGGGCACCAGCATCGGCAAGGACGAGTTCAACCCCGACAAGCTGCGCTACCACCGCATCATCATCATGACCGACGCCGACGTGGACGGCGCGCACATCCGCACCCTTCTGCTCACCTTTTTCTACCGGCAAATGCCTGAGCTGGTGGAGCGCGGCCACATCTACATTGCACAGCCGCCGCTGTACAAGGTGAAGCACGGCAAGGATGAGCAGTACCTGAAGGATGGCCACGAGCTCGACGCCTACCTCATGCGTGTGGCGCTGAGGGACGCGCAGCTCGATACCGGCGTTCCCGGTGCCGCGCTGCTGCAAGGCGATGCGCTGGAAGCACTGGCGCGGCAATACGTGCTGGCCAACAACGTGGTGGAGCGCCTGGCCAACTGGATGGATGTGGAGGCACTGCGCGTACTGGCCAACGGCCTGGAGATCAACCTCGACACGCTGGAAGCGGCCGAGACCTCCGCTTCCGCACTGAAGGCTGCGCTGCACGACGCGGAAGTGACGGCCGAGTACGACGCTCGCCTGGACAAGCACATCCTGCGCGTGAGCCGCATGCATCACGGCAACGTGAAGAGCAGCGTGATCAGCGCCGACTTCGTGCACGGTGCCGACTACGAGGCGCTGGCCACCGCCGGCAAGATGTTCAAGGGCCTGGTGGGCCCCGACGCCGTGGTGCGCCGAGGCGAGGGCGAGCGGCAGAAGGAAACCAAGGTAGCCGATTTCCGGCAGGCCATGGCTTGGCTGATGCAGCAAGCCGAAGCATCGGTCGGTCGGCAGCGCTACAAGGGCCTGGGGGAGATGAACCCCGGACAGCTATGGGAGACGACCATGGACCCCGGTGTGCGGCGGCTGCTGAAGGTGCAGATCGACGACGCGATCGAGGCCGACCGGGTGTTCACCATGTTGATGGGCGATGAAGTGGAGCCCCGGCGTGATTTCATCGAGAGCAATGCGCTGAGGGCGGCGAATATCGACGTGTGACGACGGCACGAGGATGCGCGCCGAGGTTGTCGGATCTTCCGCTGGGTGGAAACGCCCTCAGCGGATCCCCAGTAGCTTGTGCGTCTGCACCGACAGCCGCCATCGCGGGTTCGCTTGGCAGTAGGCAATGGCGGCGCGCGTATTCGCCGCTTGCTGCGGGCCGTCCATGGGCTGCAGCAGGTAGTGCTCGAAGTTCAGTTCTTCTCCCACGGTTTCAGGCATCAAGCCCGGTTGCGGGTAGACCAGCTTCAGTTCATGTCCGCGTGTCTGCACCCAGGGTGCGCCGGCCTTGGGACTCACGCAAACCCAGTCGATGCCCTCGGGTGCCGGTACGGATCCGTTTGTCTCGACGGCGATCTCGAAGCCTTCTGCATGCAGCGCGTTTAGCAGCGGCGTGTCGACCTGCAGCAGGGGTTCGCCGCCGGTAAGCACGACGTAGCGGTGGTCCTGGCCGGCTGGCCACTGAGCCACGATGGCATGGGCGAGATGCTGTGCATGAGCGAACTTGCCGCCTAGCGTGCCATCGGTGCCAACGAAGTCGGTGTCGCAGAACCGGCACACGGCCTGGGAGCGGTCTTCCTCGCGTCCGCTCCACAGGTTGCAGCCGGCGAAGCGACAGAAGACCGCGGGCCGCCCCGCACGCAGCCCTTCGCCTTGCAGCGTGTAGAAGATCTCTTTGATGGAATAGGTCATGGCATCAGACCGGCATGATCGGTGCGCCAATCCCCGAGGACAGCAGCGAGCCGCAGCCGGGTGTCTCGTAGAGATCCACGCGCGCCAGGCCGGGCAGATGGGCGCCGGCTTTCTTCAGCACCCATCGCGCGATGCTGGCGGTGTCGCCATCGGTGATGCCGTCGATCTGGAGCAGCGGGTGGTGATCGATGGACTTGAAGATGGGATCGAAGATCTCCTTCACGTCGCCGAAGTCGAGCGTCCAGCCCATCACGGTGTCGAGCGGTGCGCTCAGGTGCAAACGAAGCGTATAGGTGTGGCCGTGCAGGCCGGCCCTCGGGTCCCCGGCGGGCGCCTCGCGTAGCGACACCGCACTGTCGAGGGTGAACTCCTTCCAGATGCGGTATTCGCTCCCGTCGAAGTTGGCGCCGCACGATCCGGTCTCGTACACGGTGACCCATGAGAGCTCCGGCAACTGCGGCTTCAGGCGTTGCCAGATCCAGGCCGCAATGAGTTCGCTGGTGGGGTTGTCGAGGCCTTCGATGTCGTTGAGGCAACGGTAGTTGAGCTGCGCATGCAGGGGTGCCCACAGCTCGTCGAGCCGGTCGTAATCGATGCTGATGGGCCGTGAACCGAGGTCCTGGTTCGCGTGGACGATGGCCTCGAAGCCGTGGCCGTGCATGCGTCCGCACTTGTGGCCAAGCGGCACGTTCGGCAGACGATGGGCCGATTGGAATCGGAAGCGCCGCCACAGGTGCGCCATGCCGTCGCGATCGAGATCCACGCCTTGCGTGGCCGTACTCTGGACGCCCACGCGGGCGATGTGCGGAACGTCCAGACGCTGGTGGATCCAGCGGGCCAGGTTCTCGTCGGTGGGCGTGTCCAGGTGGTCGTTGAGGCAGGCGTAGTCGAGCGGGGCGATGCAGGCCTGCAGCTGCTGTCGAAGCGCATCGACTTCGCCGCCAGGATGGCTGTTCCAGCCGCGTGGCAGCTCGGCGAAGACGGTGGCGTGGAAGCTGTGGCCGTGCAGAGCGCGGCTGCGGTGGCCTTGCGGAAGGATGTCGACGCGGCGAGCCGATTCGAAGCCGGCAGTGGCGGCGGTCAGGGAGACGAGGGTGTTCATGCCGGCGGTGGGCAGGGCGATGGGGAAACTAGCGATGGTACGGACACCGCACGCGGGCCCCGGATCCGCCCTGTCCCGCTCTGTGCGTTCAGGCACGGCGGGCATCCATGCGGGCAGCCGGCCTTTGTCGGCTGCATTCGCCATGGCGGCCCGCTTAAGGGATCATGGCTGCGCAGTATCGAAGCCAAGCAACCAATGGAAGGAGTCAGCCCATGAGGAGCACGCTTGTCGTCGTGGTGTCCGCCGCGTTTCTTGCCGGTTGTGCCGGCATGGCCGGTGGTGATTCATCGGGACAGGGAGCCGGAGCCGGACAGCAGGGATACGGCAGCCAGCGAACCGCCGGTGAGGTGGTGGACGACGCCACCATCACGGCTCAGATCAAAGCCAAGTTGGCGGCCGACCCGGACTTGAGCGCCTTGAAGATCAACGTCGACACGAACCAGGGCGCGGTGCGGCTGAAGGGCGAGGTGAAGACCTTGGCCCTGCGGCGCAAGGCCGACCAGCTGGCTCAGGGCATCAAAGGCGTGAAGTCAGTCGACAACCAGCTGATCATCACCGGCTGACCGGGCCGGGCTGCCGAAGACATCGATGTACGAGACGTACATCGACAGCAGCACCAGCGGAAACAACACGATCCAGCCAAGACCCAGGGGGATCGAGGCCAGCATGGCGGCGACGAGATAAAGCACGCCATACAACACCATGGCCACGGCGTTCTTGAGGCTGGCCGACAGGCTGGCCTTGAGTGCGTCGAGCGGTGCCGCCTGGTGGAACACGACGAGGGCCGGGGCGAACCACATGGCCAGCCCCACCGCCACGCCCATCGCCATGAACAGCACCATGGCGAGCATGCCCACGCCCATGGCGGCCGCAACGGAGCCGATATTGGGCGGCCCACTGCCGCCCATGCCCATCATGGCGCCCATGCCGGCACCCATGCTAAGCGTGCCGACGATGATGCCGACCACAAGCATGGCGGCCAGCAGCAGCGCCCCCAGGACGAGCAGCGGCGTGAGCCTGTCCTTGTCCTTGAAGATGGCGAACAAGTCGCCCACTTCCAGTTCGCCACCGCTTTCGAGCTTGCGGGCGGCCATCAGCCAGGCGCCGGCGAACACCGGGGCGAACAGCAGTGAGATGAGCGGCCCCAGCGCGGGGATGAACCCCAGCACGCCCAGGATCACCATCAGCAGCACGCCCATCACCAGCCACATCCCGGGATTGCGCATGAACAGCGTCCATGCCTCGCCCCACCAGCTCACGCCGCGGCCTGCGTCCACGGTGCGGGGCTGTGGGGCGGTGGTGGTCGTCAGTCGTTCCATGGTTGTCCTTTGCGGATGCGCGGCCGGCAGATGAGCGCAGTCTAGGTCAGCGAGGCTTCCTAGTTGTCGCCCGGGCCGTCGAGCAGCCTCACGCGCGGCGATGCGGTGGTGCGCAGCTGCATCACCTGCTGAAGGTGCTCAAGGGCGCGGCGGTTGCGTGCCGCTGAAGGCGAGGCTACGCAGTCGCGGGGCACCAGCACTTCGTAGTCGCGCATGCGGGCGTCCGATGCGGTGGCCATCACGCATTGGTCGCAGGACACGCCGACGAGCAGCAGGCGGCGCACCTCCAGGTGCTGCAGCAGCAACTCCATGGGGGTGGCGAAGAAGGCCGAATGCTTGGGCTTGAGGACAAAGTAGTCGTCGTCGCGCGGTGCCAGCTGTTGAGCCATACGCGCGGCGGCGCCACCTGCGGCCCGAGCGTGTTCAACCACCTGGCGGAAGTCGGAGCGCCATTGGCCGCGGTTGTCGTTGGCGTAGATGACTGGCACGCCGGCGGCGCGGCAGCGCCCCTTGAGTGCCGCGATGCGCGGCGCGATGGCGACGGCCTGCGACAGCAGGGGCCGTGCGCCGACAAAGGACCATTCGCCGATCATGTCGATGACCAGCAGCGCGGTCGCAGCGGCGGCTCGCTCTTCCGCGAGGGGACTCTGAGCGCGGGCTCGGGTGGGCACGCCACCACCCTACCCGCTTCGAGCGTGCCGGGGTGGCCGCGCGGTCTTGTTCAGTCGTGTCGACGGGCCGGTCAGGGTGCCGACTGCAACCCGCGCTGCCACAGCGAGCCCACGCGCTCGAAGGGTGTGCCGACTGCGTCGAAGGCGGCGGGCGAGCGTGCGAGCCGCAGCCACGCGAGGGTGTCGTGGTGGGCGCCTGCCATGGGCACGTCGGCGCGCACCTTCTCGAACCAGGCCTGCACGCGCTGGTAGTGCGTGGGGTGGCGCAGGTGTGTCCAGGCCAGGCCCACCAGGTCGGCAAAGCCTTCCTCGCGGCGGGTCTCTCGCATGTCGCGCACCAGCCGTGCCAGCTCCTGGTCGAGCCGGCCGTCGTCGGTGGAGTCGACGAATCCGGCCGGCAGCGTGTGCCAGGCGCCATGCACGTAGCGCCAGCAGTGGCCCAGCTCGTGCGCGAACATGGCTTCGAGCACCGGCTGCAGCAGGGCGGGCTCGATGCGCTCGAGCGTGGCTTCGCCCTCGGGGTTGCCTCGCATCGCGAGCACGAGCTTGCACCGGCCCTCTAGGAAGCCCATGGCGAGCGGTGCATCTCCCGGGCGGGACTGCGGCTCGACCACCACGTCGAGCGGGAGCCGCTGCTCGCGCGCGTAGGCGAGCACGGGCGCGCCGGCCTTGAGCCAGCGCATTTCCAGGTCGGTGAGCTCCGCGGCGCGCGGCGCCGTGAACGCGAGAAAAGAGAGCAGGAGGGTGAGAAAGTGCCGCATGGGGTTCGATTGGATCGCCTGATTGGGCAGGCACGCGGCGGTAGGCGGCACGCGGTGGCATGGTGCGCGCAGTCTTGCCGGTTTGGAGGGGGCTTCGACAGGCGCAGCCCGAGCGGTCGTTTTAGGGTCGGTGTGGGTGGTCGGTAGTGAGCGGTTGATACGCGGCTTCGACAGGCTCAGCCCGAACGGGGTGGGTTAAGCCCGTTCGGTAGCTTTTAGGGTCGGTGTGAGTGGTGGGCAGTGCGCGGTTGGTGCGCGGCTTCGACAAGCTCAGCCCGAACGGCGTTTGCGTGGAACGACGGTGGGGATCCATCCCATCCGACGAGGCCACCCGCTCCGTTCGCCCTGAGCTTGTCGAAGGGCCTGCACCACGCGACCTGGCTTCGACTCTCTGAAACGGAACGACGCAGAGACCCTACCGCTTCGTCCCCGCTGCCGCATCTTCCACGCCGCGCCCGGCATCCTGAAGCCCTTCGGGCACGCCGGTGACCGGGTCGCGCCCCATGCGCCGCAAAGCCTGCTCCAGTTCCTGGGCGCTCTTCGGCGGCGCATCGGCGCGCCGGCTGGTGGCGATGCTGGCCTTGTCGCCGATGACGATGCCCTGCGTGTTCTGCCGCACGGCTGCATCGTCGGCGTGTATCGCCCCAGGCGGCTCGCGCTGCAGCAGGCTTTCGCCCTCGGCGAACCACGACAGCGGCGGGGGCGCCGGATGCGGAGGCGGCGGGAAGCTGGCCTTGCCGTCGACGTGGCCTTGTTTCAGCGCGTTTTTGAAGAACTCGCCCACCAGCAGCACGGCGTTGTGGCCGCCTTGCCCCCAGTGGTCGCTGCGCATGGTGACGCGCGAGTCATTGAAGCCCACCCAGGCGGCAGTCACCAGCTGGGGATGCATGAGGATGAACCAGCCATCGGCATTGTTCTGCGACGTGCCCGTCTTGCCGGCCAGATCGCCGGCGAGCCGGAAGCGCGAGCGGACCTGCGTGCCCGTGCCTTGCTGCACCACGCCTCGCATCATGTCGATGAGATCCAGCGCCGCATCGGGCGACATGGCCCGGCGTGTTTCGCCGCCGAACTCGGCCAGCACCCGGCCGTGGCGGTCGGTGATGCGCGCGATGCTCACCGGCTTGCGGTACTGGCCCTGCTCGGCAATCGTGGCGTAGGCACTCGCCATTTCGAGCAGGCTCACCGGGCTGGTGCCCAGTGCGAGCGAGGGCACAGGGTCGAGCCGGCTCTGCTCGATGCCGAGCGCGCGCGCCAGCGACACGATCGGCTGCACACCCACTTCCTGCGCCAGCTGCGCGGTGATGGTGTTTTTCGAGAAGACCAGGCCGTCGCGCAGCGTCATGGGCATGCCGGTCGCGCCCGACATATCGCTGGGGCGCCACACGCTGCCGTCGGTCAGCGGGATCTCCACCGGGTCGTCCCAGTAGATGCGGTCCTGCGTGAAGCCGGCTTCGAGCGCCGCGCCGTAGACGATAGGCTTGAAGGTGGAGCCGGGTTGGCGTGCGGCCTGCGCGACGTGGTCGTACTGATCGACCGCGAAGTCGCGGCTGCCCACCCACGCCTTTACCTGGCCGGTGGTGGGATCGATGGCCACCAGGCTCGTTTCCAGCCGGGTCTTGTCGCGCTTGAGCTGGGCCATGAAGGCCTCGTCGTCGAGCAGCGCGCGCACGGCGGCCACCTCGCTGCCGTGTCTGGCAAGGGCCTGGCGAAAACGCGGCGACTCACGAACCCACTGGTTGACCAGCCCACGCTGGCTGGACCAGAAGTGCGCGAAGGGCTCGGCCTTCACCCGGGCCCGCACATAAGCCTCGGGCGACGCGGAGGCCACGCGCAGCGGCCGGGCGCTCCACTCCACGTCGGCCACGGCTTGCAGTGCATCCGCCTGCTTCTCGACCGCGCGCAGCGCCGCCTCCTGCAGCCGCGTGTCGATGGTGGTGTGCACGATGAGGCCGTCACGGTAGAGGTCGTGGCCGTGCTGCTCAGCCCAGGCAACGAGCCAGCGGCGCGCCTGCACCGCGAAATGCGGCGCGGGGCCCAGCGGCTCGGCAGGCCGGTGCAGACCCACCGTCAGCGGTTGGTCGCGCAGCTGCTCGAATTCAGCCTGGGTCAGCACGCGTTGCCGCACCATTTGCGCCAGCACCACGTTGCGACGCGCCCGGGCGCGCTCTGGGTTGAGCACAGGGTTGTAGTAGCGCGTGCCCTTGAGCATGCCAATGAGCGTGGCGCTCTCGAGCACGTCGAGCGCAATGGCGGGCTTGTCGTAGTAGGTGCGCGCGGCCATCTCGATACCGACGACGTTGTAGAGGAAGGGCACACTGTTGAGGTAGCTCTGCAGGATCTCGTTCTTGGTGTAGGCGCGCTCGATGCGCATTGCGGTGATGACTTCGCGGACTTTTCGCGTGAGGGTGCGCGCGCGGCCGATCTCCTCGGGAAAGAGATTGCGCGCCAGCTGCTGGGTGAGTGTGGAGCCGCCCTGCGTGTCGCCCGCCAGCGTGTGAAGCAGCGCCCCGACGGCGCGGCGCGGGTCGATGCCGCGGTGTTCGTGGAACCGCTGGTCCTCGGTAGCGAGCAAAGCCCTCACCACGTGCGGCGACACCTTGTCCAACGGCACAGGCTCCCGCTGGGCACGCACGAAGCTCGTCAGCACCTTGCCGTCCGCCGACAGCAGCACGGTTGGCTGGGCTGCCTGCAACTCGCGCAACTCAGGCAGCCCCGGCGCGGTAGGCCACACGCGAGCCATGAAAGCCGCGGCGCCGGCAAGTGCCGCGAGTGTGGCGAGGGTCGCTGCGAGCAGCAGCCATCGAAGCAGCCTGCGCCTGTTTGGCGCGCCAGCGGCGCGGCTGCCGCCGGGAGGGACGTCGTCCATGGGATGTGCCCGGCGCCGCTGGGTGAGGCGGCTTTGCGCCAGGGTCAGCAACGGCCGTGCCTGGGCCGATGCGCGTCGGCTCGCCCGGCGGCATGGGCATGCGTATTGCCCACCATCCCGGTAGGCAGCGGTCTCGCCGAGGCGTGGCGTGGCTGCATGAACCGATGGAGCACACGATGTCAGAGCTGAGCGCCGCGCAACTGCAGCAGATCCAGACCCGGCTCGTCGACCGGGAAGCCGAATTGCGAACCCGCGTGCGCACGGCCAAGGAAGAGGCGGCCAATCGCCCGAGCGCGCTGGGCCCGCAGGTTGATGATCTCGGCGAGCTGGGCGAGCAGCGCTTTAGCACCGGCATCGAGCACGTGGAGTTGCTGCGCGACCAGGAGGAGCTTGCTGAGATCGCCGAGGCGCGCGCCCGCATGGCCGATGGCCGCTACGGCGAATGCGTGGACTGCGGTCAGCCCATCGCGTTCGAGCGGCTGCTCGCCCAGCCCATCGCCAAGCGGTGCATCGCCGATCAGGAGGCGTGGGAAAAGAAGCACGACACCACGCTGCGCTTCAGCGCGTGAGCGCGGCTCGGCGGGTGCGCAATGTGATGGAGTGGCGAAGCGCCGCCGTCGGCGCGATGCTGTGCTGCCAGCCCCAGCGGGCCACACCGCGAATCACGTAGGCCGAGCGAGGCGCCAGGTCGAGTGTGACCACGTCTGACTTGCGGGGCTGCACCGGCGGGTAGGGCCGCAGCTTCATGCGCGCCCACGCACCCAGCGACACGCCCACGACGATCTCGTAGTCGGGCACGTCGCGGTGCCATCCGAGCGGCGTGCCGGGGCGGTATTCGGCCACCAGGGCGGCCGACAGCGCCTCCTTGTGCAGCTGGTTCACCTGCGGGTTGTCGTAGGAGAAGCTGTTGAACGGCACGCCGGGCAGGTACAGGTACGACAGGTTGTCGTACATGGTCTGCGTGAAGTTGTGGTCGATCTTGATCGGCGTGGTGAAGTACTCCTCGCTGCCGTAGAACTGCGTGAGGTCGGTGA
>CBFHAS010000031.1:0-38182 GCA_965653625.1 uncultured Burkholderiaceae bacterium | reverse complement strand
GGCGTGCGCCCGGTGGGCGCACGCCGCGAGAGTTAAGGCAGGGATTCGCGGATTATTTGAATGCGACGACGTTGCCCGAGGCGTCCTTGATCGAACTCCACTGCTTGCGGACCAGATTCTTCACTGCGACCGGCAAGGGGACGTAGTCGAGATCATCGGCCATCTTGTCGCCCTGGGTGAAGCCCCATTCGAAGAACTTCAGCGCACTGGCCGCTTGAGCCGCCTTGTCCTGGGCCGTGTGCATCATGATGAACGTGGCACCGGAAATAGGCCAAGTCGCCTTGCCAGGCTGGTCCGTCAGGATCTGGTAGAAGCTCTTGCTCCAGTCGGCCCCGGCCGCAGCGGCTTTGAAACTGTCGCCATCAGGGGCGACGAATTGGCCTTCCTTGTTCTTCAGCAGCACATAGGTCATTTTGTTCTGCTTGACATATGAGTACTCCAGATAGCCAATGGAGTTCGGTAAGCGGCCGACAAACGCCGCCACGCCCTCGTTGCCTTTGCCGCCGGCGCCAATCGGCCAGTTCACGGCCGTGCCTTCGCCCACGTTCTGCTTCCATTCGGCGTTCACCTTGGACAAAAAATTGGTGAAGATGAAGCTCGTGCCCGAACCGTCCGCACGCCGCACCACCGAGATGGTCGCCTCAGGCAGCGGCACGCCCGGATTCAGAGCGATCAGCACCGGGTCGTTCCACTTGGTGATCTTGCCCAGGTAGATGTCACCCAGCACCTGACCGGTCAATTTGATCTGGCCCGGCTGGACGCCCTTGATGTTGACCACCGGCACGACACCGCCGATCACGGTGGGGAACTGCACCAATCCGTCCTTGGCAAGCTCGTCGTCCTTCAGAGGCATGTCGGAAGCGCCGAAGTCCACCGTCTTCGAGCGGATCTGCTTGAGGCCCGCGCCTGAGCCCACGGACTGGTAGTTGATGCGCGCGCCGGTGGCCTTGTGGTAAGCATCGGCCCACTTGGCATACAGCGGGGCGGGGAAAGTGGCGCCGGCGCCCGTGACATCCTGTGCGAGCGCCGGAGCGGCAGCGGAGCACAACGAGACAGCGGCGAGAAGTAGACGTAGCACTCGGAGCCTCATGGTGAAACCTTCTCTGGAAGATGCGTTGTCGATGGCCAGGACTGTAAGAACGGGCCATGACAGCCTCGTGACAATGCGGCGCCGAGGCAGCGGACACGCCCACACCACCTTCCGCTCCGTACTGCTGCCGTCACAAGCTGTCATGGCGCCTCCGGGTCAACCACGCAGCGTGTCCGCCAGGCGCCGCGCGCAAGACTGCGCGAGTTCGGCCTCGCGCGCTTCGACCATCACGCGCACCAGCGGCTCGGTTCCTGAGGGACGGATGAGCACACGGCCGCTCTGCCCGAGTTCGCGCTCGACCGCGATCCGCATCTCGGCCAGCGGGCGGCTCGCCTTCCAATCCTGACCCGGCGCAAGCCGCACGTTGACGAGGCTTTGAGGAAACAAGGTCACGCCCGACAGCAGTTCGGGCAGGCCGCGACCGGCGCGCGCAACAGCTTGCAGCACCTGAAGTGCGCTGACGATCCCGTCACCGGTCGTATGCTTGTCAAGCGCCAGCAGGTGGCCGGAGCCTTCGCCGCCCAGCAGCCAGCCGCGCGCAACGAGTTCCTCCAGGACGTACCGATCCCCGACCTTGGCGCGCACGCATTCAACGCCGCGCTCCCGAAGCGCGAGTTCGACCGCCATGTTGGTCATCAGCGTGCCCGCCACGCCGGGTACCGCCTGACCCTGCGCCAGCCGATCAAGCACCATCACGTACAGCAGTTCGTCACCGTTGTACAGGCGCCCCTCGCGGTCCACCAACTGCAGCCGGTCGGCATCGCCATCCAAGGCCACACCGTAGTCAGCACCACGTTCGCGCACCGCGGCCACCAGACTCGCCGGCTCCGTGGCCCCGACGCCAGCGTTGATGTTGAAACCATCGGGCTTGCATCCGATACATTCGGTCTCGGCGCCCAATTCATGGAACACGGCCGGGGCAACGTTGTAAGCAGCCCCGTGTGCCGCGTCGATGGTGATCTTCAGGCCCTTGAGTGAGAGATCAGCCGAAAAGGTGTTCTTGCAGAACTCGATGTAGCGCCCTCCGGCATCTTCCAGCCGCCGTGCTCGGCCAAGATGGGCGGCATCTGCCCACTGCGGCATCTCGGCTAGCGCGACCTCTACGTCCCGCTCCCACGCGTCAGGCAGCTTCTCGCCGCGCGCCGAGAAGAACTTGATGCCGTTGTCCCCGAAGGGGTTGTGCGACGCGCTGATCACCACGCCCAGGCTTTGCCGCAAGGCTCGCGTCAAATAGGCCACGCCCGGAGTGGGAAGGGGGCCGGTGAGAAGCACGTCCACCCCCGCAGCGGCGAACCCGGCCTCAAGCGCCGACTCGATCATGTAGCCGGAAATGCGCGTGTCCTTGCCGATCAGCACGCTCGGGCGCGATTCGCGGCGCTTGAGCACACGGCCCACGGCGTGCCCTAAGCGAAGCATGAAATCGGGCGTGATCGGCTCCGCGCCGACGTTGCCTCGTATGCCGTCGGTGCCAAAGTAGGTTCTGCTCATGGAGGTGGTCTTGAGAAATGTGGCTGATTGTCAGCCATCAGGCGAGGCCCGCCGCACCCCACACTTTGAGTGCGTCGACCGTGGCCGCCACGTCATGGACACGTACCACGCGCGCCCCTTGGCGCACTGCCGCCAAAGCAGCGGCCACACTGGCCACCAGCCGGTCGCCGGCGGGGCGTCCAGTAACCTTGCCCAGCGAACCCTTGCGCGACCAACCCACCAGAAGCGGATAACCGAGGCGCAGCAGTTGGTCTTGGCAACGCAGCAACTCGAAGTTGTGTGCCGCCGTCTTGCCGAAGCCGATTCCTGGGTCCAGCACGATACGCTCCGCCGCCACGCCGCGCGCCCGCAGCACTTGCACGCGCGCTGACAGGAAGGCTGCGACTTCAGCCACCACGTCGTCGTAACGGGGGTCGGTCTGCATTGATCCTGGATCACCTTGCATGTGCATCAGGCACACGCCGCAGTCGGGATATCGGGCCACGACGTCCAGGGCCCCGGGCGCCCGCAGCGCACAGATGTCGTTCACGATATCTGCACCGCACTCCAGGGCGACCCGCATCACCTCGGGCTTTGCCGTATCCACCGACACCGGGCAGCCCAGCTTCAAGGCGCCCTCGATGACCGGCATCACGCGGTCTAGCTCCTCCTGCAAGGCCACCTGACTGGCGCCTGGGCGGCTGGATTCGCCGCCAATGTCGAGGACATCTGCACCTTCGCCCAGCAACTGCTCGCAATGCGCAAGCGCGACGGACGGGTCGGCATACTGGCCACCATCCGAAAAGGAATCTGGCGTCACGTTCACGATGCCCATGACCTTCGGCCGGGCGAGATCGATGCGAAAGCGAGTGGTGCGCCAGTGCATACCTGTCCCCAAAAGAGAACGGGGCCGAAGCCCCGTGCGTGGAGATGCCCGCGCGTCAAGCAGCGGCGGGCTGGCCGTCGGTGCTGACAGGGGGCGTGGAGCCGCCCGGCCGGTTGGCTGAGGGCGTCCAGTCCTTCGGCGGACGCGGCGGGCGCCCGTTCATGATGTCATCCACCTGCTCGCCGTCGATCGTTTCCCATTCAAGAAGGGCTTGGGCCATGGCGTGCATCTTGTCCTGGTTGTCCTCAATCAGCTTGCGGGCCACCGTGTATTGCTCGTCGATGATTCGGCGCACCTCGCCATCGACGCGCTGCATGGTCTCTTCAGACATGTTGGTCGTCTTGGTCACCGATCGGCCGAGGAAGACCTCACCCTCGTTCTCGGCGTACACCATGGGACCGAGCGCATCGCTCATCCCGTAACGCATGACCATGTCACGGGCCAACTGCGTGGCGCGCTCGAAATCGTTGCTGGCGCCTGTGGTCATCTGGTTCATGAACACCTCCTCGGCGATGCGACCACCGAAGAGCATGGAGATGCGGCTCAGGATGCGGACTTTGTCCGTGCTGTAGCGGTCGCCTTCAGGCAGGTACATCGTCAGTCCGAGGGCGCCACCGCGCGGAATGATGGTGACTTTGTGCACCGGATCGGTCTTTGGCAGCAGCCGAGCGACCAGGGCGTGGCCCGCTTCGTGGTAGGCAGTATTCCGGCGCTCTTCCTCGTCCATGACCATGGACTTGCGCTCGGTGCCCATCATGATTTTGTCTTTGGCCCGCTCGAAATCGATCATCTCCACCACGCGGCCGTTGCGACGCGCGGCAAAGAGAGCCGCCTCATTGACCAGGTTCGCCAGGTCGGCGCCCGAGAAGCCCGGCGTACCGCGCGCAAGGATGTCGGCCTTGACGTCCTGACCCAGCGGCACCTTTCGCATATGCACGTTGAGGATTTGCTCACGGCCGCGCACATCGGGCAGCGTGACGTAGACCTGCCGGTCGAAGCGACCCGGACGCAGCAGCGCCGGGTCCAAGATGTCGGGTCGGTTGGTGGCGGCCATCACGATCACGCCGAGGTTCGTTTCGAAGCCGTCCATCTCGACGAGCATCTGGTTCAGCGTCTGCTCGCGCTCATCATTACCTCCGCCTAAGCCAGCACCGCGATGCCGACCCACGGCGTCGATCTCGTCCACGAAGATGATGCAGGGCGCGCTCTTCTTCGCCTGCTCGAACATATCGCGCACGCGGGCGGCGCCCACGCCGACGAACATCTCCACGAAGTCGGAGCCGGAGATGCTGAAGAACGGGACCTTGGCCTCACCGGCGATGGCCTTGGCCAAAAGCGTCTTGCCCGTACCTGGTGGCCCGACCAGCAGCACGCCGCGCGGGATGCGGCCGCCTAGCTTCTGGAACTTCTGCGGATCCTTGAGGAAGTCGACCAGCTCCTTCACCTCCTCCTTGGCCTCGTCACAGCCGGCGACATCGGCGAAGGTCGTGGTGTTGTTCGCTTCGTCCAGCATGCGCGCCTTAGACTTGCCGAAGCTGAAGGCCCCGCCCTTGCCGCCCCCCTGCATCTGCCGCATGAAGTAGATCCACACCCCGATGAGCAACAGCATCGGGCCCCAGGACACAAGGATGCTCATCAGGATGGACGGCTCCTCGCGCGGCTTCACGTCAAACTTGACGCCGTTGGTAATAAGATCGCCCACCAAGCCGCGGTCCAGGTAGGTTGCGGTGGTGCGCAACTCCTTGTCGTCATTCGTGCGCGCCTTGATTTCCGTGCCCGTGGGCCCTTCCTGGAGCTGCACGCTCTTGATGCGCTTGCTGCGCACCTCCTCAAGGAAATCGGAATAGCCAATCTCGTTGGCTCGCGCAGTGCCGCGATCGAACTGCTTGAACACGGTGAACAGCACCAGGGCGATCACCAGCCAAACAGCGATTTTCGAGAACCATTGATTGTTCACCGCGGCTCCTTTTCCGGGTCAAACACTTCGAGCCCGATCGCACGCCCCGGGCATCCTAGGCATGTGCGGACGATTCTATGCCAGTCAAGCCCACGGTTACGTGGCATCAGACAGCAATGGTCAAGGTGTATCGGCCCTTCTTGCGTTCTTCGTCGCCATATCAACAGCAGACGTCGGCGGCTTGAGACCAATACCGATCAGAAACGTTTCGGCCGATTTGTCACGCGAGGCCTTAGGTTTCACGGCCCTGGCGAGGCGAAAGCGATCCTTGAAAAGCTTTGCAAGCTGACTGTAGCCGCTGCCGTGAAATACCTTGCAGACCAGCGCCCCCTGGGGGGCTAGGTGCCGACCAGCGAAGTCCACAGCGAGCTCCACAAGGTGTGAAATCCGCGCCGAATCAACGCTGGCGATGCCCGAGAGGTTGGGTGCCATGTCGGAAAGCACGACATCCACCGGGCGGCCAGCGAGAGCTTGTTCCAGCACGGTCATGACCGAGTCATCCCGGAAGTCACCGTGGATGAACGTCACCCCGTCGATAGGCTCGAACTCCAGCAGGTCCAGCGCAATGATGGTGCCCGCTGGCGCACCGGAACCTCCGCCTGCGTCGCGCTGGGCGAAGCGCCGCCGTACGTATTGGCTCCATGCACCCGGCGTCGCACCGAGGTCCACCACCAACTGGCCGGGGCGCAACAGCTCGAGCTCCTCGTCGAGCTCCTTGAGCTTGTAGGCGGCCCGGGAACGGTACCCCTCCTTCTGGGCCAGCTTTACGTAAGGGTCGGTGATGTGGTCGTGGAGCCAGGCGCGATTGACCTTGCGGCTCTTGGTCTTTGTGCTCATGGGGGGTTCATAATAGGTTGATGCCTGCGATCCAACTGACCATCACCCAGCGCAAAGAAAAGCGCGCCGAGGCTCATCACCTGCATCCCGTCGTGCACATCGGCAGCGAAGGGCTGAGCCCCGCCGTCCTCAAGGAGGCCGATGCCGCGCTCAACGCCCATGGCCTCATCAAAGTGCGCGTGTTCTCAGACGACCGAGAAGACCGCGAGCAGATGTTCGCTACCCTTGCTGAGCAGTTGGATGCCGCACCGGTCCAGCACATCGGCAAGCTTTTGGTCCTGTGGCGGCCGGTGCTCGACAAGCCCAAGGCCGAGCGCGATGACCGTCTGCCGGGCCCGCGCCTGGTGAAGATAGTCAAATTTTCCAAGAGCGGAAACCACCGCCCCCAGGTGAAGACCGTGAAGGTCCTGGGTAACCAGCGCATCGCCGCCGGCGGCGCCCTGAAGCGCGCCAAGCGCCGCGCGACCAGCCTCAAGAAATCAGCGGCTGGCTGATTGCTCCGTCCGCTCAGCGAGGAGCGAGCCGCCACGCCAGTATCGACACAAGCACCGCCTTCAGGCCATAGAAGCCTGCCGAGGCGCCGTGCAACGCGGCGAATGACCATGCGCCCTGCCCGGCCCGGGCCGCGGCCATCATCGGCTGCAATGCGAAGTAGCCAGCCACGGTGCAGAACAGCCCGCCTAGCACCAGCAGCATGTCGGTGCTCAAAGCCGATCCGGCGCCGACCGCGGACTCTGCGCGCGCCTGTCGGCGCAGCAAGAGAAACAGCACAACCGTCAGCGCGAGGCTCAGGTGGGCTTCCTGCCCGAACATCCGCCCGGCCATGCGGCCGGCTGTCTCGGCCGCGGCAACTTCGAAACCGGCCGGTGCGCCAATCGCGCCGACGCCCCATAACAATCCTGCCCACAGCCCGGCCAGCCAGGCGGCCCAGCGCTTGCCCTTCATGCTAGACGTAGCGAACTTCGACGATCTCGTAGCTCTTGATCCCTCCGGGAGCCTGCACGTCGGCCACGTCACCGGCTTCCTTGCCGATGAGGGCACGCGCGATCGGCGAGCTGATGGAGATGAGGCCTTGCTTCAGATCCGCCTCATCGTCCCCGACGATCTGGTAGGTAACTTGCGCGCCGGTTTCATCCTCTTCGAGATCGACGGTGGAACCGAACACCACCTTGCCGCCGGCATCCAGCGCTGAAGGGTCGATGATCTGCGCAGCTGCGAGCTTGCCCTCGAGCTCGTTGATGCGACCTTCGATGAAACCTTGCTTGTCCTTGGCAGCTTCGTACTCGGCGTTCTCCGACAGGTCGCCCTGCGCTCGCGCCTCAGCGATCGCCTGGATGACGGCATGGCGCTCGATTGACTTCAATCGTTGCAGTTCGTCCTTGAGCTTTTCGACGCCTCGTCTCGTAATCGGAATGGTAGCCATTTGGAACCTTGGAGCAAAAATGAAGCCGCCGCCAGGGCAAAGGCGGCGGCATCGATCAATTGAGTGCGGTCGAGTTTAGTGCAACAGCCCGCCAAGCTGTTGATGCAACTCCTGCAGCGACACGACGACGAGGTCGGCCTGATGTTTCATGCCCTCCACAGCAGCCTCGCAGCCCGCCATGCTGGTGTAGTAGGTCACGCGGTTGGCGAGCGCAGCCTGGCGGATGTGGCGCGAGTCCGCGATGGCTGTGCGCGTCTCATCCACTGTGGTGAATACCAGTTGGATCTCACCCGCTTTCACCATGTCGACGATGTGCGGCCGGCCGTCCTTCACCTTGTGCACCACCTTTACCGGCACGCCGCGTTGCGCGATGGCTGCCGCAGTTCCCTTGGTCGCGATGATGTGGAAGCCAAGCTGGTGCAGGTCTCGAGCGACGGCGACGGCACGAGCCTTGTCGCTGTTTTTAACCGTGATGCACACCGTGCCCTTGCTCGGCAGCCGGGATCCTGCGCCCAGCTGACTCTTGAGCATGGCCTCTCCAAAGGTCCGGCCACTGCCCATCACCTCGCCTGTGGAGCGCATCTCAGGCCCGAGGATCGGATCCACACCCGGGAACTTGTTGAAGGGAAAGACCGCCTCTTTCACACTGAAGTATGGTGGCACCACCTCGTGCGGCGGCTTGCCACCGGTGCCCTTCTGATCGCCCAGCGTCTGGCCCACCATGCACCGCGCGGCGATCTTGGCAAGCGGCTGGCCTGTCGACTTGGACACGAACGGCACCGTACGCGAGGCGCGTGGGTTCACCTCCAGCACGTACACCACCGGGTCATCGCCTTCAGTCTGGATCGCGAACTGAACGTTCATCAAACCCTTGACGTTGAGCGCTCGCGCCATGAGCCGGGTCTGCCGACGAAGCTCATCCTGGAGTTCCTGCGACAACGAGTACGGGGGTAGCGAGCACGCCGAATCGCCGGAATGGATACCGGCCTGCTCCACGTGTTCCATGATGCCGCCGATCATGACGCCGTCGGATCGGTCGGTGCCGTCGGCGATGCAGTCGACGTCAACCTCAATGGCATCGTCGAGGAAGCGGTCGAGCAGCACGGGAGACTTGTCGCTCACCCTGACGGCCTCGCGCATGTAACGCTCGAGATCCTTGTCGCCGTGCACGATCTCCATGGCGCGGCCGCCCAGCACGTAGCTCGGGCGCACCACCAACGGGTAGCCAACTTCGTGCGCCATCTGGAGCGCTTGCTCCTCGGTACGCGCCGTGCGATTAGGCGGCTGCCTGAGCCCCAGCTCGTGCAGCAGCTTCTGGAAGCGCTCGCGATCCTCGGCGATATCAATGCTGTCCGGCGTAGTGCCGACAATGGGAACACCGGCTCGCTCCAAGTCCAGCGCCAGCTTGAGGGGCGTCTGGCCGCCGTACTGCACGATCACGCCGACCGGCTTCTCCTTGTCGACGATCTCCAGCACGTCTTCGAGCGTCACCGGCTCGAAATACAGACGATCCGACGTGTCGTAGTCGGTGGACACGGTCTCGGGGTTGCAGTTGACCATGATGGTCTCGTAGCCGTCCTCACGCATGGCGAGGGCGGCATGGACACAGCAGTAGTCAAACTCGATGCCTTGGCCGATGCGATTGGGCCCGCCACCCAGCACCATGATCTTCTTGCGGTCGGTCGGCTCCGCCTCACACTCCTGCTCATAGGTGGAGTACATATAAGCCGTCTGCGTGGCGAACTCGGCCGCGCAGGTGTCGACACGCTTGTACACGGGGCGGATGCCCAGGGCATGGCGTCGCGCGCGGACGACGTGCTGATTCGTGCCCAGCAGCTTGCCTAGGCGGCGGTCCGAAAACCCCTTCTGCTTCAGCAGGCGCAGTTCGTCCGCCGACAAGGACTCCAGTCCGCGCGCGGAGAGCGCCGCCTCGGTCCGGACGATGTCCTGGATTTGCGCGAGGAACCAGGGGTCGATCGCCGTTTCCTCGAAAACCTCGGCCAGCGTCATCCCGATGCGGAAGGCATCGCCAAGGTAGAGGATGCGTTCGGGCCCCGGTTCGCCGATCTCCTGCACGATCTCCTCGCGATCGGTGCTGCGCTCAGTGAGGCCATCAATGCCCGTTTCCAGGCCACGCAGCGCCTTCTGAAAGCTCTCCTGGAAGGTGCGGCCCATGGCCATCACTTCGCCCACCGACTTCATCTGCGTGGTCAGACGCGAGTCGGCCGCTGGGAATTTCTCGAATGCAAAGCGCGGAATCTTAGTGACGACATAGTCGATGCTGGGCTCGAAGCTGGCCGGCGTGGCGCCGCCCGTGATGTCATTGCGCAATTCGTCTAGCGTGTAGCCCACGGCGAGCTTCGCAGCCACCTTGGCGATGGGAAATCCGGTCGCCTTGGACGCCAGCGCGGAAGAACGCGAGACGCGTGGATTCATCTCGATGACAACCATCCGGCCATCTTTCGGGTTCACCGAGAACTGCACGTTCGAACCGCCGGTGTCGACCCCAATCTCACGCAGGATCGCGATGGAGGCATTGCGAAGCAGCTGGTACTCCTTGTCGGTGAGCGTCTGCGCCGGCGCCACGGTGATGGAGTCTCCGGTATGGATACCCATCGGATCGAGGTTCTCGATGGAGCACACGATGATGCAGTTGTCCGCCTTGTCGCGGACCACCTCCATCTCAAACTCCTTCCAGCCGATGAGCGACTCTTCGATCAGGAGTTCGTTGGTCGGCGACAGGTCAAGACCGCGCTTGCAGATTTCCTCGAATTCCTCCGGGTTGTAAGCAATGCCTCCACCGGTGCCGCCGAGCGTAAAGCTGGGCCGGATGACCATCGGGAAGCCGGTGCCGCCGATCTCGTGGGTAATTCGCTTCTGTTCCGCCCAGGCTTCCTCCATCGAGTGCGCGATCCCGCTCTTGGCCGAGTGCAGTCCAATGCCGGTCATCGCGTCCTTGAACTTGAGGCGGTCTTCTGCCTTCTCGATGGCCTTTTCGTTTGCACCGATCATCTCAACGCCGTACTTGGCCAGCACGCCGTGGCGATGCAGGTCGAGCGCGCAGTTGAGCGCCGTCTGGCCGCCCATGGTGGGCAGGACGGCGTCCGGTCGTTCCTTGGCGATGATCTTCTCGAGTACCTGCCAGGTGATGGGCTCGATGTAGGTCACGTCGGCCATCTCCGGGTCCGTCATGATGGTCGCAGGATTGCTGTTGACCAGGATGACGCGATACCCTTCCTCGCGCAGCGCCTTGCAGGCCTGCGCGCCGGAGTAGTCGAACTCGCATGCCTGCCCGATCACGATAGGGCCGGCACCGATGATGAGGATGCTGTGGATATCAGTGCGCTTTGGCATTTACTGGTGCTCCATCAGCGCAACGAAGCGATCGAAAAGGTACGAGATGTCATGGGGTCCAGGCGAAGCCTCAGGATGGCCTTGAAAGCAGAACGCGGGCTTGTCGGTGCGCGCCAGTCCTTGGAGCGTGCCGTCGAACAGCGAGACGTGCGTGGGCTTGAGATTCGACGGCAGCGTCTTGTCGTCAACGGCGAAGCCGTGGTTCTGGCTGGTGATACTCACCCGGCCGGAATCGAGGTCCTTTACCGGGTGGTTCGCGCCGTGGTGACCGAACTTCATCTTGAAGGTCCGCGCCCCTGATGCCAGAGCCATGATCTGGTGGCCCAGGCAAATGCCGAAGGTAGGCATGCCGGTCTCGATGATTTGCCGCGCCGCGCTGATGGCGTAGTCGCAAGGCTCAGGGTCGCCTGGGCCGTTGGAAAGGAACACGCCGTCGGGCCTGTGCTTCAGCACCTCGGCGGCAGGAGTCTGTGCCGGCACCACGGTGACGCGGCATCCGCGGCTCGCCAGCATGCGAAGGATGTTGCGCTTGATGCCGAAGTCGTACGCCACAACGTGGCAGCGTGGCTCCTTTAGGACGCCGTAGCCGCCGCCCAGTGACCATTCGGTCTCCGTCCACTCGTACGCCGTCTTCTCGCTTACCACCTTCGCGAGATCCAGACCCGCCATGCTCGGCGCGGCCTGAGCGCGGGCCACCGCATGATTGATGTGCTGCGGAGTGATGGCGCTACCGGCAGGTACGGTCAAGATGCAGCCGTTTTGCGCGCCCTTCGTGCGCAGCAGCCGCGTGAGCCGCCGGGTGTCGAGATTGGCAATGGCCACCGTTCCTTCGCGCCGAAGGTATTCCGGCAGCGTCATGGACATTCGGAAGTTGGATTCGAGGAGCGGCAGGTCCTTGACGACTAGGCCGGCGGCGAACACCTTCTTCGCCTCGACATCTTCATTAGAAATGCCGTAGTTTCCGATATGCGGATACGTCAGCGTGACGATCTGCTGCGCATAGCTTGGATCGGTGAGGATTTCCTGATAGCCGGTCAGCGCAGTGTTGAAGACGACTTCGCCGACCGTCTCGCCAGGTGCCCCGATCGAGGCGCCTGGGAAGACGGTTCCGTCTGCGAGTGCGAGAACTGCGGGAGGCGGGATGGGCAGCAAGGGGAAGACTCCATCGTTGCACGCCCATTTCACCCGCAATCACTAGCCGTGGAACAGCTGGCTCGCGGATCGATCCGGTGGGGAAACGCTGGAGGTTTCGCCTATGGGCGCAGTGGTTGCAGGTAAACCGTGAAATTGTAGCTGATGTGGACGTTCACTGCCCCTTGCGACAAGCACGCTTATTGGAATCGCCGGCGCTCAAATTCCCAGCACCGCGATACCAGCTCGAGCGATTTGCGCATCTTCGGAGGACTTGACACCGCTCACGCCCAGGGCGCCCACGCACACACCCTCCACCATGATCGGCACACCGCCTTCCAGCATGCCTTCGGCTACCGGCACGCTGAGGAAGGACATTCGGCCCTGGTTGATCATCTCCTCATAGGCCCGACTCTCCCGGCGACCGAGCGCTGCCGTGCGCGCCTTGGCGGGAGCGATGTGCGACGACAGCGGAGAGGCACCGTCCAGGCGTTGCAGCCACAGCAGATGGCCGCCGTCGTCCACAATCGCCAGCGTGACGGCCCAGCCATGGCAGGTCGCTTCAGCCTCACTGGCAGCGGCGATGCGTTTGATGTCGTCGAGGGTCAATACGGGTTTTTGGTTCATGGGCTTGCGCTCAGCCAATAGGCTGGAGCTACTTTACGCCTACCCGTCTCCGACGCTACGTGGCACGGCCAGCCTACCCGGGAACTAGAATCGCTCGCGTGGGTCTGAGCCCACGTTCATTCAACCCTGGAGGATTCATGAACGAAAGCCTGCAAACCATCTACGGTGGAGCAAGCTCAGCGCTGGTTCAGCGCAACCGCGTGTTGCGCAACACCTACTGGCTGTTGGCGCTCTCTTTGGTGCCGACCGTTCTGGGTGCCGGGATCGGCGTCACCACCGGCGTGATGAACACGATGGGCGTGGGCTTGAGTGCCATCGTTTTCCTGGCTGGCGCATTCGGTTTCATCTTCGCCATCGAGAAGACCAAGAACTCTGCAGCCGGCGTTCCGGTCTTGCTGGGCTTCACGTTCTTCATGGGCCTGATGCTGTCGCGCCTCCTGTCGTCTGTCCTGGGCTTCAGCAACGGCCCCACGTTGATCATGACGGCCTTCGGCGGCACTGCGGGTGTCTTCTTCGCCATGGCGAGCTTGGCCACGGTGATCAAGCGCGACCTGTCGAACATGGGGAAGTTCTTGTTCGTGGGCGCAGTCATGCTGCTGGCGGCGGGGCTCATCAATATCTTCGTGCAATCCAGCGCGTTGATGCTCACGCTGGCGGTCCTCGCCATCGGCCTGTTCTCAGGCTTCATGCTCTACGACATCAAGCGAATCATCGACGGCGGCGAAACCAACTACATCAGCGCGACGCTGGCGCTCTATCTCGACGCATACAACGTCTTCCAGAGCCTGCTGATGCTGCTGGGCTTCGCGGGCGGCGACAAGGACTAATCATGAGGTGCGCAGCCTCGGCTGCAACGCAAGAATGGGGCCTTCGGGCCCCTTTTTTGTTGGGGCGCAGTCAAGGCCGCTCGAATACCGCAATGCTTTCCACGTGTGCCGTATGCGGGAACATGTTCACCGCGCCGGCTGCCGTGCAGCGGTAGCCGGCCTGATGCACCAGCAGCCCGGCGTCCCGGGCGAGCGTGGCAGGATTGCAGCTCACGTACACGATGCGGCGTGGCGCAGTGTAGCCGGGCACTGGCGGCGGATCCGTGACAAGTTCCGCCAGCGACTTCACCAGCGCGAAGGCACCCTCCCGGGGTGGATCGACCAGCCAAAAGTCAGCTGTTCCGTGGCCGGCCAATTCATCCGGTGTGATCTCGAACAGGTTGCGCGCCGCGAAGCTGGTTTTGTGCGCGAGCCCGTTTTGCGCCGCGTTCTCTCTCGCGCGCGCCACCAGCGCCTCGCTTCCTTCGATGCCGAGCACTTCGCTCGCTTGCGTAGCCAGCGGCAAGGTGAAATTGCCCAGACCGCAGAACCAGTCGATCACCCGGTCTGAGGCGCCCGGCGCCAGCAACCGCAACGCTCGGCTCACCAGCACCACATTGATCTGGTGGTTGACCTGCGTAAAGTCGGTGGGCCGAAATGGCATGTTGATACCGAATTCGGGCAGGGCGTACGCCAGCGGCGCTCCGCCTTCGTCAAGACGACGCGCGGAGTCAGGCCCCCGAGGCTGCAGCCACCATTGAACGCCGTGGGCATCCGCGAAATCGCGAAGGCGGCGCAAGTCAGCCTCGCTGAGAGGCTCGAGATGTCGAAGAACGAGAGCGGTCACGCTGGTGCCGACTGCGAGTTCCACCTGCGGAAGCCGGTCGCGCCCATCCATAGAGGTGACCAATCCCGCCAGCGGGGTTAGCAACGCGCTCACATGCGGCGGCAGCACTTCGCAAGTGTCCATGTCGGCCACGTAGCTGGACTTTCGCTCATGAAACCCAACCAGCACCTTGCCCTTCTTCGCCACATGCCGAACCGATAGCCGGGCCCGGTAGCGGTAGCCCCAGGACGGGCCCTCGATAGGACGCATCACCTGCTCGGGCTTGACTTTGCCGAGGTGCCAAAGCGCGTCTTCCAGCGCCCTCTGCTTGGTAGCGATCTGCGCGCCTGGTTCGAGATGCTGCAGCTTGCATCCACCGCACGTCCCGAAGTGTCGGCACAGCGGAAGCACACGCAAGGGGCTCTCGTGGCGCAGGTCGGTCACTGATGCCTGTTCCCAGTGGTTCTTGCGGCGGTGCACCTGTACGCGGACTTCTTCGCCAGGAAGGGCGCCTTCAACGAACACGACCTTGCCCGCGACGTTGTGCGCCACGCCCTGACCTTCCAGATCGAGTGACTCGACCTTCAGCCATTCATCCATGCCTGTCATGTGGCCATTATCGGCGGCCCCGGCAAACCCTCTTCAGGGGCGGACGGCTGCAAGGCGCGCCATACTGTCCTTCATGCCACGCCCTGCACCTGTGTTGCCGCCCTTCGAGCCTCGCCTTGTCCTTGTATTAGATTAGCCTTCTCCGGCCATATGGCTGACGGGCCCGGCTGCACACCGCCGCGCTTTCCCGCCAACAAAGTGGGGTGCCGCAGCGCGCATCGAAGACGCCCTCGCTGGCCTTGATGCGACCTTGGGCCTCACCCTGGGCCGGCGGGCGGTGATCTGCTTTTCGGGAAGCTTGCTTGCGACTGGCGTACTGTTGCGCTGCTGCAGCCCATGGTCGACCCGGCATTCATCCAGCCTCGATCATCGCTTCATCCGATGACCGGTCTTGGGAGCCGCGCCCTGTGGAACGGCGAAACAACGGACAGACCCGGCGGCACGGCACACATGGTGAGCAAGGCTCAGCGCGCGGGCGGGCGAGTGATTTGGATCGACACACGAACCCTGTAGCGGGAATCAGTCCGGCTCCACGCGCCACGCTTGGAGGTACTCAGCCCAGTGAGGCTCAGCCTGGCCGGAAAGCGTTTCCCGGACCAGCATCAGCTCACGCTCATACTCCTGCTCGGTGAAGCCCCCACGCATCTTCTGGAAGCGGCAATACAGCAGGTAGGTGTTCATCACATCCGTTTCGCAATAGCGACGGATATCCTCCAGCTTGCCCTGTAGGTAAGCCGGATAGACGGCGGAGCCGTCCATGCCCAGCTTGCCGGGAAAGCCGCAGAGCTTGGCCATGGCGTCCAGCGGGGCGCTGGCGCGCGGCTGGTACATCGAAAGCAGGTCCATCAGATCCAAGTGGCGCAGGTGGTAGCGGCCGATGTAGTTGTTCCACTTGAACTCCCGGTCATCCTCGCCGAGATCCCAGTACTTGCCTGCCACCACGCCGTGACGAAGGCCGCGATAGTGCAGCACCGGCAGATCGAAGCCGCCGCCATTCCAGCTCACCAGTTGTGGCACGTGCCGCTCCACCGTGCCGAAGAAGGTCTGGATGATGCGGCCTTCCTGGCTGCGGCCATCGGGCTCTCGGTCGACGAAGGAATGCACGCGCAAGCCCTCGGCATTGCGAAACACGCAGGAGATGACAAGCACACGCTGCAGATGGAGCGGCAGGAAGTCGCCTTTGCCGGCCTCCTTGCGTTCAGCGATTTCGAGCGCGTACACCTCGGCGTCGCTCACCGAGGCATCAATGCCTCGCAGGGCACGCAGCCCGGCGATGTCTGGGATGGATTCGATGTCGAAAGCGAGGACCGGCACGGTCAGAAGATGGAATCACGGTCGACGCCATTGCGAAGCATGCGGCGCTTGAGTTTCAACAGCGCTTCCTGCTGGATCTGGCGGATGCGCTCACGCGTGAGGCCCAGCCGCTCGGCCAGCACTTCCAGCGTCTCGGGCTCGCGGTCGCGCAGACCATAGCGGCCCGCGAGCACTTCGCGCTCGCGCTCATTGAGTTCGCCCAGGCCGTTATTGAGAAGCTGCTCAACCTCGTTTGAGAGCGTGAGGCTCATCGGGTCGGTGGCGCCATCGTCCGCCACGCTGTCGAGCATGGACTCGGCGTTGTTGTCCGCCGAGTGTCGCTCCAGCGGCGCATCGAGCGACGTTGGCAACTCCGAGAAGCGAAGCAGATCGCTGACCTCCTGCACCGGGCGACCCACCGCCGCCGCCACGTCCTCCACACGCACGGGCTTGTCCGGCGTGCCGTTGCGCCCCGACTCGGCCTCCAGCGCGCGCCTCGCTTTGAGCACTTGGTTAAGCTCACGCACGACGTGGACCGGCAACCGCACCAGCCGCGCCTGATGCATGATCGCGCGCTCGATGTTTTGCCGGATCCACCACGATGCGTAGGTAGAAAACCGAAAGCCGCGCTCGGGTTCAAACTTGTTGATGGAGTGCATCAAGCCGAGGTTGCCTTCCTCGATGAGATCCGGCATGGGCAGGCCGCGGCCCAGATAATTTTTCGCAATGCTGACCACCAGCCTCAGGTTGTGTTCGATCATCGCTTGACGCGCCTCGAAGTCGCCAGTGCGTGCACGCATCGCGGTGTCGTACTCCTCCTGCGGCGTGAGCAGCGGCGCGCGGCGGATTTCGCGCAGATACGTCTGGAGGGTGTTGCCGATCTCGCCTTCGCCGGCCGCGAACCCGGCAGGGGCGCTGCCTTCGCCGTCGGGCAGCGCTTCCGACGGCGGCAGCACGATGTCCATCAGTGGTGCGGTGTCGCGCACCTCCGGGGACGCATCCGGTGACGCCAGTGGCTCATGCCCATGACCGTTCGGTGAGCTGTGCCGCTTGCTCATGCTGGCTCCGGATGTGGATGCGCATGCGCAGCGCGCTGTCAGCGTGGCGGCAAAAGCCTGGTCGGATCGACAGGCTTGCCCAGCTTGCGGATCTCGAAATGCAGCTGCACGCGTTCCGCATCGGTGGAGCCCATCTCGGCAATCTTCTGTCCTCGACGCACGGCTTGGTCCTCCTTCACGAGCAGGGCCTGATTGTGCGCGTACGCGGTGAGGTAGGTGCTGTTGTGCTTGAGGATGACAAGGTTGCCATATCCGCGCAGGCCCGAGCCGGCATAGACCACCCGCCCATCAGCAGCCGCCAAGACTGGATCACCGGGTTTGCCCGTGATCGCCACACCCTTGCTTCGCGTGTCGTCGAAAGTGGTCACGACAGGGCCATTGGCCGGCCAGATCCAGTGAACTTCATCGTCGCCTTCCCGAGGCGCGGGTGGCGCAGGCGCTGCGGCCGGTGCCGGTGTGGCAGCGGCGGAAGGCGCTGCCACGACCGGACCGCTGGCGACGGGGCCGGCGCTGAGCGGCCGCGTCTCGACTTTGGCGGTGGTGACCGGGCGCGTGCCTGCCGTAGTGGGGTCGACCGCTGGCGGGACCACGCGCAGCACCTGGCCCAACTCGATCACGTTGGGGTTCTCCAGGTTGTTCCACTTCACCAGGTCCTTCCAGTTCTGCCCGTTGTCGAGGCCGATGCGGATCAGGGTGTCGCCCTGCTTGACGGTGTAGTACCCCGGTTTGCCGGCGTTCTCTGCGCCGGGCAGCGGCTGCTCCGGTTTGCCTGGTTCGGAAGGCGCCGGCGCCACCGCGACGGCTTCCGGGCCAGTAGCAGCGATGGCCGGCCGAGGATGGCCTACACGGTACTCGACCGGCGCCTGGTTCTTGGACGTTGCGCAGCCCGCGAGCAACACCACCAACGTCACCACGATGGCGGCCGGCGCAGGCATGCCCCTCGGGCCATTCTTCGTCGTCGCCATTGGCTGTCTCATCCCCTGGTGTTCATCGAACAATCCCTGATGTTAACGGCACAAAGTGCACCGCCTCGTGGATACGCCGCTCGCAGCCTCGTTCAGTGCGATCCACAACGATCAGCGCCTGCCGATTCTCGCCATCGCGCACCGGTGCCACGATGCGCCCACCTACGGCGAGTTGCTCGATCCACGCCTCGGGCAAGGCTTCACCGCCTGCAGCGGCAATGATGCCGTCGTAGGGAGCATTCGGCGGATGGCCGAGCATGCCGTCGCCATACACGAGCCTCAGATTTGGAATGCGCAAGGGCGCGAGCAACTCCCGGGCTTTATCGTGAAGCGGCTTAACACGCTCGACCGAGTACACCTGCCGCGCCACCTGCGCCAGCAGCGCTGCTTGGTAGCCGCATCCGGTGCCGATCTCCAGCACGTGCACCAGCCTTCCGTTCTCGCGGGCGTTCGCAGCACCCAGCAGCAGCTCCATCATGCGGGCAACGACGGACGGCTTCGAGATCGTCTGCCCATGCCCGATGGGCAAGCTGGTGTCTTCGTAGGACTGCGTGGCGAGTGCCGCATCGACGAAACGGTGACGCGGCACCTGCGACAGTGCGGCCTGCACCGCAGGATGGCGCAACCCTTCCGCGCGCAGGCGCTCCACCATCCGCTGACGAACCCCGACGGAATCGAGACCAAGCCCGGTGGGCGGAGCGTTCGTGACCGCCGGCTTGCTCACCAGAGTCCTTTTTGCGGGCGCCACCTGGTCCAGCCGCAAGGGGAACTTCGGTGCGCGGCGTGCGTGCTCGTTCATGCGCGAACCTTCATGCGGCGTCGCGTCGGGACAACCAACTCTGCCATTCCGGCATCGCTACGTGGTCAGTGAGGTCGACCTGCAGCGGCGTGACGGACACCTTGCCGCTCGCGGTGGCGTGGAAGTCGGTACCCTCGCCTGCTTCACGTGCATCACCCGCGGCTCCGATCCAGTACATCGTCTCACCGCGCGGGTTAATTTGGCTGATCACCGGCTCGCTGGCATGGCGGCGGCCCAGCCGCGTCATGACGCGCGGCAGCCGGTCGGCATGCTCGGAATTCGGAATGTTCACGTTGAGCAGATACAGCGCCCGCGGCGGCGCCGTCTGCAAGACATCCTCGATCACGCTGCGCGCCGTGCGTGCAGCCGCGTCGAGATGAGTCCAACCTCGTTCGACCTGTGAGAAGGCGATCGCCGGAATGCCGAACAGAAAGCCCTCCATGGCCGCCGCCACCGTGCCAGAGTACAGCGTGTCATCGCCCATGTTCGCTCCCTGGTTGATGCCCGAAATCACCAGGTCGGGCCGCCGCTCCAGCAGGCCGGTAAGCGCCACATGCACGCAATCCGAGGGCGTACCGTTGATGTAGCGGACGCCATTTGTCGCGGTGTAAACCGACAGCGGTCGGTTCAGCGTCAGCGAGTTGGAGGTGCCGCTGGCGTTCTGCTCGGGCGCGACGATTTCTAGGTCACCCAGCCCCTGACATGCCTGGATGAGGGCGGCGAGGCCGGGCGCCAGGTAGCCATCGTCGTTCGCAATGAGAATGCGCATCGTCGAATTGTATGGAGTCGTGACGCGGCGGCCGCATGCTGCACCTCGGCTACTTTGATGCTTTGCGTCTTTTGCCCGGGAGGTGTGCCACGCAAGGATGTGCAAGAACCGCAAGGGCCCCGAAGGCCCTGTGTGGAAGGATCTCCCTTCGCCGATTTGCTCAAAACAAGTACCAGATGAAGCCTGCGCGCGGCCTAGTTCATCTGTCCTTGGCACCAGCCACCATGCGGTGGCAGATGGTGCTCCGCGGAAGGTGGGAGAAACCGTGTTGTTGCTTGGCGCGCGGTTGGCGTGGAAACCGCTGCAATCCAGATCGCCAAGGCTTGGGGCGCCATAGTCCTAACGGCCGCATCCAGCGACTAGAAGCTGGCGATGTGCCGCAGCTCGGCACCGACGCGGCGACCCGACCAAGTACGCGAGCCCGAACATCCGCGGCGAGCTGGCGGCCCTCACGGGAGGCTTCCTCGTCTACGACGCTGTCGGAGGTGACCTCGCACCGAGTGGTGTTTCGCTCCATCGCGTGGTGGGGGCGCTTGGTGGTCGAGTCCATGCAAGCAACGCATCAGGCGCCGCTCTGAAACGGGCGTATCAAGCCGATCACCTAACAGGTCCTGTCCATCAGGAGCTGAACAAGGCGTGTCGCCGCACTGCTAGCCACCAGGTGTGGGGCGAGCTGGTGTTGATCAACCGGGGGCGGAATGCCGCCGTACGCCGGGAAAAGCGCCTTCTGTTGCTCACGTTACGTTTGCTCGCCGACACGTTCCGACACCTTCCATGACCGTCTTGTTCGGGCGCTTCGCAAGCTTCGAAAGGCAAGTCGGACCAACCATGAACTAGGTGTTAACTCGCACCGACAGGCTGCTACGATCAACCTCCCCCTCACACGACACTCTGCCGGCATGGCGGTCAAGGTTCTCATCGTCGAAGACAACCCGGTGGCGCGGAGCTTTCTGTGCAGGGTGGTGCGCGAGAGTTTTTCCGACACGATCGTGATCACTGAAGCCGGCGACCTCGAATCCGCACGCCGCCACGTCGCCACCCAAGGGGGCGGAACATCGGGAGCCCCGGCCGACCCTTTCAAGCTCATCCTGGTCGACCTCGAACTGCCCGACGGCAACGGCATGGAACTGTTGGCCGAACTCTCGCGCTACCCTGCAACAAAGATCGTCACCACGCTCTACTCCGACGACGACCACCTGTTTCCGGCGCTTCAGTGCGGCGCTGACGGTTACCTGCTGAAGGAGGACCGCTTCGAAGTGCTGGTGGAAGAATTGCAGAAGATTGTGCGCGGCCAGCCACCGCTGTCTCCGGCCATCGCACGCCGGCTGCTCACCCACTTCCGCCATGGCTCTGGTGGGGACACCAGCTTGGCGCCATTGCCCTCGGCGTTTCAGAGCAGCCGGCCCATCCCGATCGGCAAGGGTGCACCCCTAGACCACGAACGCCTCACACCACGCGAGAGCGAGGTGCTCACGTACCTGAGCAAAGGCTTCACGATCAAGGAAATAGCCAGCCTGATGGGCATCAAGTGGTTCACGGTCAACGACCACATCAAGTCCATCTACAAGAAACTGAACGTCTCCAGCCGCGCCGAAGCGGCCGTGCTGGCCAGCAAGCAAGGTCTGGTCTGACCCGGCCTTTCGCGGGCGGCGCTCGAGCGCACTGACATGGCCGTCACCGGCTCCAGCTTCCCCACCGCCGGCGACCCCGGACCACACGAACAGACGCCAGACGCATCGCCCCCGGTCGCGGGAGTGCCAGAGCCCTCGCTCGACGCCCTGTTTTCCGAAGGCAGTTTTTCCCGCGGACGCAGCCTGTCACGCTGGATAGGCTGGCGCATGCGACTGCTGGTGGGGGCTGCACTGCTCGGATGCCTGGGCCTGTTCTTCCTGGCGCGCTGGCTAGGCAATCCACCGCACATCGAGGCAAGCTGGCGGGCTAACGCCCGCGGGCAGCTGGAGCTGTCCGCCACCACCGATCCATTGCTCAAGCCTCACCTGGGGCACACGCTGATCGGCATCGTGGGCGACGACGTTTCGGTCGCAGTCGCGGATGTGCTCACGCTGCAGCGCTCGTCGCGCTGGCTCATCTCTGACACCGACCGGGTGCGCCACCGCGCCATGCACGAACAGATCGGTGCGGTGCTCTCGCACCAGAGCGTGAAACTATTCTTCTCCGACGGCGACATGGTGGAACTGCAACTCCAGCGCCGCGGTTTAAGCGGCCTGGGAGGCATGTTCTGGCTGCTCAGCGCGCTGGCACTGGTGCTGTACCTGGTGGCCATGGTCGTGCTCCTGGCACGACCGAACGCACTGAATCTGCTGTACGCGGTGATGGCGTTGTCGCAGACCGGAAACCTGGTCTTTATCGCCGTGGAATCGACGCTGGAACTGGCCCTTCCCGCACCTTTTCCTCAATTGGACATGCCGCTGCGCATGGCCTTCGATGTCTTCACCGCGGCTGCGCTCGTCAACGCGGTGGTGCTGCACCCGCGGCGCCTGCCGGGCGCGGGTTGGCTTGCTGCGGCCGGCTGGGCCTATGCGGGGGGCCTGCTGGTGCTGATGTCGCAGCATCTCTTGCCCGATGCCTGGTGGTGGACACAGATCACAGGCGCGGCCGCAATGCTGCTGGTGATCGCGCTGCTCACCTGGTCGTATCGCATAGAGTCGCACCCCTTTGCCGTGGTGCTCAGGCGCTTTTGCGTCGTGGGGTTTTGCACGTGGACCCTGCTCACCGCAGCGCTCTCCGCGGCGGCACAGGCGCCAGGCGTGCAGCACAACATCGCGGCCGTTGGCTCGATGATCTGGTACGTGTTCCTCGCGTCCCTGCTGCTGCTGGTGCCCTTCCTGTCGAAGTCGCAACAAATCATGCGCGAGTTCTCGCTGCTGGCTGCGATCAGCACCGTGGCCACTTCGCTGGACTTGCTCTTCGTGGCGGTGTTCTCCTTCGGGCAGTTCGCCTCGCTCACGCTATCGCTGTTCCTCGCTTTGGGCGTATATGCGGGGGCCCGGCAGTGGATTCTCAATCAGCTGCTGGGCAACAGCATGCTCACCACCGAGCGCATGTTCGAGCAGCTGTACCGCATCGCTCGCGAAGTGGAAGCGCACCCCGAGCGCACGCCGAGCCTGCTGTCGCGGCTGCTGCGCGAGCTGTTCGAGCCGATGGAATTGGTCATCGTCGACCGCGACACCCCCGCGACCCGCGTGGTCGCCGATGGCTCCGCCATGATCCTGCCGGTGCCCGAACTGAGCGCGGAGTCAGGCATGGAGGAGCATCCACCCCGCTCCATCGTGGTGCGCTTCGCGCACCGTGGCCGGCGGCTGTTCACTTCCGAGGATGCGCGGCTGGGCGACCGCATCGTGGAGCAACTGCGCCGCGCTGTGGCCTTCGACAAGGCCGTCGAGCAAGGCCGCAGTGAGGAGCGCGCGCGGCTTGCGCAGGACTTGCACGACGACATCGGCGCACGCCTTCTCACGCTGATGTACAAGGCCCATTCGCCCGAAATGGAAGAGTACGTCCGGCACACGCTGCAGGACCTGAAGACCCTGACCCGCGGCTTGGCCGCCCCCAACCACCCACTGTCGCACGCCGCCGCTGAGTGGAAGGCCGACCTCACCCAGCGCCTCACCGCGGCGCACGTCGAACTGGGCTGGAGCTTCGTGTTCGACGACGACGTGCTGCTTACCGTGGTGCAGTGGTCCGCGCTCACGCGCGTCCTGCGCGAGCTGGTGAGCAATGCCATCGCCCATGCGCAGGCCCACCGAGTCGACATCGGTTTCAGCCTCGAGAACGACAGGCTCGATCTGTCCGTTCTCGACGACGGCATTGGCTGCAATCCACGCGCCTGGTCACACGGCTTAGGGCTGGGCGGCGTGCGAAAGCGGGTCAAACAATTGGGCGGCGAGGTCGAATGGCGTGAACTGTCGCCGCACGGCATCGGCTGCCGGGTCATGATTCGAGAGTTTTCAGCGCGCCACTGAACCAGTCTTCACCGGCATCGGCCTGGACGACACCCACGTTCACAGCGCGTGTACGAGACCCACAATAGGCACGGCGGTTGCTTCCCATTGAGTACTGCGCGTGCGCGGCACCGCGGTGCACACGCAATCCGGTGTGGAGAAACGACATGAGGGACGTGTATCGGAAGTCCTGCCTGGTAACGGGCGGGGCCGGCTTCCTCGGCTCGCATCTGTGCGAGCAGCTCCTCGAATGCGGCCATGAAGTGCTGTGCGTCGACAACTTCTACACCGGCAGCAAGCGCAACATCGAGGGCATGCTGCACCACCCGCGCTTCGAGTTGATGCGGCACGACATCACCTTCCCGCTGTACGTCGAGGTAGACGAGATCTACAACCTGGCCTGCCCGGCCTCCCCCATCCATTACCAACACGATCCCGTGCAAACCACCAAGACCAGCGTGCACGGCGCGATCAACATGCTGGGGTTGGCCAAGCGGGTGCGCGCGAAGATCCTGCAGGCGTCGACCAGCGAGGTGTACGGGGATCCCACCGTTCATCCGCAGACGGAGGACTACTGGGGCCACGTCAACCCCGCAGGCCTGCGTTCCTGCTACGACGAAGGCAAGCGGTGCGCCGAGACGTTGTTCTTCGATTACCACCGGCAGCACGGGTTGCGCATCAAGGTCATGCGCATCTTCAACACGTACGGGCCACGCATGCATCCGAACGATGGCCGCGTCGTGTCGAACTTCATCGTTCAGGCACTTCGCGGCGAAGACATCACACTGTACGGTGATGGCATGCAGACTCGGTCGTTCTGCTACGTCGACGACCTGATCGACGGCATGCTCGGGCTCATGAACAGCCCCGACGACATCACGGGCCCGGTGAACTTGGGCAACCCGGTGGAATGCACCATCCGTGAATTGGCAGAGCGGATCATCGAGATGACCGGCTCGCGCTCCAAGCTTGGCTATCGCCCCCTGCCCAGCGATGACCCGCTGCAGCGATGCCCCGATATAGCGCGTGCGCGCGAATGGCTCAAATGGGAGCCTAAGGTGCCGCTACGGCAAGGTCTGGAGAGCACGATCCGCTACTTCGACAGGCTGTTGTCGCGCCGCAGCTGAGACGCGTTCGTGTCGCCGCGCAATCTGAAAGTTAAGAGCCCTGCCAGCGTGAGAGCAGCGAAACCGGCTCCCGCGTAGAACGTAACGGCGGAGCCAGAGCGGTCCCACAAGAACCCCGCGATGGCACTCGACGCCAGCATCGCCACGCCGCTCAAGAGGTTGAACAGGCCGAAAGCCGTGCCGCGAAGATCGTCGGGCGCCGTGTCGGCCACCGTGGCGGCGAGCAGCCCCTGGGTCATGCCCATGTGCACCCCCCACAGCACCACGCCGAGCATCAGCCCCTGCCAGCCTCCTGCCCACGCCAGCACGAGGTCGGACGCGACCAGCACCACGAGCCCCAGCACCAAAAGCCTGTGATGGCTCATGGTGCCTGACAACTTTCCGAAGGGGTACGCGGTAGCCGAGTAGACGATGTTCATGGCCACCATCACGAGCGGAACCCATGAGGCCGCGATGCCAACCTCTTGCGCGCGCAACACCAGGAATGCCTCGCTGAATCGGGCCAGCGCGAAGACGCCACCGATGATCACGGCGCGCCAGAACGCGGATCCCAATCGCATGAGGGCCTCCCTCCGGATCGGGTTGGCGGTCGGGCCCTCGCGTGGCGCGACGGCTCACGAATGCCGACCACGAGCAGGACGACAGCCAGCACGCCCGGGATCACGGCGACCCAAAAGACCGCCCGGAAATCGTTGGCCCAGGCGAGCATCAGCAGCGTGGCCAGAAGCGGACCGAAGAACGCACCGACGGTGTCCAGCGATTGGCGCAGCCCGAACGCAGCACCGCGGATCTCAGGCGGTGTGATATCGGCCAGCAGCGCATCCCTTGGCGCGCCTCGGATACCTTTGCCCACCCGGTCAATGAAGCGTGCTGCCACGATGGCGCCGACGCCACCGGCCATGGCGAAGACAGGTTTGGTGAGCGCGCCCATCGCATAGCCAAGAACAGCCAAGCCCTTGCGCTTGCCGAGGTAGTCGCTGAAGGCGCCGGAGAACACCTTGGAGGTCAGTGCGGTCGACTCGGCAATGCCTTCGATCACCCCGACGGTTAGCACGCTGACGCCCAGCGGGCCGCGACCAGGAACATCGGCAGCAGGCTGTGGATCCTCTCCGAGGAGACATCCATGAGCACGCTTACGAAACCGAGCACCCAGACGCCGGCAGGCAAGGCGATGCGCGAATCCACACGGGTATGGGCCACGCGGCATTGTGCATGTGAGCGGCGAGACACGAGGTGCGCCACGCGTTGTGCCAGCGGACGACCGGCAACATGGGCAGCGGTACAGATTCCGTACATGCCGCACTGCCGCTCGCCAACGAAAACGGCCCCGAAGGGCCGATTTCAAAATGAACTAGTGGGGTGGCTGATGGGACTCGAACCCACGACGACCAGAATCACAATCTGGGACTCTACCAACTGAGCTACAGCCACCGCAGAGCCGCAAATTATACGGCGAGGCCGGGCGTATCGCCGCTCCTTGGCAGCAAAAGCTCAACGTGCAGGGGCGCTGGCCGCTTCAGCGGCGGCGATAGCCTTGTCGTGCACGTTTACCTTCAAGCGTCGCTTCAGCGACGCGTAGTACGCATGGGCCTCAGCCTCGCCCCAGGTCTGCGCGTACTGATTCTGGGCGCGGGCGGTGTCTGCGCCCACCGGGTCGCGGCCCAGCACCTTGGTCACCCGCGCCACCGCATACCCGGAATCTCCCAGCTCGACACCCACCACAGCGGGGAGCGTACCCGCGTCTGCCCGAAGCAATGCGTCGACCACGGGGCGCGGAAGATCCTTCGGCTGCGCCCTTGAAACCACAACCGGATTGCCCGGCATGGCGGCCTGCGGTTCCCTCTTCAGCTGCGCCAAGCGCGCCTCCCCTTCCTTGCGCGCCAGCGCCGCAGCCTGCCGGGCCGCCACTTGCTGGCGCACCTTGTCCTTGATCTCCGTCAGTGGCAGCGTGCGGGCCGGCGCGTACTCGACGACACGGCCGGAGACCAACTGGTTGGGCGCCGTCTCGATGGCGTCAGTGTTGCGCTTGTTGCGAATAGTGTCGGTGGCGAATAGCGCCTCCAGGAACCTGGCGTTGGCCAGGGGGCCGGTGGCGCCGGGCTCGGGCGCGCGCTTCACGTCGCGCGCGGTCTTGACCTCGAGCTTGAACCTGTCCGCTGCCGGTTTAAGAGTTTCGGACTGCTCGTAAACCATATTGGTAAAGTCGACCGCGACCTCTGAGAAGCGCTTCCTCGCGAGCTGGGCGCGCACCTCTGCCTCGATCTCCGGGCGCACCTGCTCATAGCTGCGCGTCTCTCCACCGCGCGCGCCGGTGACCTGGATGACGTGGTAGCCGAAGTCGCTTTCCACCAAGCCGCTGATCTCGCCGGGCTTGAGTGAGAACGCGGCATCCTCAAACGACTTCACCATCGCGCCCCGCGCAAAGTAGTCGAGGTCGCCGCCACGCTCGGCGGAACCCGGGTCGTCGGAATTCTTCTTCGCCAGTTCGGCAAAGCGGGCTGGGTTCGTCTTGATCTCCGCCAGGAGCGCTTCGGCCTTCGCCTTCGCCTTGGCGCGCTGGTCTTCTGGAGCGCTCTTGTCGGCCTTCACGAGGATATGGCTGGCGCGTCGCTCCTCGGGCGTCGTGTAGCGGCTCTTGTTCTCGCTGTAGTACTTCTTCAGGTCTTCCTCGGGCACGTGGATGCTTCCCTTCAGCGCATCGACGTCGAGCACGAGGTACTCGATGCGCGCCTGCTCAGGTGCCTGGAATTGCGATGCGTTGCGGGGATCCTTGTAGTAGGCCTCGATGTCGGCCTCGCTGGGGTTGGCCCTGGCCAAGTAGTCCTGCGGCTCAAAGCGCTGCACCTGCACTTCGCGCTGTTGCAGGAGTGCGTCGAGCGCCGTGGCCGCCACCGCAGGCGGCGCGAACACCGTGCTTTCCACGCCTGCCATGACCTGGCGCAAGGTCAGGTCCTGTCGCAAGCGCTGCGCGAAGAGTTCGGATGACATACCTTGCGCCGCGAGCAAATCCTTGTTGACACTGCCGTCGGCATTGCGAAGCTGCGCAAACTGAGGGTCGCTCGTGAACAGCCGCATGAGCCGCTCGTCGGTTGTGATGAGGTGGAACTTGTCGGCCGCTGCCAGCATGACGCGCTCGCGCACCAGCATGTCGAGCGTCTGCTTACGCATCTGCGGCGTATCAAAGAGCTTGATGTCGACGCCGGGCATCTGTTGGCGCACCCGATCCATCTGCTCGCGGTGCGCGGCATCCCATTCGGCCTGCTTGATCTCGTGACCGTCAACTTCGGCCACGGGCGCGTTCCCCCGGTCACCGAAACGCTCGTACCCCTGGATGCCGAAGAACACGAACGACGGAAAGATGAGCAGCACTAGGATGAACTGGAGCAGCCTCGTGTGCGAGCGGACGAATTCGAACATGGGAAGGTCCTCAACCGGATGACCGCGTGGACTGCTTGTCCTCGCTCGGAACGACGAGTAGTCTGGCCCAAACGCAACAAAGGCGAACCGAGGTTCGCCTTTGTGCATGCGGGCTTGCCGGAATTCTAGCCGACCGGGCCCCACGGGCCCTGGCCGGCCAGCCTCTTTGGCTGGTGGGTGCTGAGGGGCTCGAACCCCCGACCTACGCCTTGTAAGGGCGCCGCTCTACCAACTGAGCTAAGCACCCGCATGTGGGTTTCAGTTGACTGCGTCCTTCAGCGCCTTGCCGGGACGGAACTTGGGAATCTTGGCCGCCTTGATCTTGATGGTGGCGCCGGTGCGGGGATTGCGGCCGCTGCGCGCGGCGCGCTTGCTGACACTAAACGTTCCGAAGCCCACCAACGACACGCTGTTGTTTTTCTTCAGCGTGGTCTTCACGCCGCCGATGATCGCCTCCAGCGCACGCGTGGCCGCGGCTTTTGAGATGTCGGCCTGCTTTGCGATGTGTTCGATCAATTCAGACTTATTCACGAAGTACCCCCTCAAGGCTTCTCACAGGAAATCAGGGATGGCGCCGAGGCTGCGGGACGCTGTCACCGCAGCGGGAAAATTCATTACAGCGGTGGGCTACTGGAGTGTCAAGCGCGGAAGCGGATTCTATGGCGATTCATCCGCGCTAGGCGTTGCAACGCCTAGCGCGCCTTTGCACGAATCTCTGGCAGTGCCTTCTGCAGGTAGTAGATCATCGACCAGATCGTCAGCACGGCAGCAACCCAGATCAGGGCCGTGCCCCAGGTCCGCGTATGGACGGTGCCGAACAGCGTGCCGTCGAAGAGCAGGAACGGGATGGCGATCATCTGGACCATGGTCTTTGCCTTGCCGAGCATGTGCACGGCCACGCTGCGCGAGGCGCCGATCTGCGCCATCCACTCTCGCAATGCCGATATCGCGATTTCACGTCCAATGATGACCAGCGCCGCAAGTGCATGCGCGCGCTGCAGGTGCACAAGGACCAGCAACGCCGCGCACACGAGGAACTTGTCTGCCACCGGATCGAGGAATGCGCCGAACGATGATGTCTGGTTCAGCTTGCGCGCCAGGTAGCCATCGGCCCAATCGGTGATCGCGACCGCGATGAACAGCACGGTGGCAATGAGATTGCCCGTCGCCGGCTCGAAGTCGAGGTAGAAGACGCCGACTATCAGCGGGATCGAGACGATCCGCGCCCAGGTCAGCAGGGTGGGCAGGTTGAAGAACATGCAGGCATTGTGCCGAAGCTCTCAGTGGTCCAGCGAGCGCGGCTTGAACTTCCGCTCGTCGTTGAAGAGGAAGGTCTCCGCGAACTTCCAAGGCTTCGGAAGGCGAGACACGTCGCCGAAGGGCGCAGCGCGGCGAACGGCGTCCATTGCCAGTTGCAGCGTGTCGGGGGCCTGCCCGGGTTTTCGCAGCACCTCAATGCGACGAACACTGCCGTCGCCGTTGAGCTCAATCTCCAGGACCGGGATGGCGAGAAGCACGTCGGGAACGGTGCCGGTGTAGGTGAGCGCCGGATTCGCCTCCACCAACCGGTGCCCGGCCTGCAGACGCAATTCGCTCCAGGTGCGCACGGGGCCCGGACGCACAAGGGCAACTGACGACGCAGCAGGCGCGGCCGGTGGCGCCGGCGGTGCGGGAGCCGAGCACGCCGCCAGCAGGACGAGCGCCGTGAATGTCCAGCGTCGCGGCCGGGCAAAGCGATCAATGAAGGGCACGGTAGATCTCCTCCGCTAGTTCGCACGACACGCCGTCGACGCTGGCCAGGTCTTCCACGCTGGCGTTCGCAACACCGCGCACGCCCCCGAAGCGTTGCAGCAGCTTCGCACGTTTCTTCGGGCCCACTCCCGCGATGTCTTCGAGGCGGCTGCCTCCCGTACGCACGCTGGCGCGGCGCGCGCGCATGCCGGTGATGGCGAAGCGGTGCGCCTCGTCGCGGATCTGCGCCACGAGCATGAGCGCGGCCGAGTCCTTGCCGAGAGAGACCTTTTCACGTCCATCGGCGAAAACGAGTTCCTCAAGGCCAACCTTGCGGCCCTCACCCTTCTCGACTCCGGCGATGAGCGACAGATCGAGCCCAAGCTCCGCGAAAACCTCGCGCGCCATGGACACCTGCCCGCGTCCGCCGTCGACGAGCACCAGGTCGGGCATGCGCACATCGGCAGCACCTTCGGCCAGCGCTGCAGCGATCTTGCTGTAGCGGCGCATCAGCACCTGGCGCATCGCGGCGTAGTCGTCGCCCGGGGTGACACCCTCGATGTTGTAGCGGCGGTACTGCGAGTTCTGCATGCGGTGTTCCTCGAACACCACGCACGACGCCTGAGTCGATTCACCTGCTGTATGGCTAACGTCGAAGCATTCGATGCGAAAGCGCTCCAGGTTTTCCGCCGCAAGTTCCAGCGACTCCACGAGTGCGCGCGTGCGCGCGTGCTGCGAACCCTCCTCGGCGAGCAACTGCGCGAGCTTGAGCTCGGCACCCTTGACGCACATGTCGAGCCAAGCCCGGCGCGGCTCTCTTGGCTGGTGCTGTGCGGTGATGCGCACGCCACATTGCTGCGACAGCGCATCGATGAGAGCCTTGTCGACCGGGTGACTGAGGATGAGTAGCGGAGGCACACCGCCCTCCAGGTAGTGCTGTGCAATGAACGCCTCCAGTACCTGCACCTCGGGCTCGCGTTCGGCGCAATCGCCCGCATCCACGGCAGTGGCGTCGTCGACATGGGTCGGAAAGTAAGGCCGGTCCCCCAGGTGGCGGCCGCCGCGCACCATGGCGAGATTCACGCAGGCTCGGCCGCCTTGCACGCGCACGGCCAGGATGTCGGCATCCTTTGTGGTCGCGCCCGTGTTGTCCTCCACGGCTTGCTGGTGCAGCACCCGCGACAACGCAGCGAGTTGATTGCGGATCTCGGCCGCTTGCTCGAACTGCAGAGCCTCGGCGTGGGCCATCATGCGCGCCTGCATGGCGTCCATGACTTCCTGTTGCTCCCCCAGCAGGAAACGTTCGGCATGAGCCACGTCGCGCGCATAGTCCGCTTGCGACACCAGCCCCACGCACGGCCCGGAGCATCGCTTGATCTGGTACAGCAGACATGGCCGCGTGCGATTGTTAAAGACCGTGTCTTCACAAGTTCGCAGCCGGAACACCTTCTGCAGCAACTGGATCGACTCTTTCACCGCCCAGGCGCTGGGATAGGGACCGAAGTAGCGGTGCTTGCGGTCCACCGAGCCGCGGTAGTAGGCCACGCGCGGAAACGCGTGGGACACGACCTTCAGGTAGGGGTAGCTCTTGTCGTCGCGAAACAGAATGTTGTAGCGCGGCTTGAGCGTTTTGATGAGGTTGTTCTCGAGCAGCAGCGCCTCGGCCTCGGAGCGCACAACCGTCGTTTCCAGCCGGGCGATGCGGCTGACCATGTGGCCAATGCGCGTACCGCCATGGTTCTTCTGGAAGTAGCTCGACACCCGCTTCTTGAGATCGCGCGCCTTGCCGACGTACAGCACCGCTTCGCGCGCATCGAAGTAGCGATACACGCCAGGCAGGCTGGGCAGCGCAGCCACATCGGCCAGCAGCTGTTCACGGGCGGCCGAATCGGGCAACTGCGCGTGGGCGACGGGTTCCACGGCTGGGATCATCCCGCGGATTGTGCCGCCGCGAGCGGCCGGGATAATGCCGCCGATGCGCTGGGACATCTTCTGCCGCGTGGTGGACAACTTCGGCGACGCCGGCGTCTGCTGGCGCACCGCCGCCGACCTCGCATCACGCGGCGAAACGGTGCGGCTGTGGATCGACGACAACCGCTCGCTCGCATGGATGGCTCCGTCGGGACACCCTGGCGTGGAGGTGCTGCTGTGGCCAGGGGAAGACTCCCTTTGCACGCCGGGCGACGTGATCGTGGAGGCTTTCGGCTGCGATCTGCCGACCGGCTTCGTGGCCCGCATGGCCGCAGCGCCGCAGCGTCCGGTGTGGATCAATCTGGAGTACCTGAGCGCGGAAGACTACGTGGAACGCAGCCACGCCCTGCCCTCGCCGCAGTGGACCGGCCCGGCTGCGGGCCTGGTGAGGTGGTTCTTCTACCCGGGGTTCACGCCGCGCACCGGCGGGTTACTGCGCGAGCCGGGTCTTATGGAGCGACGGCGTCGCTTCGATGCCGCCGCTTGGCTGCGAGCGCGAGGGGTGCAGTGGCGTGGCGAGCGGACGGTCAGCCTTTTCTGCTACGAAAACCCGGCAGTGCCCGACTTGCTGAACTCGCTGTCGGACGAACCTACGCTGCTGCTCGCTGCGGTGGGCGAGGCCTCTGCGCAGGTGACTGCCGAGCTCGGCCCCGGGCTTGCACGCGGAGCGCTGCGCGCCGTGCCTCTGCCGCACCTACCCCAACCTGAGTACGACCACTTGCTGTGGTCATGCGACGTGAACTTTGTGCGCGGCGAGGACTCCTTCGTGCGCGCCCAATGGGCAGCTCGGCCTTTCGTGTGGCAGATCTACCCACAGCATGATGGCGCGCATGCCGGCAAGCTGGAAGCCTTTGCCGGGCGTTTCCTCGACGGAGCGCCGGCGGCACTGGCGAGCGATTTGATGGCGTTGTGGCACCTCTGGAACGGGCTTTGTCCAGCGGCCGCTTTCCTGCCGCCGCTGGGGCCCTGGCAAAGGCACTGCGAGCGATGGCGCGAGAGTCTGCTTACGCAGGAAGACCTTGTGACCCGGCTGCTGCGTTTCGCCAGCGGGAAACGGTAGAATCAACGGCTTTGCGCGTTGCGGCTATCTCTGCGATCAGCTCCCGATGCGCGCCCAGTGAAGCGTTGCCCCGACGACGCACCAGACCTACGGAAATCCCATGAAGCTCGCACAGGAAATTCGCGCCGGCAACGTCATCATGCAGGGCAAGGACCCCATGGTCGTGCTCAAGACGGAATACAGCCGCGGTGGCCGAAACGCTGCCACCGTGCGCATGAAGCTCAAGAACCTGCTCAACGGCTCCGGCGCCGAAGTCGTCTTCAAGGCGGACGACAAGATGGACCAGATCGTGCTCGAAAAGAAGGAATGCACGTACTCCTACTTCGCCGACCCGATGTACGCCTTCATGGACGCCGAGTACAACCAGTTCGAAGTGGAAGCTGAGAACATGGGCGACGCCATCAATTACCTGGAAGACGGCATGCCTGTCGAGGTGGTGTTCTACGAAGGCCGGGCCATCTCTGTGGAACTGCCGACCACGGTCGTGCGCGAAGTGGCCTACACCGAGCCCGCCGTGAAGGGCGACACCTCGGGCAAGGTGATGAAGCCTGCCAAGCTCAAGACCGACTTTGAAATCTCGGTACCAATGTTCGTGGAAACCGGCGACCGCATCGAAATCGACAGCCGCACGCACGAGTACCGCAAACGCGTGTGAGCGGTCGTCCGCAAGCAGGGTTCAAGAGGGGCACTTCGGTGCCCCTTTGTCTTTCAGGGAGCGCATGAAGACGCAGCCTGTGCAGCCGGCGCGCCTGGCCGTCACCCCGCAGGGGGTGCCGTTCTCCGACGCCTACGGCGACATCTACCACCCGGCGGCCGGCGCACTGGCTCAAGCCCGGCACGTCTTTCTCGCGGGCAACGGGCTGCCCGAGCGATGGCGCGGCCGCGAGCGCTTCGTGATTCTGGAAACGGGTTTCGGGCTGGGGAACAACTTCCTTGCCGCATGGCACGCCTGGCGAAGCGACCCCCAGGCGCCGCACCGCCTGCATTTCGTGTCCGTTGAACGCCATCCGCTCACCCGGGACGATATGGCTGCGCTGCCCCGCGATCCCGCGCTCGGGGAACTGGCCGTGTGCCTTGTCGACGCCTGGCCGCCGCTCACCCCGAATCTGCACCGGCTGGTGTTCGAGGACGGCCGGGTCGAACTGCTGCTGGCACTGGGCGATGTTCAGGACTGGCTGCCTCACTTGGTGGCGCGCGTGGACGCCTTCTTTCTCGATGGCTTCGCTCCGGCCCGGAATCCGAAAATGTGGCAGCCGCGCCTCTTCAAAGCCATGGCTCGGGCGGCTGCACCAGACGCGACGCTCGCCACCTGGAGCGCCGCACGGGCCGTGCGCGACGGGCTCGCAGCCGCGGGCTTCGAGATGCGCAAAGCCGCGGGTCAGGGCGGAAAGCATGACATCACGCTGGGACGCTATGCGCCCCGGTTCTCGCCGCGCACGATGGCGGCTCGCCTGGTCCCGCAGCCTGCGGGGCATGCGGTGATCGTGGGAGCCGGACTGGCCGGTTGTGCTGCTGCCCGTACGCTGGCACAGGAGGGATGGCGCTGCACCGTGCTTGACTCGCAACCCAAGCCGGCTCAGCACGGCTCTGGCAACCCGGCCGGGATCTTCCACGGCATTGTTCACGCCGGTGACGGGCCGCATGCGCGATTCAACCGTGCCGCGGCGATGGAAGCACAGCGCGCAGTGCTCCGAGCCATCGCGCAAGGTGTGCCGGGCAGCGTGCAGGGGCTGCTGCGTCTGGAGACTTCGGGCATGGATGTTCTCGCCATGCGAGCGATCATCGAACGCCAAGGCCTACCGAACGATTACGTCCGAGCGCTCACGGGCGACGAATCGAGCGCGCTGGCCGGTGTACGGCTTGCCCATCCGGCGTGGTTCTATCCCGGCGCCGGCTGGGTGTCGCCCGCGGCCCTGTCAGCACATTGGCTTGCCGACGCCGGCGAGCTAGTGTGTTTCCGTGGCGACACAGAAGTCGGCAAGCTGCGCCGGCTGGCACACGGGTGGGAGGTACTCGACCCTGCCGGCGAGCTGATCCAGGCCGCCGACGTCGTGATCCTTGCCAATGCCGAGCACGCCGGTCGCCTGGCGGGCGCTGAATGGCCGCTGCACCGGGTCCGCGGACAAGTGTCGCTGATCAATCCCATGCGGCTTCCCACAACGCCCCGAGTACCCATTGCGGGCGCCGGGTACCTGGTGTTGCCTGCGCAGGGCCCCGCGGTTTTCGGCGCCACGGCTCAGCCGGGCGACGCTGATGCCAGCGTGCGGGATAGGGACCATTTTCACAACCTGGGCCAGCTCCAGCGCCTGCTGGACCAGCCGTTGGCCGTTACCCCCGATCAGCTACAAGGACGCACCGCGTGGCGCTGCGTCACGGCAGACCGGCTGCCGCTCATCGGCGCCGTACCGGACGCCGCCTCGCCGGTTGATCGCGCGGATCACGCTCGGCTCGTGTCGCGGGTTCCAGGGCTCTTTGTCTTCGCGGGCCTGGGGTCGCGCGGGATCACATGGTCCGCACTCGGAGCGCGGATTCTGACGTCGTGGGTGAGCGGCGCACCTTCACCCATTGAGGCCGATCTGCTGGATGCTGTCGACCCGGCACGTTTTCTCGTGCGCCAGGTGAGGCGCGCCTCCACCAAAGGCTGACGCGCCTCTTCAGCCGGCGACCTTGCCGCCAGGCACCACGGCCTGCCCCACCTGAGCTCCGCCCGGTTCCTCATCGGGCGTCACAGAATCGGCCGGCTCGGCCCCCGGGTCTGCCGGGTTGGGCGCCACACTCTTGCGTGCGGCACGCTCCTGCATCTTCTCTTCCTTCTTCTTCTTCTTGACCAGCTCCCGCTGACGCTTCTCGAACGAGTAGTTCGGTTTGGCCATGAGCTTCCTTTGTACGTTGGCGAACAGTTGAAGATTACGCTGATTTTTCGACCCGCTCGGGCACGAACTCCAACGTTTTGACGCCGGTGGGCGTGCCCAGCAAACACACGCTTGCCCGATGGCGCGCGAAGATGCCCACGGTGACGACGCCCGGCCATTGATTGATTTCGCATTCCATCGTCACGGGATCGACGATGGACAGGCCCCTCACGTCAAGGACGCAGCACCCGTTGTCGGTGACGACGCCTTCGCGCAGCACCGCCTGCCCGCCCAGCGCGTGCAGGCGGCGCGCGACCTGCGCCGCCGCCATGGGAATCACCTCCACAGGGAGAGGGAAAGCGCCCAGCGTCTGCACAAGCTTTGATTCGTCCGCGATGCACACGAAGCGATCGGCCATGTCGGCCACGATCTTCTCCCGGGTGAGCGCGGCGCCGCCGCCTTTGATCATGTGGCCTGCGTGGTCGATCTCGTCGGCGCCGTCGACGTAGACCGGCAGGCGCTCCACGTCGTTAGCGTCGAGCACCGCGATACCGTGCGCGCGCAGACGTTCGCTGCTTCTTTCGCTGCTGGACACCGCCCCCGCGATCCGATCTTTCATGGAGGCGAGCGCATCGATGAAGCAGTTCACGGTGGAGCCGGTGCCCACCCCCACCACGGTGCCGGGCACCACATAGGCGAGCGCCGCCTGCCCGACCAGCCGCTTCAGTTCATCCTGGGTCATCGAAAGACTGCTTTGAGACAATCCCGCGATTATCCCTGCAGCATCTCCATGTCCTTTCTTCCGTACGGGCTGGCCCGGCCCCTGCTCTTCGGGCTGGACCCCGAAGCCGCGCACGACCTCACGCTGTCAACCCTCGCCCGCATTCAGCACACACCGCTGATCTGCAGCGTCGCGCGGCCGCGCGTGGACGACCCGATCACTGTTGCGGGCTTGCGCTTCCCCAACCGTCTCGGCCTGGCTGCGGGCCTCGACAAGAACGGCCGCTGCATCGACGGCCTCGGGGCCATGGGCTTCGGCTTCATCGAGGTGGGCACCGTTACCCCCAGGCCCCAGCCCGGTAACCCCAAGCCGCGCATGTTCCGCCTGCCGCAAGCCCAGGCGCTCATCAACCGCCTGGGCTTCAACAACGAAGGACTGGCCGCCTTCATCGACAACGTGAAGCGCGCCCGCTTTCGCGAGCGCGGCGGCGTCCTCGGACTCAACATCGGCAAGAACGCAGCCACGCCGATTGAACGCGCCGCCGACGATTACCTGGCGTGCCTGGACGGGGTGTACCCGCATGCCGACTACGTGACTATCAACATTTCGTCGCCCAACACGCGCAACCTTCGCGAGCTGCAATCCGACCGCGCGCTGGACGACCTCCTGGCCGCCGTGCGCGAGCATGATGACCTGCTCGCGCGCCGGCATGGGCGCCGCGTACCGCTGTTCGTGAAAATCGCCCCTGACCTTGACGACAGCCAGATCGATCTGATCGCTGCCACCGTGCGCCGCTGCGGAATGGCCGGGGTGGTGGCCACCAACACCACGGTGTCGCGCGAAGCGGTGAGGCACCTTCGCCATGGCGAAGAAACCGGTGGCCTGAGCGGCGCCCCGGTGTTCGAGCCCTCCAACCACGTGATTGCCAGGCTGCGCACCGCGCTCGGCCCGGACGTACCGATCATCGGGGTGGGCGGCGTGATGAGCGGCGTGGATGCCGCTGCGAAGGTGGCCGCGGGTGCCGACCTGGTGCAGATCTACACCGGCTTCATCTACCGCGGGCCTGTGCTGGTCACGGAGGCTGCTCGGGCCATTGCGGCCCTACGTTGAGCGGCCTGCACGTCCGCCAGGCGGGCGCCGCAGCGACGGGCGTCGTCGCGAGCCACCGGCTGTAGAGAGCCATCACGCCGCGCAACGACCGGGGCTCCTCGTCGCCGATGCCGCCGGACACGCTGTGCAGCCTGGGCACCGAGCAGCGCACGGGGTCCGCGCCGTGGCCTGGATATGTGGCCGGCGTACCTGAATGTTCATGCCGCCCCTAGTGTCGTGAGTTGGAAATACGTGGCATTTCGACGGGCCGAGACGGGGATGAGCGCAAGGCGCGCAGCCGGGTCGATACCGGGCGGTATCGACCCGGCTGGGCAACGCGGCGATCGCCCCGTGTCGG
>CBFHAS010000030.1:0-38446 GCA_965653625.1 uncultured Burkholderiaceae bacterium | reverse complement strand
GAACTCAGAAAAGCTCACTAGCTCTTCGGTTCGAGCGTCCGGAGACTATGAACAAGCGCCCCGTAGCTGATCGCGCGCGGCCAGCAGGCAGCAGAAGGCACCTCGCCTGCGGACATTCCCATCGCCGCGATCCAGCCGGCGTGCCCCACGACGAGCACGTGCCCTGCCCCGGTTCTCGCTCGCTCGGCGAGGAAGTTGCCGGCGCGTTCGATGAGCGCGGCTAGCGACTCGCCGCCGCCCGGACAGTGGTGGGCGAAATCACCTTCCCATTGCGCGACGTGGCGCGGGTCGATGGCGTCCCAGCGCTTGCCGTCCCACGCGCCGAAGTCCAGCTCGTACAGTCGATCGTCGATGCGGTGCACATAGCCCCGTCGCTTCAGCAGCCGGGCCACCTTGGCGCAGCGTATCGAGGGCGAGGTCCATACCTCGCGCGGCAGCTTGCGGCGCCTTGCCAAGGCGGCAATGCGGTTCGCCAGGCGCTTCACACGTCGGCGATCGACATCGAGATCGGTGCGGCCGATGCAGCGCCCCTCGGCACCCATGGGGCGCGGGTGGCGCCACACCCATAGCTGGAGCTCAGCCATGAAAGCCTTGCGCCGCGAGCGCAAGGTACACGGCAAGCTCGCTCCATTGCTGAGTGGCACCTAAGGTGTCACCGGTGTAGCCGCCGAGCCGGCGCCGGAGCCACCGCGCGCACAGCGCGGCCACCGCGAACGCGCACAGCATCGCGGCCGCCCACCGAAGCGGCGTCGCGTGCGTGGACACCGCCGCACCGAGTGCCGCGGCCACGCCGAGCGCCCAGGCCATCGAAATCGTCAGGGCGCACCAGCCGGTGGGACGCGCGAGCGGCTTGGCCTTGGCGTGGGCCACGTCGCCCGCGTAGGGCAACACCGCCATCACCATCACCGCACCTGCGCGCGAAACGCCATGGGCCATCACCGACGCAGCCACCGCAAGTGCGGGCGACGCCTTGAGCAGCGAGGTCAGCGCCGCCGCCTTCAGTGCCAAGGTGAGCCCGAGCCCCAGCGCGCCGAAGCTGCCGAGGCGCGAGTCCTTCATGATCTCCAGCGCGCGCTCGCGAGTGACCGCCCCGCCCAGCCCATCGCAGGTGTCCGCGAGGCCGTCCTCATGGAAGCCGCCGGTGAGCCACGCGGTCGCGGCCATCGAGAGCAGCACCGCCACGCTCGCCGGCCACCACGCCGCGGCGCCCCACAACACCACCCCGGCGCAGGCGCCCACCAAGGCGCCGACGAGCGGGAAGTGGCGCGCGCTCGCATTGAGCCAGTCCGGATCGAAATCCTTCACCGGCACCGGTACGCGCGTGAGGAACTGCAGCGCCACGCCGGCCAGGCGCAGCTCACGCACTGCGCCGCGCAGCAGCATGCTCATGGGAGTCCCTCCGTGATGCGCAGGGCTCACGCCCCGCGATCCGAGACCCCGGCCGACTCGAAGCTCGCCATCTCGCTGAGCATGCGTGCGGCGGCATCGACCAGCGGCCAAGCCAGCGCGGCGCCGCTGCCTTCACCCAGCCGCAGGCCCAGTGTGAGCAGGGGCTGCGCGCGCAGCACTTCCAGCATGGCGCGATGCCCCGACTCGGCGCCGCAGTGCGCGAACACGCAGTAGTCGACGACCGCAGGCGCCAGTGCGCGTGCCGCCAGCAGCGCGGCACCCACGATGAATCCGTCGATCACGATGACGCGCCGCTCGTGCGCCGCTTGCAGCATGGCGCCGCACAGCATCGCGATCTCGTAGCCACCGAGCGCCTGCAATGCCTGCAACGGCGAGCGCATGCCACGATGCCGCTCCAGGCAGCGCCCCAGCACGGCACGCTTGCGCATGACACCCGCGTCGTCCAGGCCGGTGCCGCGGCCCACGGCCTGCTCCAGTGGCACACCGGCCAGATGCGCGAGTAGCAGCGACGCGCTGGAGGTGTTGCCGATCCCCATCTCGCCGAGCAGCACCGCATTGCCCGGCAGGCCCCGAACGACCTCGCACCCGGCCCGGATGGCGTCTTGGCATTCGCTCTCGCTCATCGCCGGCTCGATGCTGATGTCGCGCGTGCCCCGGCCGATCTTGCGCGCGACCAGCCCAGGCCGCGGAGCGAAGTCGTGCGCCACGCCGGCATCGACCACGGTGAGTGCCAAGCCCATCTGGCGGGCGAATACGCTGATGGCGGCGCCGCCGGAGAGCATGTTCTCCACCATCTGCCAGCTCACGTCCTGCGGGTAGGCTGACACGCCTTGCGCCGCCAGCCCGTGGTCGGCCGCGAACACGATGAGTTGCGGGCGCACCAGCACCGGCACGTCGTCTCGCAATATCAGGCCGAGCTGCAACGCCAGCGCCTCCAGGCGGCCCAGCGCACCAGGCGGCTTGGTCTTGCGGTCGATGCGCTGCTGCAGGTGGGCCTGCTTATGCGCATCGGCGATGGGCTCGATGCGCGGGATCAGGGGTTCTTCGGTGGAATTCATCTGGGCTCCAGCAGCGCCATCAGGGCGCCGGTTTCAAAGTGATCGTTGATCAGGTCGGCGAGGCCATCGAACACGGCATCGAGCGCAGGCGGCGCACGGCCGAACAGCGCCCGCACCACCGTGGGGTTCTCGAATAGGCCGTGCAGGTACACGGCGAGCACGTTGTCGGACTGCCAGCCGAGCGGTGGTGCGCCGGGCAACGCCGCTTGCGCTTGCGACGACAACGCGGCGCTTTGGCCGCAATGGATCTCGTAGCCCTCGACCTCAAGGCCCGACAACGGCGACCACGCGTTCTGCAGCACCGCGAATCGACGGCGCGTGCGGCTCAGTTGCTTGCCGGCCTCGAAGCGCGTGGCAAGCGCAAGTACACCCAACCCGGTGTCGATACCCGGCTGTGCGCCTTCGACGCCTGCCATGTCGTCGATGCGCTCACCCAGGATCTGCAGGCCGCCGCATACGCCGAGCAACGGACGCCCGCTCGCGGCATGCGCGCGCACGGCCGCGTCGAGCTTGTGCTCGCGCAGCCATGCCAGATCGGAACGCGTGTGCTTGCTGCCGGGCAGCACCAGCCAGTCAGCCTGCGCCGCCTCGGCCGCGTCGCGCGCGAAAACCAATGACACGCCGCAGGAACGCAGCGGCTCGAACTCGTCCAGGTTGCTGGCATGAGGATAGGCGAGCACCACCACGCGCGGCCCGCCCTCGCCTGCATCGCCCGGCACGGCGTCTTCTTCGGGCAGGCCATGGTCGCGCCGCATGGGCACAGTGGCGAGGGTGGGCACACCGGTCATGGCCTGCAATTGCTGCGGGGCCGGCGCGAGCAGCCTGGCGTCGCCGCGAAACTTATTGAGCACGAAGCCGCGCAACTGCGAACGCACACGGTCATCCATCAGCGCATGCGTGCCGAACAGATGCGCGAAGGCGCCGCCGCGGTCGATGTCGGCCACCAGCAGGCAGGCGGCCTCGCTCTCGATCGCGGTGAGTGTGTTGACGTAATCACTCGCCGCCAGGTTGATCTCGGCCGGCGAGCCGGCGCCTTCGATCACGAGCACGTCGAAGTCGGCCCGCAACTCGGCGAGCGCCGCTTGTGCGGCCGGCCACAGCAGCGCGCTGCGCTCACGCCAAGGCACTGCTGCCAGGTCGGCACGCACGCGGCCCCGCAGCACGACCTGGCTGCGATCATCGGCCTCAGGCTTGAGCAGCACCGGGTTCATGCGCACGTCGGGCGCCACGCCCGCCGCCAGCGCCTGGAAGTACTGCGCGCTGCCGATCTCGCCCCATCCCTGGTCTTGCAGTGGCACCACCCGTGCGTGGTTGCTCATGTTCTGCGCCTTGAACGGCGCCACCTTGAGCCCGCGGCGCGCGTACCAGCGGCACAGCGCCGTCGTCAGCCAGCTCTTGCCGGCCCCGCTGGTGCAGCCCAGCACCATCACCGCGCGCGCTGTCATCGTGCCTCCAGCGCGCGCAGCAACGCCGCGGTGGCCTCCGGTGGCTGGGCCGATAGGCGCATCCAGCCCCGCAAGCCCAGGCTCGCGGTGTCGCGCAGCTGGATGCCCTGGGCCCGCAGTGCCGCCGCGGAAAGCCCGGCCGGCGGCTGCGCCACGAGGAAGGGCGTGACGCTCTGCGCGTCGGCCACTTGCCAGCCCGCGTTTCGCAGGCCGCAAGACAGCGCGTCGCGCCAAGCCCGCAGCGTATGGCGCTGGCCGGCAAGCTCGACCTGTGCGTGTTCGCTTGCGAAGGCACACAGCATCGCCACACCGTCGGCCCCGGCCACCCACGATGGCGCCCTGGCGCGCAGCGCCTGCGCCACCGGCTCATCGCCCGCCGGCGCGATGGCGTAAGCGGCGCGCACGCCAGGCAGGCCGCAGCTCTTGTTCGGAGACCACAGACACCATGCATCGCTGGCTCGCCGGGGAAGATCGTATCCGTCGAGGCGCAGCGGCTGGTAGGCCAGATCCAGCGCCACCAGCGCGCCGGCCTCGTGCACCCGGTCGATCGTCGACTGCAGGCCCTCGCCCAGCGTGCTGCCTTGCGGGCTGGCCGGTTCGGTGATCCACCACAAGTCGTCGGCCGTTGGAACGCGGGGACGCTCCTCACCGTGCGTCGCGATTTCGAGGCCGGTGCCAAGCGCAGCCGCCGCGTACTCGCCATAGCCCGGGTTCGGCACGATGGCACGCCGCACGCGGCGCGATTGCGCCGCCAGTTGCGTGAAGCGGTGGATGAATTCGCTGGCACTGCCGGCGATCACGACGCGCTCTGGCGTGGCTCCGTGCCACGCTGCCAAGTGCTGCCGCAACGCCTTGTAGCCCGGGTCGGGATAGCGGGTGCGGTCGGCCGCGGCCACCGCGGTGGCGACCATCGGCAGCGGGCCGGCCGCATTGGCGTTCGTGGAGAAATCGAAGCGCACGGCGCCCGCGCCATCAGGCCCGCCGTGGTGCAAGGTCGCAAACCAGGGCAGCGACCAGCCACTCACCGCACCGCTCCCGCCGCCGCGGCCAGCACCATCAGCGCCAATAAGCACAGGGCGCAGGCACGCCGCTGCAGGACGATCGCGCGCCGGATGTCGCCGGGCTGCGGCGACGGCGCCGACACATTCAGCGCATAGACGCCCGGCTTGCGCAACCGCACGCCCAGCACGAGCGCCATCGCGCCCATCGGCCAGCCGCCATTGGGAGATGGCGTGCGCCGCGCCTCGTGGCGCAGTGCGCTCCATCTTGATGGCACCGGCACCAGTGCCAGCGCGGCCAGCCGTGCCGGCAGCCACGACAGCAGATCGTCGGCGCGCGCGGCCCACTTGCCCGCCCACTCCCAACGACCCCGGTAGCCCCACATGGCATCTGCGGTGTTGCCGAAGCGGTACAGCACCGCGCCCGGCAGCCCGGCGACCGCGAACCAGAACAAGGGCGCGACCACCGAGTCATTCAGGTTCTCGGCCAGAGTCTCGATCGCCGTTTCCCGAACCTCTGCGGCATCGAGCGCGGAGGTGTCGCGGCTCGCGAGCCGGGCCACTTGCGCGCGCCCCGGCTCGATACCGTCGCCCAGCGCGTGCTCCACCGCCAGCACTTCGTGCTCCAGCATGCGCCAGGCCAACAGCGGCTTGAGCAACAGGCCGAGTGCGATGGTGAACGCGACCGCCGACGCCAATGAGGCGGATGGCGCGAGCCATTGCCACAGCATGGCTTCCAACCATCGCGCCATCGCGATGGCCATGCCCACGCCGACGATCCACGCCGCTGCGCCCGCCAGGAAGGCCGAGCGTGAAGACAAGGACATCAGCCACGATTCGAAGACCGAGAGATACCGCCCCATCGCCACCACCGGATGCATACGCGCCGGCGGCTCGCCGAACAGGCGATCGACCGTCAGCGCGACAAGCATCGCGCCGGGCAAGACGAACAGCACGCCATTCACGCCGCGTCGCCCGATTCGAGCCGCAGGTCCTGGAACACCAGTGTCGTTGGCGACAAGGGTGGCGAAGAAGCCACGACACGCTGCGCCGCGTTGACGATGCGCAGCGGCGCCGCCATGCCAGGCGCATCGAGCACGAAGGTATGGAACTCGCCGTCCTCGCCGCACGGGCACACGCCGGGCGGCAGCCTGGCCAGCAGTGCCGCGTCGTAGTCGGCGCCGCAGAAGGAGGCGTCCAGCCGCGCGGCATCGACGCAGACGATGCGCGCACGGATGCCGCGCCGGATCACCTCGGCCGCCAGCGCGGCGCGCTTCTCGCCCCACAGCGGGAACAGCGGCTGCAACCCGGTGCGCGCGCAGGCGGGCTCCAGCCAGTCGCGGTGCGCCTGCAGGTCGATGTCGCCGAACACCATGTGGGTGTGCCCGCTGTCGCGCAACTCGTGCAGCGTGGCGTCGAACGCCTTCGCGTAGCTGCCCGGCGGCACGCGCACCGGCAGCCACTGCGTTCCGAACGCTGCCACCTGTTCTGCGACCAGATAAGCCGGCAGGGCATGCGATTTCGACGTGCCGTCGGGCTCGCACATCGTGACGAAGGTCGTTACCGGCACGCCCTGCTCTCGGGCTCGCAGCAGGGCCAGGCACGAGTCCTTGCCGGCGCTCCAGCTGATTGCGGCCTTGATGACCATGGTCAATCCTCGATGCCGCGCTGGGCCGGCACGCCGGCCTGGAAGTGATGCTTGACCAGGCGCATCTCGGTCACCGTGTCGGCCAGCTCGATCAACTCCTCGGGCGCGTTGCGGCCGGTGAGCACGACCGTGGTGCCCGCGGGCCGTTCGCGCAGCGCCTGCAGCACGGGCTCCAGCGGCAGCCAGCCGTAGCGCAACGGATAGGTGATCTCGTCGAGCACGATCAGGAAGTGCGTGCCGGCGCGAATCATGGCCTCGGCGCGAGCCCAGCCGTCACGTGCCAGCTGTGCCGAATGCTCCAGGTCGCGGCTCTTCCAGCTGAAGCCATCGCCCAGCCCTTCGATGGGCACGCCAATCTGCTCGAACAGCCGATGCTCGCCGAACCGTGACGACGGCACTTTCATGAACTGGTAGATGTGCACCGCCTTGCCACGGCCATGCGCGCGCAGCGCCAGGCCGAAGGCCGCCGTGCTCTTGCCCTTGCCGTCGCCGGTGTGGACGATGACCAGGCCGCGGCGCTCACCGTCGGGACGTTCGTAGCGTTTCTCTGTGGGCGGGGTTTCGATCTGCATGGCAATCCTTCAGCAGGGAACAGCAATGGGGTGAGCAATGGAGTGGGCCGAGTGACGGCCGCGCCGTGCCTGCCACGCCGCGCCGGTGGCGGCTGTCAGCAACATCAGTGCGGCAGCGAGGGCCTGCGAAAGAAGGTCGATGGCATGGCTTGCGGCCGGGCGGTCCGGCTGGCGCTGCAGCAGCACGCCGTGGAGCAGCGGGCTCGGCGACACGGCAGGCGCGGCCGCCGGCGCAGGCTTCGGTGCATCAATGGCTGGCTTCGGCGCATCGGCGGCCGGCTTCACCGGCGTCAGAACGCCATCGACCCAGCGGCGCACCGAGGCTTGCTCGGTTGGCAGCGCGGCCGTCTGCGTGAGCCCCTGGTACACGCTGGCCAGCTCTCGCCGTGTGGCCGCGTCGGGCTGCCAATGGCCGAGCCGCGCAGCCTGCACCAGCCGCTCGAGCGCCTGGGCATAGGCCTGCGGATGGCTGCGCATCCATTGCGGCACGCCGAGGCTGTGCTTGTCGCGCACGAGCACGTCGTGGAAGCTTTGCCAGTGGTCGGGCCGCACCGTGTCGGGCGCCACCGCCTGCCAGCCCCAGGTGTACTGAACGGCCTTCAGCATCTGTAGCGTGCCGGCATAGCCCTCGTCCTTCTGCGACTGCAGCCAGCCGGGGTGGAGGTAGCGCGACTGGAGCTCGAGTGCGAGCGCCTGTGTCGCGCTCTCGGTGGTCGGCTCGGCGGCATCTTGCAGCTGGTTGACGTACAGCGCCAACGGCTCTGCCTTGCCGGCGGTGCGCGCCGCGGCGGCGAGTCCGCCGAGGTACTGGAACGGGTCGTCGGAGCTGATCATGCCGTAGAGGTGCGAGGTGCGAGACAACAGCGCGGCATCGCTGCGGCGCAAGTGCGCGCCGAGCGCCTGCACCGCCCCGCCTGGCGACACGCCGGCCATCGGCTGCCCGTCGACATAGGGCTGGCTCATGCGCCCCAGGAACAGTTCGCCGAGGCGCGCATCCTGCGATCGCAGGCCGTCGGCCTGCACCGCCTCGGACACGCCGGTGCCGTAATCGCCGACGGCATTGCCGAACACGCGGGCACGCCCCAGCGCCTGGGCCTGAACCTGGGGCACGCCGCGCTGACGCAGCTCATCGGCAATCTGCGCGGTGTGGCGGGCGATGGCGTTGTCCGGCTCCGCCGTCGCCACCGCGGCCACCGCGCGATCGATCAATGCCATCAACGCCGGGAACTGGTCGCGGTACGAGCCGGTGACGCTGAGCAGCACGTCCACCCGCGGGCGTTTCAGCTCGGCAGCGGGAATCACGCGCAGGCCGCTCGGGCGCCCGGCGTCGTCCCACACCGGCTCGACACCCAGCGCCACGAGCGCCTGCGCCTCCATCACGCCCTGGTGGCGCAGGGTTTCGCCGGCCCACAGCGTGAGCGCCAGCCGCGCCGGCGCCTGATCGCCATGGCTGCTGCGCCAAGCTTGCAGCCAGGGGTCGAAGAGCTGCCGGGCCACGCCGTAAGCCTGGCGCGTGGGCAGGCGGCTGGGATCGAGCCCGGTGAGGTTGCGGCCGGTGGGCAAGCTGTCGGGATTGCGGATCGGATCGCCGCCGTAGGCCGCCGGTACGAATCGGCCTGACAGCGCGGCCATCAACCCGGGGATCTCGCCTTCGGTCGCGAGCAGCTTCTCCAGCAGCTGCGCGCGCTTCGCAAGCTGCAACAGCGCGGCCCGGTCGATCGGCCGGCGCGCCGCGCGATTGGGCACCGGCCCTTGAGGCTCGGCGGGCCGCAGGTCGAGTTCGCTGGCGGCCTGCGCATCGCGCAGCGCCACATCGAGCCAGCGCGCCGGGCGCGATGCGGCCACTGCGCGGTAGTCGATGAGGAAAGCTTCGTCGATGTCCTCGCCGAGTGCTTCGATCAAAGGCTGCCGCAGTGCCTGGAGGATGGTCTGCCGGCGCTGCTGCGCATCGGCAACCTGCCCGATCACCGCCAGCCCGCGCGGCTGCGAGCTTTGCGCCAGGCGATCGAGCCAGGGGTGCAGCTGCTCCAGGAAACCGGTGAAATCGGCCGCGATGCGCTGCTCGCTCCAGCCGAGGTCGCGGTGCAACTGGTGCTCGACGAACTGCGCGATCAGCTCCCGTTCGAGCGCCTGCCGCGTGGGACCGGCATCGACGGTTTCCCATTGGTGCATCAGCTCATGCATGTGCGCCATACGGGCGGCAAAGCCTGCGGGCGAGAAGCTGGGCGTGTGGTGGCTCACCATCACTGCGCGCCCGCGCCTCTTGGCAGTGAGCGCCTCGCCGAGGTTGTCGACGATGTACGGATACACCACCGGCAGGTCGCCCAGCGGCAGAAGTGCATCGTCGAGCACGTCGAGCCCCCGCGACTTGCCCGGTGCCCATTCCTGCGTGCCGTGCGTGCCGAAGTGGATCAGCGCGTCGGCATGCTGGGCCCACAGATAGGTGGCCAGGTAGTGGTGCGACAAGGGCACCCGGCTCCTGTGCATGAAGGGGTTCTGGCCGCGGTACAGCGTTTCCTCGCGCGGTGGCTGCGGCAGCACTGCCAGGCTGCCGAGCTGCAGGCGCGGGATGACGAACACGCGCTCGCCTCGGTGCCACACCACATAGCGGCTGCGCGCCGGCGGCCCCCACTTCGCCTCGATGCGTGCGCGGACCGCTTCGGGCTGCTTGTGCCACCACGCTTCGTACTGCGCCAGCGGCAGCGCGGCGGCGCGGTCAGCCTCCAGCAGCGCTTGAAGGTCGGTGCCGTCGTAGTAAGCGGCCAGCAGGGGCGCAAGGCGTTCGATCCACTGCTGCTCGGCCAGCGGCTGCACCGCGTGGCCCGCATCGGCCAGCGCGTGCGACACCCGCTCCAGGCTGCGCGGCACGTTGAGGAACGATGCGCCGAAGTTGCCTGCGCCCGGAGGGTAGTTGTAGACCATGGCCACCAGCCGCTTGTCGACAGGCGGCTTGTCCTGCAACGCGATGAGCCGCCGCGCCTTGGCCACCACCGCGTTGGCCTGGCGCTCGATGAGCTCGGGTCGCCGGCCGCCATCGGCATGCGCGACCACCGCGATGGGGTCGATGGTGCCGGCTGCCTCGGGCTGAGCCAGGTAGAACGGCACGTCACCTTGTGCGAGGCCGGTCTCGTCGCGCGCCCACTGGCCGGCATCGCCCGTGCGATACGGCAGGGTCGCCAGCACCGGCACGCCCCAGCGCTGGAACAGGGGCTGAAGCGCAGCCCCCAGCGGCAGCAACTGGTGCGTGACGACGACGCGCGGATGAGGCCGCCCGTCGATCTCCAGAAGCGCGGCCAGGCTCGCCGCGTCGGCCTGCGAACCAAATGCCGCGTAGGCGCAGAGCCCCGCACGCTCGAAGGCGCGCAGCCACGCGTCCAGCCACTCGGTGCCGCCGTTGACGAAGTGATAGCGATGCACGAGCAGCGCCACGGCAGGCCGGTCGCGCAGCCGGGGCTCCGCCTGCTGCCAGCGTGCAAACGAGGCGGCATCGTCGAACAGCGCCGGCGCGTCGGGATGGTGGATGCCGCGCATCGGCCACGCTTGCGGCGCAGGCAGTTGAGGCAGCGGCTGTCCGTCCAGCGCTGCGCGTGCCAGCGTCACGGCGTGGCGCGTGTTGCGCTCGCCGCCGGCCTGCAGGTAGGCGGCCGTGCGGCTCGCCAGGGAGTCGAGATTGCCCTCCGGCGACTGCGGCCCGATCCACGACACACGCTTCGCGTGCGGCACCAGGAGCGGGTCCAGCAGGCCATGCAAGCGCGCCAGCGCGCTGCCATGGGGCGCGTCGATCCACACCAGCGACGCTTCCGACAGCGCACGATCGAGCGATGCTCGCTGGGCGTTTTCGAGTTCGGGTGCGCCGCGCAGCGGAAACTCCACATGCCGCACCCCGAGACGGGCCTCGCGGGCCACGCGCTCCACCATGGCGCTGCGGGCAGGCGGCGTCAGGTCGGTGGTGATCCACAGCAGCGACTGCGCCTGCGCCGCTCCAGCGCACAGCAGCGTGGCCACCAGCACGCGCCAGTGCCTCACCGCGGCGCCTCGCCCGACTCGGGCACGTACACGATGTTGCCGTCCTTCAGCCGGTAGGCCACGCCGGCCCGCACGCCCTCGCCTGCACTGGCGCCGCCGCTACCGCGATAGCGGACCTCGCGGCCGTTCTCGCGCAGCACCATTTCCATGCCGGGTTCACCGGCCTTGCGCACGATGGCCGCGTCGGCAGCAGGCGCCTGCACCGCCACCGCCGTGAGCAGCGCCACCACCAGGACGAGAAACACGTCGACCAGGTTGACGGCCGACAGCATCGGGTCGTCATCGTCGTCCGCCAGCGGGCGAAGCCGGTTCATGCGCGCCTCCCTTGCCGGGGCGTGACGGCGGGCCTCATTGGGCCACTCCACGCGCCTTGCGCACGGCCAGCAACTCGGCCAGCAGCCAGCGGCGGCGCACCGAATGCACGGCCAGGCCGATGGCCGCGGCGGCCAATGCGAGCACCACGCCGGCAAAGGCGCTGCTGAAGACCGCCAGCGCCTGCTGACCCTGACCGGCCGCCACGCTTTGCAGCGCCGGGCCGAGCGGGATCATCGTCGCGATCAACCCGAGCATCGGGCTCATGCGGCTGAGCAGCCGAGTGGGCTCCAGCCGGCGCGCGGCCAGCAGCTCCAGTTCTTCCAGCGGCGTGTCCGGCGCGGTGGGCAGCGCGGCAAACGCGGGCTGGCGCCAGCGCTGCCATGCCTCGGCCAACGCCATGCCGCCAGACCACAACGAATAGAGGAAAGCCAACGCCACCAGCACCATCACGGGCCACAGCAGTGTTTGCGCGGCGTGGGAAAAAGCGGTTTCGATCATCGTTTCGTCTCCATCCTGATTCACAGCGTCACAGCGAGGGCACGGCAGCCCAGCGGGCGTTGCCGATGCGCTCGATGCTCAACGCGCCGTCGAACACATCCACCAGCGTGCGGCGCACTTGCGGGTTGTCCGGCGCGCCGTCGGCCCGCACACGGCCGGCCGCGAGCACGACGATGCGATCGGCGGCGAGTGCGAGCGTGAGGTCGTGCAGCACGGCAGCCACGGCGACGCCGGCGTGCGCGCGTGCGACCAGGCTGCGCACGAGGGCACGCTGATGCGGCGCATCCAGGTGGGTGGTGGGCTCGTCCAGCAGCAGCACCGGCGCCTGCACGGCGAGCGCGCGGGCCAGCAGCACGCGCTGACGCTCGCCGCCCGACAGCTCGCTGAGACGCCGGTGTGCGAAGGGCGTCGATTCGGTCTCGGCCATCGCCGCATCGACCGCGCACTCGTCTTCTGCGGTCACGGCGCCGAACAAGCCGTGGTGCGGCAGGCGGCCCAGGCGAACGACATCGCGCGCCGAGAGGTCGCCATCGGCCTCACCCTGCTGCGACAGCCATGACAACCGCTGCGCGCGAGCACGGGGCGTCCATGCCGCCAGCGCTTGCCCGGCAAGCTCAATCGTGCCGGCGTCGGGCTTGCGCAAGCCCGCCAGCAGCGACAGCAGCGTGCTCTTGCCCGCGCCGTTCGGGCCGACGATGGCCGTCCACTGGCCGGCGCGCAGCGCGAGCGAGACGCCGTCGATCACACGCCGGCCACCCAGTTGCACCACCAGCGAACGGGCGGTGAGCATTTCCCCGGTCACCATGCCTGCCTCCGACGCAAGAGCACGAGCAGGTACACGCCACCCAGCACCGCGGTGAGCACGCCTACCGGCGCTTCTTGCGGCGCGATGATGCTGCGGGCCGCCACATCGGCGGCCAGCAGCAGCACGCCACCGGCCAGCGCCGCGAGCGCGAGCAAGGCGCCGTGAGTGACCACCACGCAGCGGCGCACGAGATGCGGTGCCACGAGGCCCACGAACGCGATGAGTCCGGCCTGCGCCACCGCGCAGCCGGTGCACAGGGCCATCAACACCACGAGCAGCAGCCGCACGCGCGGCAGGTGCAGGCCCAGGCTGGCGGCACTGGCTTCGCCGAGCACCAGGGCGTCGAGCGCCCGTGCATGACGCAGGGCGACCGGCAATGCGAACAGAAGGGCCGCGGCCATGACCACCGCGCTGTCCCAGCCCAGGAAGCCCGTGGTGCCGAGCAGAAAGACCTGCTTGCCGCGCATGGCTTCGGGTGAGACGAGCATCACCAGATCAGACACCGCCGAGAGCAGCACGCCGACCACCACACCCGACAGCAACAGCACGAGCGGGCGTGCCGCGCCGCGCGCCAGCATCAGCGTGAGAGAAACACCTGCGAGGGCACCGCCGAACGCGGCACCCACCAGCCCCACCCGCAGCAAGGCACCCGCGGTCGCCAGGCCCACGACAGCACCCAGCGCCCCGCCGGCCGACAGCACGAGCACCACGCCCAGACCCGCGCCGGAGGCCGCACCAAGCAGATAAGGATCGGCGAGCGGGTTGCGGAACAGACCTTGTGCAATGGCACCGGCCAGCCCGAGCAACGCGCCGGCGAGCAAGGCGCCCACCGTGCGCGGCGCGCGGATCGCGGCGATCAGCTCCCACTCATCACGCCAGGCGAAGGACCAGCCCTCGCTGCCCGCGGCAAGGCCGGCAGCGAGCGCAACGACACCCGCCAGCGTCAACGCGAGCGCGAGGCGCGGCACGGTCCACGAGAGAACGGCGGGTCGGTGCATCTGCAGGCTGGCGTGCGTCATGACGCCTCCTTGTGAAGCCGCGCCAGGCAATCGGCCATCAGCTCGGCCGCTTCTCCCAGCCGCGGCCCAGGACGGATGAGGATCTCGTACTTCCCCGGCGCGAAGCCGCACTGGCGCCCTTGACGCAGCGCGCGCAAGGCCGACCACCCGGGGCGCTGCGGCATCTCGGCGAGGCTGCGCTCGGAGGCCATCACGATGTCGGGCTGGGTGCGCACGACGTACTCGGGGTTCAGCTTCGGGAACGGCCCCAGCGAGGCGGGCACGGCATTGCCCAACCCCAGCCGCGCAAGCGTTTCGCCGATGAACGAGCTTTCACTGGCGGCATAGGGCGCCGCCGCGACCTCGAAGTACACGCGGGCACCGTGCAGCGCACGGGGCACACGCGCGGCAGCAGCGGCAATGCGGCCATCGATCTGCTGCCACAGCGGTTCAGCGGCCTCCGGGATGCCGAGGCCGGCCGCCACCTTGCCCAGCACGCGGCGCATGTCGACCAGGCTCTTGGGCTCCAATGCGATCACCTTGATGCCCAGGGCTTCGAGCCGGTCGATGACGCGCGCCGACGAGGCGGCGAACACCAGGTCGGGCTTCAGCGTGACGATGCGCTCCAGCTGCGCATCCTCCAGGCCGCCAAGCTTGGGCAGTTTGTTCACGCGCTCGGGCCAGTTGGAGAAGCGGTCGGTGCCCACCAGCCTGTCGCAGGCCTGCAGGGCGCACACGGTTTCGGTAAGCGAGGGCAGCAGCGTGACGATGCGCGAGGGCGGCGCGTTCAGCTCGACCGTGCGGCCGCGGTCATCGGTCACCGAGATCGCCGCGCCCGCTGTCGTTGCGGCTGTCGTTGCCACGAGCGCTAGCAGCGCGGCGATGAACAAACGTCGGGTCATCGTGCACCCCCTTTCAGCGGCCATTCGCAGCCGGCCACGACAAGTGTGACGCGCTCGCATGTCGCGGCCACGCGCTGATGCAGCATGCCCAGCTGGTCCACGAAGCGGCGTGCGTCTGCGCCGAGCGGCGACAGGCCCAGGCCGATCTCGTTCGAGACGAGGACGAGCGGCCCGCGAGATTCGGTGATCGTCCGGACCAGCGCATTGACGGCGGCTTCGACGTGTGCGGCAGCGGGTGGTTCCTCGTGCAGCGGCATCGCCATCTGCGTGAGCCACAGCGTGAGGCAATCGACGACGACGAGACGCTGCGGCGCTGTGAGCGCGGCCACGGCGCGGGCCAGCTCACGAGGCTCCTCGTGCGTCAGCATCCCGGGCACGCTGGCCGCGCGATCGGCCCGGTGGCGGGCGATGCGCTCGGCCATCTCGGCGTCGTGCGCCTGGGCCGTGGCGATGAGCACGGCCTCGTGGCCCTCACCTTCCAACCATGCCGCGGCGCGCGCTTGTGCCGCGCGCGTCTTGCCGCTTTTCTGTCCACCGAGAATCAGCTCGCGCATCGCCTGCTCACTTCAGGGCGAAGCGAACGCTGAGGTAGGCCTCGCGTCCGGGCTGGTTGTAGCCCAGCGCCGTTTGATAGTCCTTGTTCGCCACGTTGTTCAGCCGCGCCGCGAGTGTCCATTCGGGCGCCAGCACCCATTCGGCGTGCAGGTCGAGCGTGGCATAGCCGGGCAGGCGGCGGGTATTGGTGGTGTCGTCGAAGCGTGAGGAGAACGCGAGGACGGAAACACCAAGCGTGTACGCGCCTGTCGTCCAATCCGCCTGCGCCCTGGCCGCGTTCCTCGCACGCCGCCGCAACTGCATGCCAACGTTCCGGCCCTCCACGTTGCGCGCATCGACGTGATCCAGCGAAGCGGCCAGTGCCACGTTGCCGACGTGGCCTTCGTACGACAGCGCCACGCCGTCGATGCGCGCACGCGGGATGTTTTCGGGGTTCTGGCCACTCGTGATGTAGCCTCGGATGCGGTTGTCGAACCAGGCTGCGCGAAGGCTGTGCTCATCGCCGGTCCAACGCAGGCTCAGCTCGCCATGTTTTCCCTCCTCGGGCTGCAAGTCGGGGTTGCCGAAGGCCGGGAAGTAGAGTTGGTTGAAGCTCGGCGCGACGAAGCTCGTGCCTGCGCTCGCACCCACGCGCCAGCGCGGCGCCACCTCGTAACCCCAACCGAGCGCGCCCGTGGTCTGGCGGCCGAACTGCGAATTGCGGTCATGGCGCAAACTGGCCTGCCACGTGTGCCCGGCCGCGCTTCCGTTGAGCGCCACCGCTGCCGCGTCGATCGTGCGGTCGCTCACCGTGTATGGCGTGCCCGGCTTCGACACGCTTTGCTCGATCCGCTCCAGCAACGCGAGCGCGGTGCCGACCGGCGTGGCGAGCGTAGCTTCCCACGCGAACTGCTTTTGCTCGGTCTCGAACGCTCCGAGATTGGTGAATGCGTTCGCAGTGGCCAGGATGTCTCCTTCATCGAACGAGCGAGCAGCACTCAGCGTGGTGTGCAGTTCGTCGTTGACTCGACCGATGGCCCGAAGCGACAGCAACCGATTGCGCAGTCGGGCCCTCGAATCGACGCCCGGGCCATCGTCGTAGCGGTTGAGGCCGTCGACGTCTAGCGCCTGCGCCTCGACACGCCAGTCGGCCGTGGCCTGCCAGCCCAGGCGCACGCTGCCGCCGTCTTGCCGGAAACCATCGTCATCAGGCTCGTGGTCTTCGGACGCACCCGCATTGGTGGCCGAAAAGCCGCGCGTCTCGGTGTGCTGCAGTTGTACGGCCGCATCAAAAGCGCCATCGCCGAACGCGACCCCACCCGCGAGCTGCCCGTAGCGCCTGGAGCCCACAGTGGCTTTCGCATTGGGATGCAGGCCGTCCCGGCCGCGCCGCGTGAAGACCTGGATCACGCCACCCACCGCATCGCTGCCGTACAGCGACGACATCGGACCGCGCACGATCTCAATCCGCTCGATGGTCTCGAGCGGCAGGTTGTCCAGCGAAGGTGTGCCCGCCGTCGCCGAGCCGACGCGAATGCCGTCGACCAGCAGCAGCGTGTGGCGCGGTTCGAGCCCACGGATGAAAAGGCCGCTATTTTTTCCCAGCCCCCCATTGCTCGTGAACTGAAGTCCGGGTTGCGAAGACAGCACCTCGACCAGCGTTCGGCCGCTCGCGCGGTCGAGCATGTCGCGGTCGATGACCGTCACCTCCGTCACCACCTCGGTGACGCGGCTGGGGGTGCGAGTGGCTGTGACGATGACCGTGCCAAGGGCGGTCTCGGCCGCGGTCTGGGCGGGAACGGGAAACGCGCCCATCAGGGACGCAAGCGAAAGCACGCAGCAGCGCGCGTGCGAGATCGAAGGAGACATGAAAGATGGAACCGAACACCAAGGTCGTGTGCTCCAGCTTCCCCGCAGGAGCTCACCATGCAGCGCGTCGCTTGTGCGACGCGCCCCCTGTTGGCCGGTATCCGGGCTGGCGGAAACGACCCGTGCGGCCTTCCCGAAGGACTTGTCCTCCAGTGACCGGGAGCACGAGCGGGGGTGAGATCACCCCGTCCGCTTACCGTTGCGGGGGCAGCGCAGGTTGGGTAAAGTCCCGATGGAACCGAACCTTCCTGCTTCCCGTTTACCCCACGCGGAGACGATGCGCCGCGCAGGCACCAACGGAGGCGAGGATAACAGCGAGTGCCTGGGTTCTATCGGGAGCGGAAGTTATCCATGGGTGAGCCGACCGACACACCTCGTCGCACTCAATCCCCCTACGCGCACGCGCGCCCTTTCACGGGCCATGTGTCGCAGTTCAGCATAGTCGACTGACGGCGGCGTGGCGTTCTATCAGGTTCCAGTACCTGGAGCTGCGCCAGAACAACCGCTTGTTCCATCACCAGACCGTGCAGGAGCAGATGCACGGCATCTGCCAGGAGTACGAAGACACAAGCAAAACACCCCGCACGAAGCGGGGCGTCGGGGGTCAGTGTGAGTCGGCTAGTCAGGCAGTGGCGGGTTCGGCCTTGGGCTTGTCGATCTTCTTGGCCGGCTGGATATCGAGAACGGGCTTCTCATCCTCGCCCAGATCCACCGTGAGGCGACCACCTTCGACCAGCCTGCCGAACAGGAGCTCGTCGGCCAAGGCGCGCCGGATGGTGTCCTGGATCAGGCGCTGCATGGGTCGCGCGCCCATAAGCGGATCAAAGCCCTTTTTAGCCAGGTACTTACGCAGCGCGTCGGTGAACGTGGCCTCCACCTTCTTCTCGGCCAGCTGGCTTTCAAGCTGCAGCAGGAACTTGTCGACCACCCGCAAAATGATCTCCTCGTTCAGCGCACGGAAACTGACCACGGCGTCCAGCCGATTGCGGAACTCGGGCGTAAAAAGGCGCTTGATGTCGGCCATCTCGTCGCCCTGCTCACGCGCGTTGGTGAAGCCGATAGTCGCGCGGTTCATCGTCTCGGCGCCCGCATTGGTGGTCATGATGATGATCACGTTGCGGAAGTCAGCCTTTCGCCCGTTGTTGTCAGTCAGCGTGCCGTGATCCATGACCTGGAGCAACACGTTGAAGACATCCGGGTGCGCCTTCTCGATCTCATCGAGCAGAAGAACCGCATGCGGCTTCTTTGTGATCGCTTCTGTCAGCAGGCCACCCTGGTCGAATCCCACATAGCCGGGCGGCGCGCCGATCAAACGACTCACCGCGTGCCGCTCCATGTACTCTGACATGTCGAACCGGACCAGCTCGATACCGAGGATGTAGGCGAGTTGGCGCGCCACTTCAGTCTTGCCGACGCCGGTGGGACCAGAGAACAGGAACGAACCGATGGGCTTTTCGGGCTTGCCCAGACCCGAACGTGCCATCTTGATGGCCGAGGCCAAAGCTTCGATGGCGGGCTCCTGCCCGAACACCACACTGTTGAGATCGCGATCGAGATTCCTGAGCTTGGATCGGTCGTCGCTGGACACCGAGGCCGGCGGGATGCGAGCGATCTTGGCGACGATCTCCTCGACCTCGGCGCGCGTGATGGTCTTCTTCTGCTTGTTCTTGGGTAGCACGCGCTGCGCCGCGCCCGCCTCATCGATCACATCGATCGCCTTATCGGGGAGGTGCCGGTCGTTGATGAACTTGGCCGAAAGTTCAGCCGCGGCCTGCAGCGCGTTCAGCGCGTACTTCACGCCATGGTGTTCCTCAAAGCGGGACTTTAGTCCTTTGAGAATCTCCACCGTTTGCTCCACGGACGGTTCCACGACATCGATCTTTTGGAAGCGCCGCGACAGTGCCGCATCCTTCTCGAAAATGCCGCGGTACTCACTGAAGGTGGTGGCGCCAATGCATTTCATGGTGCCTGAACTCAGTGCCGGCTTAAGCAGGTTGCTCGCGTCCAGCGTGCCACCGGAAGCGGCACCGGCGCCGATCAAGGTATGGATTTCGTCGATGAACAGAACCGCATTGGGCATTTCCCTCAAGTGCTTGAGCACCCCCTTCAGGCGCTGCTCGAAGTCACCGCGGTATTTTGTACCGGCCAGCAACGCGCCCATGTCGAGTGCGTACACGTTCGCATTGGCAAGCACTTCGGGCACGTCGCCTTGCGTGATGCGCCATGCCAAGCCTTCGGCGATGGCGGTCTTGCCGACGCCCGCCTCGCCCACCAGCAGGGGGTTGTTCTTTCGACGACGGCACAGGATCTGGATAACTCGCTCGACTTCGATCTCGCGACCGATGAGCGGATCGATCTTGCCGTCGCGCGCCAACTGATTGAGATTCTGCGTGAACTGGTCCAGTGGGGAGCCCTTGCCCTCGCCCTCTTCCTTCTCACCCTCCGAGGCCGCGCCATCCTGGGATTTCGCAGGCTCCGGCGGGTCGGACTTCTTGATGCCGTGGGCAATGAAGTTCACCACATCCAGCCGCGTCACACCCTGCTGGTGCAAGTAGTACACCGCATGCGAGTCCTTCTCGCCGAAGATAGCGACCAGCACGTTGGCACCAGTCACCTCCTTCTTGCCGCTGCCGGTGGACTGCACGTGCATGATGGCGCGCTGGATCACTCGCTGGAAGCCAAGCGTCGGCTGGGTATCCACCTCGTCCGAGCCGCCAACCGTCGGCGTATTCTCCTTGATGAACTGGAGCAGACTCTTGCGCAGGTCGTCGATGTTCGCGGAGCAGGCCCGCAAGACTTCCGCAGCCGATGGGTTGTCGAGCAAGGCCATGAGGAGGTGCTCGACGGTGATGAATTCGTGTCGCTGCTGGCGCGCCTCGACGAACGCCATGTGCAAGCTGACTTCCAACTCTTGCGCAATCATGCGGCCTCCATAATGCACTGCAACGGGTGGCCGCCGCGCCGCGCGGCGGCCAGCACCAATTCAACCTTGGTGGCGGCGACATCCTTCGAATACACGCCGCACACGCCCCGACCCTCATGATGAATCTTCAGCATGATCTGGGTCGCGGTTTCGAGGTCGCGTTTGAAATACTCTTGCAAGATCATCACGACGAACTCCATCGGCGTGTAGTCGTCGTTCAACATGACCACCTGGTACATGGGTGGCGGGACCGTCTTTGCCGGCTGCCGCTCTACGACGACAGCCCCTTGCCCATCCTCAGGGCGCAAGGGGTTGGTCGGCGGGTGAACAGGCGGAAGAGGCGGCTCCTTTGGCATGACCCGATTCTATCGGCTCGGTGGTCCGCAGTCGTGAGCTCAGCATATTGGGTTCGTGGTGTCACTCACAAGCCCGGAAATGCTTCACGTGACCCGCGCACCTCAGGCGAGCGGCCTTTCCTGAGGAGCGTCTTGGACGCCGCGCCACCCGCGTTCCCCCTTGCGTCGGCCGTCCGCCCGTGTATTGACAGCCTCCGGCGGGGCCGCCCAGAATTGCGCGCTGAAAACAACAGGAGGTGGGGTATGGCGCTTGGGACAGTGAAGTGGTTCAACGATGCCAAAGGTTTCGGCTTCATTGAGCCAGAGGGAGGTGGCGAAGACGTCTTCGCGCATTTCTCGGCCATTCAGATGGAGGGTTTTCGCACATTGAAGCAAGGCGGGAAGGTCACCTATGACCTCGTCCAGGGGCCCAAGGGTCAACTGGCGCAGAACATCTGCCCTCTCGACGCCGCAGGCAACGCACGTTCGTCGCCGCAGCAGCAGTCCGCGGCGAGCGAGCTTCCGGTAGCCGCGAGCTGAGACCGCAAGCGCACCAGCTGACTCATCAAAACCAGAAGCCCGCTCACCAGCGGGCTTCTTGCCCTGACGCTCGCCGCAGCGGCCCGCCCGCGCAGTGTTCGCGGCTGGAGTTGTGCATAGCCACGGTTCGCGGCACGCCCAGCTCATCCTGAGGTACCCGTGCGATGCCTTAATGCCCTGAGGCGAAACTCAGCAAGAAGAAAGCCCCCGGCTTGTCAACAAAGCAAGGGGCTTACCAGACTGAGGACCGTCATGCGCGGCCCGGGAACGACTCACATGTGTTCGATCATGACCTGCCCGAACCCGGAGCAAGACACCTGGGTCGCTCCATCCATCAGGCGGGCGAAGTCATAGGTGACCTTCTTCGACAGGATCGCCTTTTCCATCGAGCTGATGGTCAGGTCGGCGGCCTCGGTCCAGCCCATGTGCCGTAACATCATTTCGGCCGAAAGGATCTCGGAACCCGGGTTCACGTAGTCCTTGCCGGCGTACTTGGGCGCGGTGCCGTGCGTCGCCTCGAACATCGCCACCGAGTCCGACATGTTCGCGCCCGGCGCGATACCGATGCCACCCACCTGCGCAGCCAAGGCATCGGAGATGTAGTCCCCGTTTAGGTTCAACGTGGCGATCACCGAGTACTCGGCAGGCCGAAGCAGAATCTGCTGCAGGAAGGCGTCGGCGATGGAGTCCTTCACCACGATGTCACGGCCGGTCTTCGGGTTCTTGAACTTGACCCACGGACCCCCGTCGACGGGCACGGCGCTGAACTCGCGCTGAGCCAGCGCGTAGCCCCAGTCGCGGAAACCGCCTTCCGTGTATTTCATGATGTTGCCCTTGTGCACCAACGTCACCGACGGCTTGTCGTTGTCGATCGCGTACTGAAGGGCCTTGCGCACCAGGCGCTCAGTACCCTCTCTGGACACCGGCTTCACACCGATGGCCGATGTCTCCGGGAAACGGATCTTCTTTACGCCGAACTCGTCCTGAAGGATGCGGATGAGCTTCTTTGCCTTCTCGCTCTGAGCTTCGAACTCGATGCCTGCGTATATGTCTTCCGAGTTCTCCCGGAAGATCACCATGTTGGTCTTCGCTGGCTCCTTCACCGGCGATGGGACGCCCTGGAAGTACTGCACGGGACGCAGGCACACATACAGGTCCAGTTCCTGCCGCAGCGCGACGTTCAGCGACCGGATGCCACCGCCCACAGGCGTGGTGAGTGGACCCTTGATGGACACCACGTAATCCTTGAGAACCTGGAGCGTTTCCTCGGGCAGCCAAATGTCGGGGCCGTAGATCTTGGTTGACTTTTCGCCCGCGTAGACCTCCATCCAATGGATGCGGCGCTTGCCGCCGTAGCTCTTCTCGACCGCAGCATCGACGACCTTGATCATGACGGGCGTGATGTCGTAGCCGGTGCCGTCGCCCTCGATGTACGGAATGATGGGCTGGTCCGGGACGTTGAGCGAGAAGTCGCTGTTGACGGTGATCTTCTGCCCGCCCTTGGGAACCTTGATGTGCTGGTACATGTAGTGCCGCTCCGCGGTGGCCCGCCGTGTGATTCAAAACCAAAAATATTCTAAGCGAGCATGCTGTCAACCGACTCTTTGAGCCGGCCGTTGTGGGCCCGTCTCCCAAGGAGGGAGACGAGTTCAAAACCATTCGAAAGGTACATTCATGAGCAAGCTTCTGGCCGCACTTGTCGCCACCTTCTTCGCCATCGGCGCCCACGCCCAAGACGCCAAGCCCGCCGCCGCCCCGGCCAAGGCTGAAGCGAAGAAGGCTGAGGAAGCCAAGCCGGCCGCTTCTGCTGCCAAGGCCAAGAAGGAAGAGAAGAAGAGCTGAGCAGGGCGACCTGCCATCTGAAACGCCCGGCACGCCCGGGCGTTTTCGCGTCCGGCCGACGCATCTCATAATCAGGTCGTCGTCTCCACACGCATCCCCATGAGATTTTCGTTTGCTCGCCCTGCGGCCGCGCTAGCCATCGCGCTGCCCCTCATGGCCGCAGGACAGAACACCGCTCAGCCCAAGCTGCTGACCGTGCAACTGAACGCCAGCATGCACAACATTCACGCGGAGGTCGCCCGTACCCCCGAGCAAAGAGCCACCGGCCTGATGTTCCGCGACAAGCTGGGGGCAAGCGACGGCATGTTGTTCGAGTTCGAAGTGCCGGCCACGCAGTGCTTCTGGATGAAGAACACGCTCGTACCCCTGTCCGTTGCGTACATCGCCGACGACGGCACGGTCGTGAACATCGCAGACATGGCACCACAGTCACTGCAGTCGCACTGCTCAGCCAAACCGGTGCGCTTCGCCCTCGAGATGAACCAGGGCTGGTTCACCAAGCGCGGCATCAAACCCGGCTTCAAGCTCAAAGGGCCGTCGTTCGCACCATGAATTGGAGCGCCCTGACTTCCAGCTGCGCACTGAGCCAAGCACTGTGCGGGGCCGATGCGATCTGCTACGTCTGAAAAAGAACCTGCACCGGTCGAAGGGAACACCAAGCAGCCCTTCGATCGGCGGGAATGGGTCAGCCGAAGTTGCGCTCGGCGAAGTCCCAGTTCACGAGCGAGGTCAGGAAGGTCTCGACGAACTTCTGGCGCAGGTTCCGGTAGTCGATGTAGTAGGCGTGCTCCCACACGTCGATGGTCATGAGCGGCGTGTCGCCAGTCGTCACCGGCGTGCCGGCGGCACCCATGTTCACGATATCGACCGAGCCATCAGCCTTTTTGACCAGCCAAGTCCAGCCGCTACCGAAATTGCCCACCGCGCTCTTCGTGAAGGCATCCTTGAACGCGGCGTAACTTCCCCACTTGGTGTTGACCGCAGCTGCCAGGGCACCCTTAGGCTCTCCACCACCCTGCGGCCTCATACAGTTCCAGAAGAAGGTGTGGTTCCAAACCTGCGCGGCGTTGTTGTAAACGCTGCCCGAGGATTTCTTGACGATCTCTTCGAGCGGCATGCTCTCGAATTCCGTACCCTTTTGCAGGTTGTTCAAGTTCACCACATAAGCGTTGTGGTGCTTGTCGTGGTGGTACTCGAGAGTCTCTCGACTCATGTGCGGCGTGAGCGCATCATGCGGGTATGGCAGGGGCGGCAAGGTGTGTTCCATGGCTCATTCCTTTCGGCAGCTTGTTGTCGAATGCAGCGATCAGCGGTGAGATTGTAGGCAGTTGCCAAGGCCGCGTTGCCGCGCGATGCATGCGTGGTGGCCGACGTCAGCAGGGCGGCATGGGGTCCAGCGCAGTGACGATCACGTGTGCGGAACCGTCTTCCATGACGGCATCCAGCGGCTGCCCCACCGACAGCTGGGCAACCGACTGGACCGGGCGACCCCGCGCATCGGCCAGCCAAGCGTAACCACGATGCAGCACCTGCCGTGGATCAAGAATGTCGAGCCGCGCCTGCAGCGAATGCAGGTTCGTCCTGTGGCTCGCCCGCGCCATCGAACCGAAGCGCTGCAGCCGGCCGGCCAGCTGGGCCAGGCGCGCGACGCGCACCGGCACGGCGTGGCGCGCGGCGCCCAGCAGGCGTTGCTCCAGCAGCGCAAGCACATGTCCTTGCGCGTGCAAGGCCAGCGTCGGCCTTGCCAGCCGAAGAGCTACCGCGTCCAGCCGCTGCGCCTGCCCCTCCAAGGACCGTGTGACGTGGCGCGTCAGACGCGCCTGCAGCGCGTCTAGTGCCGCCGCGCAATCGGCATGCGCGGCCGTGGCCAACTCGGCTGCTGCGGTAGGTGTAGGCGCACGAAGGTCGGCTGCAAAATCGGCTAGCGTGACATCGGTCTCGTGTCCCACGCCGCACACCACAGGCAGAGGAGAGGCCGCCACCGCGCGCACGACACGCTCGTCGTTGAACGCCCAGAGGGCTTCCAGCGAGCCGCCGCCGCGGCACAGGATGATGCTATCGACCTCGGCTCGGCGGCCGGCGACTCCGAGCGCACGAACCAGGGCCGCTGGAGCTTCGGGGCCTTGCACCGCACTCGGGTAGAGAACGACCTCCACATGCGGTGCGCGGCGCGCGAGCGAGCTCAGCACGTCGTGCAGGGCCGCCGCAGCCGTCGAGGTCACGATGCCGAGACGGCGCGGATAAGGTGGCAGTTCCCGCTTGCGTGCGTCGGCAAACAGCCCTTCGGCCTCGAGCCGAGTCTTCAGACGAAGGAACTGCTCGAACAACGCCCCGGGACCGGCGCGGCGCATCGACTCGGCGACGAACTGCAGCTCACCACGGGGCTCGTATAGCGTGAGGCGGCCGCGTAGCTCAACCAACAGTCCGTCGGATGGCACGAAATCGAGCAGGCTGGCAGCACGCCGGAACATCGCACAGCGCATGAGCGCCGACTGACCGTCAGCGTCCTTCAGGCAGAAGTAGCAATGGCCGCTTGGTGCACGGGAAAACGCTGAAAGTTCGCCGCGGACTGTGCATGCCGAGAAGCGTCCGGCCAGCGAGTCGGCCACTGCATGGACCAGGCCGGCGACGGTCCACACCAGCCGTGGCGCCGGCATCGCATCACGCTCAACCACTGGCAACGCCAGCACCGGCGCGGGTCGAGAACTCCACAAGCGCGCGGATCAAGGGCTGGCGGCCCATCTTGGCTGTCACGGAGCTTTCACAATCGCGCAAGTGTTTGATATGCAAAGGATTCTTCCTGCTCAAGATTTGTGCAATGCACCACATCCCGTTTCATTTCGCGCGGTTGCGTGAGGGGCCAGCAGGTTGCCCACAAAGTTATCCACACATTCGGTGGATTGTGAAATCTTCACGTTGCTGGGGGTAGAAGACCGTGGTATTCGAGCCTCGCCCCAGTCTTCATCGGGGCCATAATCGCGCGTCCCAGAAACCGACATCTGCGCGAGAGGCAAGGATTGTTTTCGATCATACAAGCCGCTGGTTGGCCCATTTGGCCCTTGTTGCTGTGTTCCGTGGCGGCCATGGCGCTGGTCATCGAACGGTTTTCCAGCCTTCGCGCGCCGAAGGTGGCGCCGCCCAGCCTGGTCGATGAGGTGATGTCGGTGACACGGGCGAGCCTGCCGACCGCCGACGTGGTGAACAAGCTCGAACACAACTCGGTGCTAGGCACTGTGATCGCACGCGGGCTGCGGGCCGTGATCGCCGATCCCCGCATCACGGAAGAAGCGTTGCGAGAAGCGTTCGAGGCCGCTGGACGGGCCGCGGTACACCGGCTCGAGCGCTACCTGAACGCGCTGGGCACGATCGCATCCTCGGCGCCATTGCTGGGTCTGCTGGGCACGGTGATCGGCATGATCGAGATCTTCGCTTCACAGGCCCCCAGTGGGGGTAGCAATCCCGCGCTGCTGGCACACGGCATTTCGATAGCGCTGTACAACACCGCCTTCGGTCTGATCGTCGCAATCCCGTCCTTGATGTTCTATCGCTACTTCCGCGGCCTGGTCGACGGCTACACGGTGGAACTGGAGCAGGCCGCGCACCGCATGGTGCCGCATCTCATGCGCTTTGCGGTGCCTCGCGCCGCCGCCTGAATACGCCGAAAATGAATTTCCGCAAGCAGCGGTCCGACACGCCGGAGATCAACCTTATCCCATTCATCGACGTGCTGTTGGTGATCCTGATCTTCCTGATGCTGTCGACCACCTACTCGAAGTTCACCGAACTGCAGATCACCCTGCCAACGGCCGATGCTGAGAAGGCTCGCGACCGGCCACGCGAGATCATCGTCTCGGTGTCGGCAGACGGGCGTTTCGCCGTCAATCGCAAGCCAGTGGACGGGCGCAGCGTCGATGTGTTGATCGGGGCGCTTTCCGGTGCCGCCGCTGGCATCAATGACCCCCTCGTCATCGTGTCAGCAGACGCCACCGCCGCGCACCAGTCGGTGGTCAACGTCATGGACGCGGCGCGCCGCGCCGGGCTTGCCAAGTTAACCTTCGCCGCTCAAAGCTCACGCGGCGGCGCTGCCCGCTGAACGACCGCTGGATGGCTCGGCCATCGCTGTCGCAGCGGCTGCAGCAGGCGTGGCTTCGCCGTGGCGTACTAATGCGCGCTCTCTGGCCGGTCGCCCTGCTGTTCGGTATGGCAGTTCGAGTCCGTGGAACCCTGATTCGCTTGGGCTACCTGCGTCGGAAGGCGGTCCCTGTGCCGATCATCGTGGTCGGCAACCTCATCGTGGGCGGCGCGGGCAAGACACCGACGGTGATCGCCGTGGTGCGCTTGCTGAGGCGCCGCGGGTTCCGGCCGGGCATCATTTCACGCGGCCATGGCCGGCACGAGAGCGCCGCACTGGAAGTTGTGGCCGACACACCGGCCGCGCTATGTGGAGACGAGCCCCGCCTGCTGCAGTCACGATTGGGGGTGCCGGTAGTCGTGGGACGTGACCGAGTGGCCGCTGCGCGCGAGCTTCTGCAGCGGCACCCGCAGGTGGACGTGCTGGTGAGTGACGATGGTCTGCAGCACCGCCGCCTGCCACGCGCAGCCCAGGTGCTCGTGTTCGATGAGCGCGGCGTGGGCAATGGTTGGATGCTGCCGGCCGGACCACTGCGCGAGCCGATGCCCGTGCAGGTACCGCCGCGAACGGTGGTGCTGTACAACGCGCCGTCGCCTTCGACCCGCCTTTCCGGACACGTCGCGATGCGGTCGCTTCCTGGCGTCGTGCTGTTGCAGGCATGGCAATCCGGCGCACGGGCTTCGCGCGAGTCGCTGCAATCCCTTGCCGGCCGACCCGTGCTGGCCGCCGCCGGAGTCGCCCATCCGGCGCGGTTCTTCGGCATGCTGCGCGAGGCGGGATTGCAGGTGCAGGAACTGGCCCTGCCCGATCATCACGATTTCGGCACTCTTCCTTGGCCCGCGGACACCGAGGATGTGATCGTGACGGAGAAGGACGCGGTGAAGCTTGAACCTTCGCGCCTGGGCCGCACCCGGGCATGGGTGGCGCCGCTAGACTTCGATCCCGGCAGCGCATTCGAGGCCGAGTTGCTGGCGCTGCTTCCACCTTCTTCCCACGACGTTGTTCATGGACACCCGACTGCTTGAACTGCTGGTGTGCCCGCTGTGTAAGGGCCCGCTCGAGTACTACCGGCCGCCGCAGCACGATCGGCACGAGCTTGTCTGCATGGCCGACCGGCTGGCCTATCCCGTACGCGACGGCATCCCCGCGATGCTGGAAAGCGAGGCGCGCAGCCTCGACGAAGGGCCGGCAGTGGACATGGCGAAGTGAGCTTCACCGTCCTGGTGCCCGCGCGGCTGGCGTCCACCCGGCTTCCTCGCAAGCCGCTGGCCGATATTGGTGGCGCCCCGATGGTGGTGCGCGTGGCCCAGCGGGCGATGCGCTCTAACGCATCGCGCGTGGTCGTGGCGGCCGACGACGCCGAAATCGTGTCTGCCTGCGCATCACACGGCGTGTCAGCCCTGCTCACTCGCGCCGACCATCCCACTGGCAGCGACCGTCTTGCCGAAGCCTGCGCCCTGCTGGGCCTGCCCGACACAGCTATCGTCGTCAACGTGCAAGGCGACGAGCCGCTCATTGACCCCACGCTGGTGGATGCATGCGCCGAACTGCTGGCGAGCCGGCCCGAATGCGTGATGAGCACCGCGGCGCATCTCATCGACGATGCCGCCGAGTTCACGAACCCGAACGTCGTGAAGGTCGTGTGTGATGCGCAAGGCCGGGCACTGTACTTCTCACGCGCGCCCATCCCCTGGTGGCGCGACGGCCACGCGGCCGGCGTGCACGCGCTGGCCGATCCCGCGCCGCTGCGTCACATCGGGCTGTATGGGTACCAAGCCGGGTTTCTGAAGCGATTCCCTACGCTGCCGGTGAGTCCGCTGGAGCACACGGAATCACTGGAGCAACTTCGCGTGCTATGGCATGGCCAGCGCATCGCGGTGCACGTGAGCAAGGTGCGTCCGGGCCCCGGTGTCGATACGCCGCAAGACCTGGAGCGCGTGCGCCGGTTATGGACGGAAACGGCTGACTGACACGTCAGTTTTCGCGCAGTAGGCGCGTGCTATTCTGAATCCACGATCGGCTCTCGCAAGCCGATAGGTCACCAATAAATGACGAGGACGACATCCGATGAGACTGATCCTGTTGGGCGCGCCGGGCGCCGGTAAAGGCACCCAGGCCGCGTTCATCTGCCAGAAGTTCGGCATCCCTCAGATCTCCACCGGCGACATGCTGCGCGCGGCGGTAAAGGCCGGCACCCCGCTGGGGCTGGCGGCAAAGAAAGTGATGGATTCCGGTGCGCTGGTCAGCGACGACATCATCATCGGCCTGGTGAGGGAGCGCATTGCTCAGCCCGACTGCGCCAACGGGTTCCTGTTCGATGGCTTCCCCCGCACGATCCCGCAGGCGGAGGCGATGAAGACGGCCGGCGTCAAGCTCGACTATGTGCTGGAGATCGACGTGCCGGACGAAGCCATCATCGAGCGCATGAGCGGCCGCCGTTCGCATGTGGCATCGGGGCGCACCTATCACATCAAGTTCAACCCTCCCAAGGTACCGGGCCGCGACGACATCACCGGCGAGGAACTCGTGCAGCGCGAGGACGACAGGGAAGAAACGGTGCGCAAGCGCCTCGCGGTGTACCAAAGTCAGACGCGTCCGCTGGTCGCCTACTACTCCGACTGGGCCGCCGGAGGTGATCTGATGGCGCCGAAGTACCGGCGAATCGACGGCACGGGCAGCGTCGAAGCAATCACCGCCCGCGCGCTGGCTGCGCTGAGCTGAAGCTCACGCCCCACCCGAATGCCGCTTGCCGAGCGGCATTTTTGTGGCTCTCGGTTGACGTATACGTCAACCAGCAGCGTTTGATTTCAGGAGTTCTTCATGGACATCGCAGGCAAGGTCTTCATCGTGACGGGCGGCGCATCGGGGCTCGGTGAAGGCACGGTGCGCATGCTGGCCTCGCACGACGGCAAGGTCGTGATCGCCGACGTGCAGGACGACAAGGGTGCAGCGCTGACCGCCGAACTGGGCTCTGAGCGCGCCGCGTTCGTGCACTGCGACGTCACTCAAGAGGCCGACGGTCGGGCTGCAGTGGCGCGCGCCACCGCCATGGGCAAGCTCATGGGCCTGGTCAACTGTGCCGGCATCGCACCGGCCGCCAAGACGGTCGGCAAGGAGGGCGCTCATCCACTGGCGCTCTTCGCCAAGGTGGTCATGGTCAACCTGGTGGGCAGCTTCAACATGATCCGCCTGGCGGCCGAGGCCATGGCCACCAACGACCCCGAGCCCACCGGCGAGCGCGGCGTGCTCGTCTCCACGGCCAGCGTGGCAGCCTACGACGGACAGATCGGCCAAGCGGCGTACTCAGCCTCGAAAGGAGGCGTCGTGGGCATGACGCTGCCGATTGCGCGTGACCTGGCGCGCAACGGCATCCGCAACATGACCATCGCTCCGGGCATCTTCGGCACGCCGATGCTGTTTGCCATGCCGAAGGCAGTGCAGGACGCGCTCGCGGCGGGCGTGCCCTTCCCCAGCCGCCTGGGCACTCCTGAGGACTACGCCAAGCTGGTGCAGCACATCCTGGTCAATGACATGCTGAATGGTGAGGTCATCCGCCTGGATGGCGCGATCCGGCTGGCGCCCAGGTGAACCCGGTGGACGGCCCTACCCCTTCTTGCGGGCATACAAGACCCACAGCCGTGCGAGGTCTGCCGTGCCGTCGATGCCGACCACACCTCTGAGCGTGGACAGCACCTTGCCGTTTTCGCCGGCGAGAATCTGCGCGACGGCGTAGTGCAGCTTGGCGTCCTCGGGCCGCTTGAGATTCCCCTTGGCCAGGCCCTGCTGCATCAGTTGCAGCCCCTGTGTCCTGTCACCCAGGAACACCAGATGCAGGCCGGAGTCGACCAGCGCCGTGCCGTCCTTGGCGGCGCGCGCCTCGTTGAGGGTCTGCGCGAGCGCGCCCTTGGCTTCAAGCAGGCGCTTGGCCACCAGATCCTTCAAGCGCCTGTGGCGCTCGGCCTCGGGCCCTTTCCCTAGCACACCGGCGGCGAAGCCTTTGTCGACGACCTGCTGTGCTTCAGCCGGCAGGCCCGCCTGCAGCGCCAACTGCGCCATCTCCATGAAGTCGGCGGGCTTGGTGAGTGTGTCGGTGGCCAGCGCGAGCCGGTAGGTGTCGAGCGCGAGGCGATCGCTGAAATTGGGCTTGCGCTGCAACCGCGCGAGCAAGTCGACCCAGTACTCCTTCTTCGGGTAGTAGGTCACCAGCCGTTCAAGCGCCCACACATAACCCGCCGTGTCGTTCAGCTTGAGGGTGGCGTTGGCGAGGAGCTTGAGCCGGTCCTCGCCCGGCGCCTGGCCGGCCTTCTCGGCCTGGGTGATCTCGGTAGTGAGTTCCCGGGCGGCACCGGCGAAGTCACCAGCCAGGTACTGGCTCTGGATCAGCAGGGTGCGGATCGCCGGATTCTGCCCGCCTTCCTTGAAGTAACGCTGGCTCCATTGCATGGCCCGGGCGTAGTCCTTGGCGCGATAGTAGCCACCGGCCAGGCTTTCGATCATGCGCAGGCGGTCGGTCGGACTCACTTTGGCACTGATCACTTCGAAGGCGCGCGAGGCGGTTTCCACATCGCCTGCGCCACTGGCCGCGGCGATGCGCATGCGCTCGATGAGGAAAGCTTCGTTGGCGCTGCGCGCCCCTACAGCTTCGGCCTCGCGCACCTTGGCCAGGGCTTCCCTGTAGCGCTGGGCCTTGATGAGTTCCTGCGCCGCCTGAAGAGGCTTGCCAACCTCGGCGCGAACAGCTTCCTGGGCGGGCACCGCGAACGCCACGCTTAGCAATGCCGCGGCGAGAACCGGGCGGATGGGATGTCGCATGGAGTACTACTTGACGAACTGCTCGTTGCCGACCATGCCCAGCTTGGTGACGCCCAGCCGCTGCGCGCTGGCGAGGACGGCGGCCACGGCCTTGTATTCCACGAGCTTGTTGGGACGGATGTGCACCTCGGGCTGCTCCGGCAAGGCCGCGGCCTGGGTGAGGCGTGCTTCGAGGGCCTGCCGGTCCGGCAGCGCCTCGCCGTTCCACAGCACCGTGCCATCGAAGTCGATGTCAATGGTGATGACCTGCGGCTCGGCGATGGCCGGCGGCGGTGTGCCGGCAGGCATGCTCAGGTTCACCGAATGCAACTGGATCGGGATGGTGATGATGAGCATGATGAGAAGCACCAGCATCACGTCGATGAGCGGCGTGGTGTTGATGTCGACCATCACGTCGGGCTCGCTTGAGCTGGGACCCAGATTCATGGCCAAGGGCGTGTCTCCTCGTGTGCGATCACAGGGCGCGCGCGGGCGGCTCGGTCACGAAGCTGACCTTCTGGATGGCCGCGCGCTGACAGGCGAAAACCACCCGACCGATGCTTTCGTAGCGCGCGTTCTCGTCGCCGCGGATATGAATCTCGGGCTGCGGGTTGCGGGTGGCGATGGTCTTGAGGCGCTGGAACAGTGCCTCGCTGTCGGGAACGAACTGCGCGTTCCAGAACACGTCGCCGTCCTTGTTCACGGAGATTTCTATGTTCTCCGGCCGCGTCTGCCGCGGAATGTTTTTTTCTTGCGGAAGGTTGAGCGCAACGGTCTGCGTGACCACCGGAATGGTGATGAGGAAGATGATGAGCAGCACCAGCATCACATCCACCAGTGGCGTGGTGTTGATGGTGGATACCACCTCGTCTTCCGCGACGTCGGGGCTGCCCAGGTTCATCGCCATACCGACTCCTTGTGCAAAGGGACACCGCTCGCTCAGCGCGCCGCCCTGCGAGCGCCCATGAGCACACCGTGCAGATCCGCAGCAAAGCCGCGTACGGCTTCCATCGTGACCTTGTTCCGGCGCACCAGCCAGTTGTAGCCCAGCACGGCAGGCACGGCCACGGCGAGGCCGATGGCCGTCATGATGAGCGCCTCGCCCACTGGCCCTGCCACCTTATCGATAGATGCCTGCCCCGCGATGCCAATGGCGGTGAGCGCGTGGTAGATGCCCCAGACGGTGCCGAACAGGCCCACGAATGGCGCCGTGGATCCGACCGTGGCAAGAAAAGCGAGGCCGTCCTGCAGCCGCGACTGCACGTCTTCCACGCTGCGCTGCACGCTCATGGTGACCCAGGTGTTGCGATCGATGTGCTCGGTGAGCGCGCCTTCATGATGGTCGCTGGCTTCGATGCCGGTCTCGGCGATGAAGCGGAAGGCACTTCCCTCCTTCAGGGTCTTGGCGGCTTCGACGAGACTCTTGCTTTTGAAGAAGCCCCGTCGCGCGACCTTGGCCTCGCTCGAGATCTTCAAGCTCTCGTACAGCTTCGTAATGATGATGTACCAACTGCCCATGCTCATGAGCACCAGCACGATCAGCGTGCCCTTGGCGACGACGTCGCCCTGGGCCCACAGCGCTTGCAGGCCATAGGGGTTGTCGACAACTTCCTTGCTTGTGGTGACTGCAGGCGGCGGTGGCATCGGCGTCGCGGCATCGGCCTCGGTGGCCGGTGCGCTCGCGGCCTGTGCATGAGAAGGCGTCGGCAGAACACTCAGCAGCGAGGCAAGCGACAACGCGGCAGCGGCTGCCAGCAACTTCGAATGGGTGAGCATGGAGCAGTCTCCTGGATAGCGGGATTTCTTAGAGCTAGAAGGGGAAGCGCGGGCGCCTGGTGACGCACATGCAAAGTCGCAAAGTCGTCCTCAATTGATGTTGAAAACGAACTCCTGCACGGCCACCGCATCACCGGTGCAGGCGTACCCGCGGACAGCGGCTTCCACGGCATTCGCAAGCGCGCGCTGGGCACGGCGATCCGTCGTTCCCCGGAACTGCGACACCTCCACGCTCGTGACGCGGCCTCCGGAAATGTTCATCTTCGCCGTCATGGAAATGGTGCCGGTGACACTGACGCCAGGGATTTCGGGTGTCGGCATCCGGGTGCAGACGGTGCGCACATTCACCGGACCCGCCGCAGGAGCGGGGGCAGGCGCAGGTGCTGGCACGGGCGCAGGAGGCGCTACCGGCGCGATGACGACAAGCGCGGGCGGCGGAGTTGGCGTGACAGCCGTGATCGTGGGTTCCGGCGGAGGCGGCGTCTCGATGCGAATTTCCGGCGGTGGAATGAAGGGCGGCGGCGGGGCCTCCAGCCGCGGCGGCGGAGGCGCCAGCACCTCGGGCGGAGGCGGCGGCTTCTTGACCTCTTCGATCACCTTGGTCTCGATGGGTGCGCGCACGACTTCGATCACCTTCTTCGCCAGCCCGGTCACGAGCATGTAAACGATGAGGGCGTGCAAAAGAATGACAAACGCGAGCCCGAGGAGGTGACGCCGGGGGTCGGCTCGTCGCTTGGAAAAGTCCATGCGTGGGATCTTCGGCTGAGGGACTTCATGCAACCGAAGGGACCGAGGAGACAGCTATTGCTCCCGATCCGCCTGCGGACGGACCCGCACGAAGTCAGCGCCCAATGGTACGAAAAAATCACGCGCCGTCGCCAGGGCGGTGATCACCGCAACCTGCCAAGCCCAGGTCAGCATGGCGCTGACGAGAACCGGCGTCAGTTCATTGGAACGCGTAGTTCAGTCTCGCGTAGACGAACCGACCTCGCGGATCCGCATACTGAGGGTCATACCCCGACTGGAATGAGAACCCCTGATTGGTATACGGAGGGTCGCGGTCGAACAGGTTCTTCACTCCAAGCGTGATGCGCAAACTCTTGATGCCTGCATAGCTTCCCTGGAGGTCGTACGTTTCGTAGGCACCCACCTTGCGGAATGTCGGGTCATTCGGGTCCATGAAGTTCCCGGGGACGTCCACGTATGACGACTGCCAATTGAGCGCCGCAGTCACATCCCAAGGTCCACGCGACCATGTGACGGCCTGGTAGGTCTTCCAGCGCGGGATGACGCCACCTGTGGTCGCGTTGTTCAGATTGCCGACGTGCGGGCTGAAGGTGCCGTCGGGATTTTGCGTGTCGTACCTGTCGAAGTACGTGCCGGTGAAGGCCGCCACGAAGCGGCCGAGATCACCCGCCAGGATCCGCCAGCGAGCATGGATGTCGAAGCCGGACAACTTGGTCTGCCCGAGATTGATGTTCGTCTGATCGATGGAGACGATGGGCCCCGGGAGGCCCGAACTACCCGGGCCGCGCGTGACGAACGAACCGTACTTGTCGATGTTGGCCAGGATGAATGCCGCCGTCAGGCCTTGGGTGATGGTGTCCTTCAGGTGAATCCTGAAATGGTCGACCGCGAGGAAAACATCGGGTACCGGCTCGAACACCAGACCTAGGGTGTAGTTGGTCGACTTCTCCGGCTTGAGGTCCGAGTTTCCACCAAGGGTTGTGGTGAACTGGGTGGCGCAGTCCTTGACGCCGTCGTTCGTCGTCGGGCAACGCAGGGGATCGCTGAGCCCGGGCTGCGTTGCTCCCAGCGTCTGCGGCGTGTACAGATCCGCCAAGCTCGGCGCCCGGAAGCCTCGTCCCGCCGAGCTGCGCACAAGAAGTTCGCGCGAGGGCCGCCAACGCAGGCTTACCTTGGGAGTGAATGAATCACCGACACCCTCGTACTTGTCAAAGCGCGCGCCGGCATCAATTTCGAGTTGCTTGAAGATCGGCACGGCGACTTCGCCGAACACCGAAGCCACATCGCGCTTGCGGTCTACCGTGGCAAAGTTTCCGCCATAGCCGGAAATGTCGCCCTGCTCAAGTTCTGCGCTGGGCTCGAAGTTGTACTTCTCCCTGCGGGCCTCTGCTCCGACAGCGAGTGCGATGGGCCCCCCTGCCATTTGAGCCAGATCCTTGGATACCTTGCCGGACACGCTGCCGAGGGTCGAGGTGACCCTGAACGCTTCGCCAATGAAGTTGGCGGCGTGCAGTTGCTCTTCCACCGCTGTGCCGCTCGGGCCGAAGAAGTTCACGTTGCCGCTGTTGAGCAGGGGCAACAGCTGTGAATAGATCGGATAGCCATCGTTGACCAGCTCGCGGACACGGCTGCGGCTATACAGCAGCGCCGTGTCGAAGGCCCACCCATCGACGGTGCCCCGCGCACCGACCGCGAGCCGAGGCGACTCGGAAATATCGGTGAAATCGCGATCTCCGCTGCCCGCGGCCCGGTAACGAACGAGCAGGTCCGGTGTATCGCCGCCAGTCAGGTTTCTCACGAAGTCCGTCGGATAGAACGGACTGGTCGGCCGAAGAATGATCGTCGACGACGGCAATACGGCGATGTTCGTATCGTTGTATGGCGCCGTATTGGCGAGGGGATTGCCGGGAGGAATAGTGAATTGATCCGAAATCGGCACCGGCTGGATGACCGTACGCTGCTTGTTCCTGTTGTAGGACAGCTCCGCGAATGCCTCGATGTCGTGCGTAAGAGCCAATTTCCCGGATGCAAAGAAGCCGGCACGTTCCGTCTCGGGCAGCAGCGTCATCATGGGCGCAGGATCGAAACGGCAAATGTCGGGTCCGAAGAGCGGATCGATGAACGAATACGGCGCGACACAGCCTGTGGCGGCTGTCGGATTCGCACTCACGGGCACCCCATCGACTACCGGCCAATTCGTGGCAGAGCCGGGCACTGGAACAATGTTGGCAGGGAAGGTGTTGCCGGAAGTGATGTCGTTCTGCTCGTCCACGTTGAATGACCGAGCGGCAAACCCCCGATCGCGGCCGAACAGCGCGCGCTCCTTCTGCACCGCGCCGACGATCACGAAGTTGTACCTGTCGGCGGACAGGTCACCCTTGCCCCATACGATGCTCGCTCGCTGAACATCCCCGCCCCCGCTTCGGGTAGGGGCACCCGCCTCAGCGCTCAGTTCGACTCCGGCGAAGTCGTTGCGGGTGATGATATTGACAACGCCTGCGATCGCGTCGGATCCGTACAAGGAGGAGGCACCGTCCTTCAGGATTTCCACTCGCTCGATCGCGGCCACGGGGATGCTGTTGACGTCCACTGACACGGAATCGCTGATCTCTCCGGTCCCGTACGGCGCGACGCGGCGGCCATTGATCAGTACCAGTGTGCGCCGCGACCCCAGGGCGCGCAGGGAAATTGCCGAGAGGCCGCCTGTGACTGCTCCGGACGCAGATGCTGCCACCAGAGATTGCGAGCTCGAATTGGCACTGACGACCTGCATCAACTGCTCGACTGTCGTGGCGCCTACGCGCTGCACGTCCTCTCGAGTCAGGACTTGGACTGGAACTGCGGTCTCCGCGTCTATCCGTTTGATGGCGGAGCCGGTGATTTCCACGCGTTCCAGTTGCTGTTGCCCAAGGGCCGCCACCGGGGCAAGCGAAAGCGGCCCGATGAACACCAGCATCAACGCCGTGCTGACCTTCGTCCTCCTGATCATGTGATCTCCCGTGAAGCACTGAGAAGGTTGAGCAAGTGCGGTGCGCGTCATGTAAGGGGACTGTGGCTGTCTGAAGTGGTGTGAGGGATTGTCAGCGTGGCGAAATTACGCTTCGTCTAGGGAATACCTTGACGGGCCGGCGGTGGAGAGCCTTTACCGAATGACCGGCCTCGGGCCAAGCATGACTTGACGTGCCGAAGGCGAGCCGTCCCGCGGGACAAGCGGCCTAGACAGGCTTGAGCCGGGCGACTAAGCGGGATGCTCCTGCCCCGCCGTCCGGGGCTCGTGCTGCGGTGGAGTCGTCTCCACCCGCGGCACTGCCGCAAGCAGCGTTCGCGTGTACTCGGAGGACGGCTTCGCAAGCACGGCCTGTGACGGCCCCGCTTCCTCGAGGTGCCCCTGCTGCATGACCGCGATCTCGTCGGCGATGTACTCCACCACGCCGATGTTGTGCGTGATGAAGAGGTAGGCCAGGCCGTGCTCGCGCTGGAGTTGCTTGAGTAGGTTGAGGATCTGCGCCTGCACCGACACGTCGAGCGCGGATGTCGGCTCGTCGCAGACGATGAGGCGTGGCTCCACGGCCAGGGCCCGCGCAATGGCGATGCGCTGGCGCTGCCCACCGGAAAACTCATGCGGATAGCGGGCCAGTGCCTCGGCACGCAGCCCCACCTGCTCGACGAGGCGCTCCAGCCGTTCACGCCGCGCAGCGGCACCGAGTTCGGGGCGCAGGGCGAGCAGGCCTTCCTCCAGGATGTCGAAGACCCGCATGCGGGGATCGAGAGACGCGAAGGGATCCTGGAAGATCATCTGCACCGAGCGGCGCGCGGCACGAAGCTCCTCGCCATGCAACGAGAACAGGTCGCGGCCATCGAAGAGCGCCCGGCCTTCGAGCACCGCGACGTGCCTGAGCAACTGCACGATGGCCTTGCCGGTGGTTGTCTTTCCGCAGCCCGATTCACCTACCAGCGCCAGCGTCTCGCCGGCGTGGATTTGGAAGGACACACTGTCCACCGCGTCGAACATGCCGTGCACCCGCTGCAGGAACCCACGCCGAATCGGGAAGCGCACGCGCAGGTTCTGCACGTCGAGCAGCACATCGCGGTGCCGGCGGCTCGCGACATCGCTATCGTGGCGGGCGGGCACGGGCGCCGCGGCCAGCGCACCTTCGCCACGATGATCCCCCAGTCCGGCAGCCGCGCGGCGCGCCGCATCTGCGACCACAACCGCCTCGAAGAGGAAGCACCCAACGCCCGCTGCGGGGGCCAACGGCGAGTGACCGGGCGGTTGGCGCCG
>CBFHAS010000029.1:0-40184 GCA_965653625.1 uncultured Burkholderiaceae bacterium | reverse complement strand
GCTTCGTTCGGACCCCAAAAGCAGAACGCGGTGCCAACCTGTGGTTGGCACCGCGACTCCGGATGACAGCGTGATCTGTTTGATCGACCCCAAGAACTTCCCTGAGCATGGCGGGCCGGTGGTCCGAACCTCGCATGGGGCGCTGCCTGGGGAGGGGGCCTCTCCCGCCTAGCGTTTGCAGCGCCTCGGGACGTATTCCACCAGGAGGCAGCCCCGACCGCCACTGCAAGCTCTTACAGGTTGCCCCCCGCCACCTTTCATGCGATTGGCCGTTAACGAGCCTCAGGTTTCTGCTGGCGTTGACGAAAAGCCTGAGTAACACCATGAATGCACATGCGTCATCCGTCGCCCTGTCGGGCCTCCGAGTGGCCGAACTGGGCCTTTCGGCGTCAGCCCACAATGTCGCCAATCTCCAGACCCCCGGCTTCCGGCGGCAGTTGCTGCAGCAAGAGGAGCAAGCGGGCGGCGGTGTGGCTGCGCACGTGACCCGGGTGCCGCAGGAAGGCGCAAACCTGGCTGAGGACGTGGTGAAGCAGAAGTTGGATGCCTATGCCTTCGTGGCAAGCCTGCGAGTGATCCAAACCCACGACCACATGCTGGGCACGCTGCTTGACGCGGCAGCGTAGTCGTTGAACAGGCCCTCAGGCCGCCCGTTCGCGAGGCCAGTCCGACCGTGCCAGCGAGGCCAGCAATGCCTCGGCGGCAGCCACCTCATCGGGAGTCATCTCGCGCCAGTCGCCTACTCGCTCGCGCACCTGCGCGACGTCGACTTCGGGGGCATAGTCGATTTCTGCGAGTTCGTCTGCACGATGAGCGCCCGGCAGCCGGGGCGGTTCGAGCAGGATGAGCGTGTCGTCGCCATTCCTTGCGGCGCCGTGGCGGCCATCCCAGTACAGCCGGAGTCGATAGAGGGCGATGCTCATGGTGTCTTTCTGCCTGACCAAGTTCCGGCAAGCGGCGTGCCCACGCTTGCATGTCTCACGCCTAAAGGCTATGCCCGGCATCTCCCCGCGCCAACCTCCAGTTGAGGGGTGGTCGCGGCCCAAACATAGGGATGAAGCACACCCGGGGACGACCGTCTCACGAAGCAGCATCCGCCCCCTCGGGCTGCCTGCCTCATCCATCCGCGAGGGATTTGCTTAATACTGCGCGTTGCGAGCGGCAGATCCACGGAGTCAAGCCATGTCGACTAGCAAGATCCTCATCGCCCAGGGAGGTGGCCCGACGGCGGTCATCAATCAGTCGCTCGTGGGCGCGGTGCTCGCGGCGCGCCGTTTCAGACAGGTTGATTTCGTCTACGGTGCCCGTCACGGCGTGCGGGGCATCGTGAACGAGGACATGATTGACCTCACGCAGGAAACGAGTGACAACTTGGAACGCGTGGCGGTCACGCCGGCCTCCGCCCTGGGCTCCACCCGCGACAAGCCGGACGTGAAGTACTGCCAGGAAATCTTCAAGGTGCTGCGGGCCCACGAGATCGGCCAGTTCTTCTACATCGGCGGCAACGATTCCTCGGACACGGTGCGCATCGTCAGCGAAGAGGCTCAGCGGGCCGGCTACCCGCTGCGCTGCATGCACATTCCGAAGACCATCGACAACGACCTCATGGGCAATGACCACACGCCCGGGTTCCCGTCGGCGGCACGCTTCGTGGTGCAAGCCTTTGCCGGCGCCAACCTGGATAACGCCGCCCTCCCCGGCGTCTATGTCGGCGTCGTGATGGGCCGGCACGCGGGCTTCCTGACGGCAGCTTCCGCGTTGGCGCGCACCTGGCCGGATGATGGCCCGCACCTGATCTACTTACCGGAGCGCACCTTCTCCACCGAGCAGTTTTTGACCGACGTGAAGGAGGTGTATGACCGCCTCGGGCGCTGCATTGTGGCCGTCTCGGAAGGCATCCACGATGCCTCCGGCGCCCCCATCGCAACCCAGCTCGCACGGAGCGTGGAGCGCGATGCGCACGGCAACGTGCAACTGTCGGGCACCGGCGCGCTCGCCGACCTGCTGTGCGACGAGATCAAGGACAAGCTGAAGATCAAGCGGGTGCGCGGCGACACCTTTGGCTACCTGCAGCGCTCATTCCTCGGGTGTGTGTCCGAGGTCGATGCGCGGGAGGCGCGCGAGGCCGGCGAGCGGGCAGTGCAGTTCGCCATGCTGGGTCAGCAGGACGGCTCGGTGGCCATCCGACGCGCCGGCGACTACGCGGCGACCTTCGTCCTGCAGCCGTTGGAGGCCGTAGCGGGTCGAACGCGCACGATGGAAGACGAGCTGATCGCCCCTAGTGGTCACGATGTGACCGACGCCTTCAGCCGCTATATGCGACCGCTGCTCGGAGCTAGCCTGCCTGAGGTTACGCGGCTGCATGCGCCGCATGTCAGCAAGGTGCTCTCGGCACGCTGAGCGCTCTGCGCGTCTTCAGGTCACCGCCGCAGGCACCTTGGCACGCGCCGTGTCCACCGCCCAGGCACCTGGCCCCGCGGCGGCTAAGTAGAGGAAAACGAAGCAGAACAGCACAGCCGATTCCCCTCCATTGAGCAGCGGCAGGTGCGGTGTGCCTCGTGAAGCGTGCCCGATGAAGTAGGCGAAGGCCATCTCGCCCGAGAGCACGAAGGCCACCGGCCGCGAAAACAGACCGACCAGCAGCAGCACGCCGCCGACGAGTTCCAGCACGCCTGCAAGCCCGATGAGCGAGAAGAGGTCCAGGTTGTCGAACATCGCCACGTGCGGTACTCCAAGCAGCTTTGCCGTGCCGTGCTGGAGAAAAAGATAGGCGCTGACGATGCGCAGCAAGGCCAGGAACTGCGGCGTCCAGGGCGACAGGAACGGCAAATTCGTGTTCATTCGGCACTCACTCTTCTTTGAAAGAAGGCGCCACTATCAGCAAGGGCCCCGGGCAGCGTCAAACGGCCGGGCGGGTCGCCCTCAGTACAGCGGGGGTTCTCCTGCCGGCCGTGTCTTGAAGCGCTTGTGCACCCAGAGGTACTGAGCCGGGTTGCGGCGGATCTCCGCCTCGATCCAACGGTTCATGTTCAGCGTGTCGGCGAACGGGTCCGCGGTAGGGAAATCGGTCCATGGATCGAGGAAGCGCACGCGGTAGCCCCGGCCGCCAGGCAGCGTCTCGGCCACCACTGGCTGGACCACCATGCCGAGCGCTCGCGCCATGCGAGAAGGCGCGAGCAGAGTGGCGGCAGGCACGCCGAAGAAGGGAACGAAGGCGGCGTCACGCTCGCCGAAATCCATGTCGGGCAGGTTGAAAAAGGCCCACCCTCTGCGTATGGCACGGATCAAGGGCTTGGCGGAATCGCTGCGGGGGAACACCTCGCCTTGTTTGAAGCGCAAGCGGCCACGACGAATCGCCGCATCCATTACCGCGTCGCTCTGCTCCTGGTAGATGGAGGCGACCTGCCGCGTCTGGAACAACTGGGTGGCCGCACCGGCCACGTCGAGCGCCATGAAGTGAGGCACCAGCCACATCACCGGCCTGTCACTGCGCTCGGCGAGCGCGACGTCGCCCTCCACCTGGATGAGGCGCTTGAGGCGCCTCGTCGAGGCATACCAGAGCAAGGAGCGCTCGACCAACGTACGGCCCAGCCACTCGAAATGCTCGCGAACCAGCGCGCTCCGCTGCTCGGGGCCCAGCTCCGGCAAGCACAGCTCGATGTTGCGGGTCGCGATCGTCCGGCGCGATGAGGCCACCGCATGGAGCAGCCGGCCGACACGGCACCCCAAGGATGCGAGAAGCGGCAGGGGAAGCCAGTGCAGCAGCCAGAACAGGGCAAGCAGGAGGCGGGCGCCCAACGATCAGTCCTTGTTTTGGGCCAGTTCGACACCGGCCGGCGCCGGGCCGGCGCGGCGCGGGGCCTTGTAGCGGTCATAGCCCCACAGGTACTGCTGCGGACGCTGCAGGATGAGCCGCTCCATGGCCCGATTGATGGCCGCGGCGGATTCTGCCTGAGCCTCGGGCGATTCCGGCAGCGGCTCATCGAAGACCGAGAAGCGCACGACGTAGCCTCGCCCACGCGGCAGGCGTTCGCCCCAGGCGAGCAGCAAAGCGGCACCCGTCTGCTGCACGAGGCGCGCGGCCAAGGTCATGGTGTAGGCGGGCCTGCCGAAGAACAGGGCCCATACGCCCATGTCCTCGGGAGGCACCTGGTCGGGCAGGAGGCCTACCGCCTCGCCTCGCCTCAGCGCCCGAATCATCTGGCGCACGCCGGCCAGCGTGGCGGGCGCAGTGACCAGGCCCGGCCGATCCCGCGCAGTGTCAACAAGCTTGCGCAGCCAGGGCTTGCGCGCCGGGCGGTACAGCACAGTGATGGGATGGCTTATGCCGAAACATTCGGCGTAAGCCTGCGCCGCGACCTCGAAGCATCCCATGTGCGGCGTCAGGATGACCGTTCCGCGGCCACGCTGATGCGCCTGCTCCACCACCTCCGCCCCCTCCAGTTGGACGATCGGCAGGATGGTTTGCGTCGCCGGACGCATCCACAGGTGCGGCAGTTCAGCCACCAGCCGGCCCGACTCGGCAATGGCCGCTCGCGCGCAACGCCGCGGAACACCAGCCTGCGCCGCATTGGCATCGAAGCGAGTACGGTAGGTGGGCGACAGCAGGTAACTCAACCATCCCAGCCCCCCCCCGATCGCGTGAAGGAGCCACAGGGGCCAGCGTGACAGCCAGCGAAAGAGCGTGACCATGTTGTTTCTATAATCCGAACATCGCCGAGTTATTGAACTACTTGCGGGGCGATGCAGGGGTCGTCCAGGGCCGCTGCCGGACGATGAGTCCAAGAAATTCTGCTAAAGCGTTCGCCAGCTCCAAACCCCTCAGGCCGGCAACGCGATCTGCAACCCGGTGGGAGTTTACGAGTGACGAACGACTTTCTTTTCACTTCCGAGTCCGTTTCCGAGGGCCATCCCGACAAGGTGGCCGATCAGATCTCCGACGCGATCCTCGACGCAATCTTTGCCCAGGATCCACGCTCGCGCGTGGCTGCAGAAACGCTGTGCAACACCGGCCTCGTGGTACTGGCCGGCGAGATCACGACCAATGCGCACGTCGATTACATCCAGGTCGCACGCGACACGATCAAGCGCATCGGCTACGACAACACCGAGTACGGTATCGACCACAAAGGCTGCGCCGTGCTCGTGGCCTACGACAAGCAAAGCAACGACATCGCGCAGGGTGTCGACCAGGCCAGCGACGACCACCTGAACACCGGCGCCGGTGACCAGGGCCTGATGTTCGGCTACGCCTGCGATGAGACGACCGAGTTGATGCCTGCGCCCATCTACTACGCGCACCGCCTGGTCGAGCGCCAGGCGCAACTGCGCAAGGACGGCCGCCTGCCTTTCCTGCGCCCGGACGCCAAGAGCCAAGTGACGCTGCGCTACGTGGACGGCAAGCCGCAAAGCATCGACACGGTCGTGCTGTCAAGCCAGCACAGCCCGGAGATGAGCGACGGCAAGAAGATGAAGCCGGCCTTCACCGAGGCGGTGATCGAGGAAATCATCAAGCCGGTGCTGCCCAAGGAGTGGCTGAAGGACACACGGTTCCTCATCAATCCGACGGGGCGCTTCGTCGTCGGCGGCCCGCAGGGCGACTGCGGTCTCACCGGCCGCAAGATCATCGTCGACACCTACGGCGGGGCCTGCCCTCACGGTGGCGGCGCCTTCTCGGGCAAGGACCCGACGAAGGTCGACCGCTCGGCCGCCTACGCCGCGCGCTACGTGGCCAAGAACATCGTTGCCGCCGGCCTGGCGCGGCAATGCCAGATCCAAGTGGCCTACGCCATCGGCGTGGCACGGCCGATGAACGTGACGGTTTACACCGAAGGTACCGGCGTGCTCCCCGACGACAAGATCGCGGCGCTCGTCAACGAGCACTTCGACCTTCGGCCCAAGGGCATCATCCAGATGCTCGACCTGTTGCGTCCCATCTACCAGAAGACGGCTGCGTACGGCCACTTCGGTCGCGACGAACCGGAGTTCACCTGGGAGCGCACGGACAAGGCTAAGGTGCTGCGCGCCGCGGCGGGTCTGTAAGGCTCTGGGGGCGCGCAGCGCCCCTTTTCCCATGCTGGAACTGTGACGCGCCTTGCGCTTGGATGCGAAAGGCGCGTCGTCACTTGAAGCCCCTCGTGGCGCTCCCATTCCCGGCCGCGCTACAATTTCGGCCGTCCGAGGAGCGTTGCAAGGCACGACAGTGCCCCAGGCTCGGAACCTTCATGCAACCGCGCTCACCCGCTCGATGTCTGTCGTGGGTGAGTTGTCCATCAGTGCACCACCGGCACGTCCGCGGGATCCTCATTCGTTAGGAGCCCTGACATGAACGCCGCCGTCCTCAAACCCCCTCATGACCACGCCGTGGCCGACCTGTCGCTGGCCAACTGGGGCCGCAAGGAAATCCGCATCGCCGAGACCGAGATGCCGGGCCTCATGGCAATCCGCGCCGAGTTCGCCAAGAGCCAGCCACTGAAGGGGGCGCGAATCACCGGCTCGCTGCACATGACCATCCAGACGGCGGTGCTGATTGAGACGCTTAAGGCGCTGGGCGCAGACGTGCGCTGGGCCTCGTGCAACATCTTCTCCACTCAGGACCACGCAGCCGCTGCCGTCGCGGCGACCGGCACGCCCGTGTTTGCCGTGAAGGGCGAAACGCTGGCCGACTACTGGGACTACACGCATCGCATCTTCGAGTTCGGGCCCAAGGGCAGCGAAGCCGAAGGTCCGAACATGATCCTCGACGATGGCGGCGACGCCACGCTGCTCATGCATCTGGGCAAGCGCGCCGAAAAGGATGCCTCGCTGCTGGCCGACCCGAAAAGCGAGGAAGAGCGCTGCCTGTTCGCCTCCATCAAGGCCAAGCTCGCCGACGATCCGACCTGGTATAGCCGCAAGTCGGCGCAAATCATAGGTGTAACGGAGGAAACCACCACCGGGGTGCATCGCCTGCTGGAGATGAGCGCCAAGGGCACGCTGCTGTTCCGCGCGATCAACGTGAACGACAGCGTCACCAAGAGCAAGTTCGACAACCTGTACGGGTGCCGCGAGTCGCTGGTCGACGGCATCAAGCGCGCCACCGACGTGATGGTGGCTGGCAAGGTGGCACTGGTGTGCGGCTACGGCGACGTGGGCAAGGGCTCGGCGCAGGCGCTGCGCGCGCTGTCGGCACAGGTGTGGGTGACCGAGATCGACCCCATCAACGCGCTGCAGGCGGCGATGGAAGGCTACCGCGTGGTCACCATGGATTACGCCGCCGACAAGGCAGACATCTTCGTCACGGCCACCGGCAACAAGGATGTGATCGCGCACGACCACATGGCGCGCATGAAGGATCAGGCCATCGTCTGCAACATCGGCCACTTCGACAATGAGATTGACGTCGCCTCCCTGGAGAAGTACGAGTGGGAAGAGATCAAGCCTCAGGTCGACCATGTGATCTTCCCCAACGGCAAGCGCATCATCCTGCTCGCCAAGGGGCGCCTCGTGAACCTGGGCTGCGCCACCGGCCACCCGAGTTACGTGATGTCGTCGAGTTTCGCCAACCAGACGCTGGCGCAGATCGAACTCTTCACCAAGCCTGACGCCTACCAGTCCGGCAAAGTGTATGTGCTTCCCAAGCACCTGGATGAGAAGGTCGCACGACTGCAGTTGTCCAAGCTGGGCGCGCAGCTCACCGAGCTGACGGACGAGCAGGCCGCCTACATCGGCGTCGACAAGCGCGGCCCGTACAAGCCCGACACCTACCGCTACTGACCGCAAGCGCGTCAGCCGTCTTTTGGCCGCCCCGTCGGAGGCACCGTCTCGTGACCCGTGCCGATGAGCTTTTGGTACAGCAGGGCCTCGCGCCGTCGCGCTCGGCCGCGCAGCGCCTGATCAGACAGGGCGCGGTGCGCTGGCTGTCGCCCACGGGGTGGGCTGTGCCGTCAAAGGCCGGCGATCAGCTGCCGCCCGGCTGCAAGTTCGAGATTTCGGACGATGCCGAGCTTCGCTACGCGTCGCGCGGCGGGCTGAAGCTCGAAGCTGCGCTGGACCACACCGGCATTGCCGTGAAGGGCACGACGTGCCTGGACGTCGGCCAGAGCACCGGGGGCTTCACCGACGTGCTCCTGCAGCGGGGCGCCATGCGGGTGGTCGGCATCGACGTGGGGCATGCGCAGCTGCATCCCCGGCTGCGCAACGACCCGCGGGTTGTTGCGTTCGAGGGCATCAATGCACGGCACGTGAAGGCCGCCCAGCTGGGAGCCGCCATGCCCGAGGGCGGTTTCGATCTCGTCGTGGGCGATTTGTCGTTCATCTCGCTCACGCTGGTGCTGCCTGCGCTAGCGCCGCTCCTGGGAGCCGGCGGCGAGCTGCTCATGCTGGTCAAGCCGCAGTTTGAACTGCAGCCGGCCGACATCGGCAAGGGTGGGCTGGTGAAGGAAATCGCGGCCTACGCGAGGGTGGAGGCACGCATTCGTGAAAGATCCGTTCAATCTGGCCTGAAGGTCCTCGATTACTTCACCAGTGCCATCGCGGGCGGTGACGGCAACCGCGAATTTTTCGTCCGGGCCCGGCCCGGCACACATATCGACAGGGAGGCGACATGACCGCCAGCAGGAACACCGTCCCCATCAGCTTCGAGTTCTTCCCGCCCAATACGCCAGTGGGCGACGAGAAGCTTAAGACCGTGGTGCAGGAGCTGGGGCAACTCGGGCCGGAGTTCTTCAGCGTCACCTACGGCGCCGGAGGCTCCACGCGTGATAAGACACTGCATACGGTGATGGCGATCGCCGGGGCCGGCCACGAAGCTGCGCCGCACCTGTCGTGCGTGGGGTCCACGCGCCAGGGCCTGAGCGAGATCCTGGCCACCTACCGCGCGCAGGACATTCGCCGGATCGTGGCGCTGCGTGGTGACCTGCCCAGCGGCACGGCGACGGCGGGAGAGTTCCGCTACGCGGCCGAACTCGTGCGCTTCATCCGCGAGACGCAAGGGCGCGACTGGCGCATCGAGGTAGCGGCCTACCCCGAGTACCACCCTCAGGAGCGGTACGCGAAACGCGACTTGCAGCACTACGTGGAGAAGGTGAAGGCAGGCGCCGATTCGGCCATCACACAGTTCTTCTTCAATCCGGACAGCTACTTCCACTTCGTGGAGGAAACGCGCAAGCTGGGCGCCCATGTGCCGGTGGTGCCGGGCATCATGCCGTTCCACAACTACAGCAGGATCGCGCAGTTCGCCGCTCGCGACGGCATCGAGATCCCGCGCTGGGTGGCGCTGAAGATGGAGGGCTTCATGGACGATGCGGTCTCGATCCGCGCCTTCGGCCTGGACGTGGTCACGCGGCTGTGCGAACGGCTCATCGCCGGCGGCGCGCCGGGCCTGCACTTCTACACGATGAACCAGTCAGCGGTGACGCTCGAGCTGTGCCAGCGCCTGGGCTTGGACCGCAAGGACTAACTGCTTCGCTAGGCACGGGCAAGTCGTGCCTGCTTGCGCGACGCGTTGCCCGTCGGTGCACCGCTGCCGGGCCCTCACGCACGTCTCGGATCCGAACCGGTTCCCGCGGCCGCATCTGCGTTGCTCCTGAGCAGATCAGCCGGATGCTGGTGGCCACCGGAGCTGTACAGCCAACGCCGGACTCTAGCTTGGGCTACACCGGCACGGGTCTAAGCCGGGGGCTGCACAAGTCTAGGTCTAGCCCTGCCACACGACGCCGTCGTCGGTAAGCATGGCATCGAGCACCACGTCGCCGGTTCTCGGGCGCAGCAGCGGCAGGAAGCCATTGGAGTAGCACAGGCCCACAGTGAACGGTTTGGGTACGAGGCTGGTGACCGTGCGGTCGTAGAAACCGCCGCCATAGCCCAGGCGAGCTCCCTCTGGTCCGTAGCCCACGCAAGGCAGCAGCAGCATTTGCGGCTCGAACACCTCGGTGTCCTTGGGCTTTGGGATGTCATGAGCATCCAGCTCCATGGGGCAGCCCGGGTACCACACGTGAAAGCGCAGCGAGCCATTTGCCCGGTCCTGCACCGGCAAGCCGATGCGGCGCCGCTCGTCGGCTTCGGACCACCGGTACAGCGCGGGCAGCGGATCGAACTCGCCCTTGATGGGCCAGTACGCGCCGATGGTGGTTTCCCTTCGACCCACCAGCCACACGCGCAGCACGCTTTGGAGTTGCACCGCCCGTTCGAGCCGGTCGGGCAGGGCCTGCCGCGACGCCACCAGCTTGCGGCGCAGCGCCTCTCGTTCGTCGTCGCCTTGAAATGTCGTCATGCGAGCCGTCGGTTGCTGCAGAAGGCGCGATTGTGCAAGATGCCGCATGGCCTACGACGAGCTTGCCCGCCACTGCGCCGAACTGCTGCAACCCTTGGGCCAGGTGCGCACGCGCCGCATGTTCGGCAGCCACGGGATCTACATCAATGATCTCTTCGTCGCCATCATCGCCTTCGAACGCCTCTTCCTGAAGGCAGACGCGCAGACACGCGCCGCCTTTGAGGCCGTTGGAAGCGATCCCTTCGTGTACGACAGCGCGGAGCGTAAAGTCACCCTTGCCTACTGGACGGTGCCAGCCGATGCCATGGAGTCGCCCGCGCTCATGCAGCCCTGGGCCCGCCTGGCGATGGACGCGGCGCTGCGCGCGAGAGCGGACAGGCGCGATGCGGCGCCCCGAAGAACGGCTGCCGAGAAGTCGGCCGCCGCGGCCACGCCGCCAAAGCCCAGGGCCACGGCCGCTCCCGGCAAGACCCCCAAGACGCGCGGCTGACGCGCAGGCCGCCACACGATCGTGGCACGCTCGCCTTGCCGCCACGCCTCGACCACCGCGGCGTCTCCCGGCAAGACCGCCATGCGCTCGCCCGCGGCCAGGATATGGTCGTCCAGGTCGCCCCTTCGCGTGATCCACACACGGCCGGTCTTGACGTCAATCTCGCCGACGCCGCTGTCGATGCGCAGCGGCTCGCCCCAACGCAGCACCGCGGGGCGGGATTCGAAGCCATAAACTTGCGTGCTCATCATCAATCTCCGGGATTCGGCGGCACCCATGGCGCCGCTTCCGTTCCCATATTTTTCGTCGCAGAGCTCGGCCATTCCAATGAATTCGGCCTCGTCCATTGATGAGCAGTCGACATGAATCATTCACGCCAGCGCCCGCTTTCGCTCGGCAACCTTCGCGCCTTCGAGGCGGTGGCTCGGCTGCTCAGCTTCAGCGCGGCTGCCGAGGAGCTGCACCTCACGCAGTCGGCGATCAGCCGGCAGATCAAGGGCCTGGAGGATGAGCTTGGCGCGCCGCTCTTCTCGCGCGGCACGCGGCATGTGGAACTCACGGGCAGCGGGTCCGAGTTGATGCGCGTGGTGGGACCCTGGCTCGATCGCCTGGACGACGGCGTGCGCCACATCCGCCAGTCGCGCGGGCGCCGCACTGTCCAACTGAACACCTTTCCGTCTTTCGCATCGCTGTGGCTGCTGCCGCAGATTGAAGCGCTTCAGCGCGTCAACGCCGACCTGGACATCCGCGTATCAGCCACCGATCGACTGATCGATCTCGACGACCCCGACTTCGATATCGTGCTTCGCTACTGCGGCCCCCACAGTGCGCCGCCAGGTGCGCATCGCATGTTTGGCGAGGTGCTCACGCCCGTCATCGGCGCTCGCCTGGCTGACCGCATACGCGCCGGCGAAGCGCCGCCGCTGGTTCAGCCAGCCGACCTGGTCAATCACACGCTGGCCGAAGAGGACGACCATCGTCCCAGCGCCCAATACCTGAGCTGGCGTCACTGGCTGCAGACGCAGGGGCTGCCGAGACTGCAGCCGCGGCGCTGGCTGTATCTCAACTTCACCTACCAGCAGGTGCAGGCGGCGCTTGCCGGTCAGGGCGTGGCGCTGGCTCGCATGGCACTGGTGGCCGAGCCGTTGGCGCGTGGCGATCTGCTGGAGCCTTTCGGACCCGCCGGGCGAATCAACAGCCCGTTCGCCTACTGGCTGATCACCACGCAGATCGGTCGCGCGCGTGGCGACGTGGAGCAGTTCTGCCAGTGGCTCGAAGCCCGCGCACAGGCCACGCGCGAGGCGATGGGCGGCGACGAAGAAGCGGACCGACCGTCGCCTTAACCGCCCACGACTCCGAGCTCGGTCACGACGAGCATCAGTGCCTGATCGTGTGGCTCAACAGCGAGCTGTGCAAGGGTGAGCTCGGTGGCCGACCATGCCAAGCCCACGGCCGTGACGTGCGGGTTGGCGGCCAGCCAGCGGTCGTAGTAGCCGCCTCCGTAGCCCAGCCGGTAGCCCTCGGCGGTGAAACCGAGGCAAGGCACAAGCACCACGTCGGGAAGCACGGGCGAGCCCTCGGCACAGGGAATGTTCAGTTCGTCGCGGGCCTTGGGCTCGCAGCGGTCCCAGGCGCGGTAGTGCAGCTCACGTGGCGATTTGCGTGCGTAAGGCAGAGCGAACGCGACGCCTACGAGGTCAACGTCTTCGCCACACGCCTGCGCTGCGTTAAATTCAGACCGCAGCGGCCAATACAGACCCAGTCGTTCGGGCTGCAATGTGCTCAGCACCTCGCCCAGATGCCGCGACAGCGCGGCATGCGCCCCAGCCCCCGACGTGGCGACGTAACCGTCGCGCAGCTGGTGCATTCGCTCGCGCAACGCGCGGCGACCCGGCAATGAGAGTTCCGAAGAAGCGAGCGACACTGTTCAGGAAGGCATCGCAGTTGAAGACCTGCAGTTCAGTATATGGGGGCCATGCCGGCCGCTTTTTCCGGTCCCTGCTGCTCGCCGGTGCGGTGATCGCGCCGGGGGCGATGGTGCTGGCCCAGCCGCAGCCGGAGGTGGATGGGGCGCCGTCTCAGGGCGCGCAGCCGCCCCAGATCGAGGCCGAGACGCCGTCGACACCGGCGGCATTGCCCGAAGTGCCATCACCGCCCGCGGCACCTGAGCCGTCGTCCGCCGACGCGGTGGCAAAGGATGGATCGCCCGCGGATGGTGGGACGCAGGCAGATGCGCCCGCCCCTACCGAAGCAGTGACACCACTCCCTGCTGAAGCCGCGACACCGCCCTCCATTGCGGCATCGGCGCCATCCTCTGGGGAGCCGCCGATACCGGCAAGCCCGCTGCCGCCGTTGCCGGCGCTCATCCAGCCCCAAGCGGGCTCGGAAGCCATCATGCAAGCACGCGAGGCGTGGCGGCGCAGGGACCGGCAGGCGCTCGCTGCGGCACGTGCGGCCGCCCTGGCCAGCGGTCATCCGCTGGCCATGTGGGCTGACTACTGGGAGCTCTCGAGCCGTTTGGCCGACGCCTCGCAGGCAGAGGTCGAAGCCTTCTACGCGCGTTGGCGCGGCACCTATGTCGAGGACAGGCTCCGCAACGACTGGCTGCTGGTGCTGGGCCTGCGCCGCGACTGGCCCGGCTTCGCAGCCGACCACCCGCGCTTTCGAATGAACGACGACCGCGAGGTCACCTGCTACGCGGTGTTCACGCGCCACTTGGCCGGGGAAGACGTGCGTAAAGCGGCGCGCGCGGCCTGGTTCGCGCAGCGCGATGCCGACGAGGGCTGCGCGTTCATGGCCAGCGCGCTGATGGAGGCCAAGGTGCTTTCCATTGCGGACGTGTGGCGCAAGCTGCGCCTTGCCGCGGATGCGGGCAGGCTGCAGGCCACCCGGCTGGCCGCCGCGCTGGCCGGCCCGGCAACGAGTGCGGCGGTCAAGGAGATCCTGGACAACCCGGTGCGCTTCCTGGCCCGTCGGGGGCACGCCAGCTCACGCGACGGTGCGGAGCTGGCCACCCTCGCGCTCATGCGCATGGCGGCCAACGATCCGCCGGCCGCTGCGCTCGCGCTGCAGGAGCGCTGGGAACGCGCGCTGCCAGCCGACCTGGCCGGCTGGGCCTGGGCCAGCGCGGGCAAGCAGGCGGCGATCAAGCTGCTGCCCGATGCGGCCGACCATTACCAGCGTGCCCGGCTGGCTGCCGGCCGCTACGGCGTCGAACCGGACTGGCCCGACGACACGCTGGCGTGGGGCGTGCGGGCGGCACTGCGGGCCAACGGCGGCCAGGGCCGCTGGCAGCAGGTGGTGCAGGGCGTCAACGCGATGACCCCGCCAATGCAGAAGGATCCCACGTGGGTGTATTGGAAGGCCCGCGGCCTGCAGGCTTTGGCGCAGGATTCGCAGGACGGCGAGGGGCTTCGCGAGCAGGCTCGCCAGATGCTTTTTTCCATCGCGGGTCAGCTCGGCTTCTACGGCGCCCTGGCGGCGGAAACCCTGGACCTGCGGCTGGCCCTGCCCGATCCTCCGCCGGCGATCAGCGCCGAGGAACAGGGCGCCGCGCGCGCCACGCCGGGCCTGATCCGCGGGCTCCAGCTGGCGGCGCTGGGGCTGCGCGACGAGGGCCGGCGCGAATGGAACTACAGCCTGCGCGGCATGGCCGACCGGCAACTGCTCGCCGCGGCGGCACTGGCCTGCGAGGTGCACGACTGGCAGCTATGCATCAACACCAGCGAGCGCACGCGCGCCGAGGTCGATCTCTCGCAGCGGTACCCGATGCCCTATAGGGAGCAGATCGCCGAGCGCGCCCGCGAGTTGGGCCTAGACCCGCATTACGTGCTGGGCCTCATCCGCCAGGAAACGCGCTTCATGGCCACGCTGCGCTCGCACGCGGGGGCCAGCGGCCTGATGCAGATCATGCCGGCCACGGCGCACTGGACAGCGCGCCGCATCGGGCTGCAATTCACGCAGGACATGATCAACGACCCGGCCGTGAACCTGCGCCTGGGCACCGGCTACCTGAAGATGGTGCTCGATGCCTTCGAAGGCTCACAGGCATTGGCAGCCGCGGCCTACAACGCCGGCCCCAATCGCCCGCGGCGCTGGCGCGAAGGGCCCTGGCTTGACGCAGCAGCATGGGCAGAGAACATTCCCATCGGTGAGACCCGCGACTACGTCAAGAAAGTGCTCACCAATGCCGCCATCTACGGGGCTTTGGCCACAGGCGGCTCCCCCGCGCTAAGCGCCCGGCTGGGGCGGCTGGTGGGCCCGCGGAACGCGGCAGTGCCGGAGGCGGGCAAGGAGCTACCCTGAACCAGGAGCACCACCGGATGGACGACTTTCTGGTTCTGGGCGGCAGCGGCTTCCTGGGCACGGTGGTGTGCGAGAAGCTGGAGGAGTACACCGGGTGCGCCGAGGGACGCATCCTCGTGCCGTCGCGACGGCCATCGCGCGCCGGGCACCTCTTGACTTTGCCGACCGCGGAGGTGGTCCGCTGCGACCTGTACGACGATGCGCAGCTTCACCGCCTGGTGCACGGGCGCCAGGGTGTGATCAACCTCGTGGGCATGCTGCATGGGGGCGAAACCGACTTCCAAAGGGTGCATGCCGAGCTTCCGGCGCGATTGGCGCGCGCATGCGCGGAGCACGGCGTGCAGCGGGTCGTGCATGTGAGCGCGCTGGGCGCGGACGCGAATGCGCCATCGAGGTATCTGCGTTCAAAAGCGGCCGGCGAGGCCGCGCTGAAGGCTATGCCCCTCGATCTCGTGATCCTGCGCCCGTCGGTGATGTTCGGCGAGCACGACAAATTCATGAATCGCTTTGCAGCGCTGCAGAGCCTGTTTCCCATGATGCCGCTGGCGAGCGCCGAGGCGCAATTCCAGCCGGTATGGGTGGACGATGTGGCCAGCGCCGTGGTGCGCGCGCTCGACATGCCGCGCCCACCGCAAGTGGTTGAGTGCGTCGGGCCCACGACTTACACGCTGCAAGCGCTGGTGCGGCTGGCCGGCCGATGGTCAGACCACCGGCGACCTGTTGTCCCGCTGCCCGGACCGCTGGGCCGGCTGCAGGCGCTGATACTCGAAATCATGCCCGGCACGCCGTTGATGTCGCGAGACAACCTGGACTCGATGAAGGTGCCCAGCGTGGCCAGCGGAAAGCTTCCCACGCTGCACGAACTGGGCATCACGCCACGCGCGCTGGAAAGCGTGATGCCATCGATCCTGTCCCGGCGGCACGGCTCGGCACGGCTGAACCCGTGGCGGGCCCTCGCGCGGCGGCACTAAGCCTTCGTCTGATTCAGTGGACTAGCATGGTGATCCGCCTACAACGAGGACCGCCATGCAGCTCTACATCGGCAACAAGAACTACTCGTCCTGGTCTCTACGCGCCTGGCTGGTGCTGCGCCACGTCGGCATTGCGTTCGAGGAAGTGCGGCTACGCCTGGCCAAGCAGGCCGGCTCGCCGTTCAGGCACACGCTGGCCGGCGTGAGCCCGGCCGGCCGCGTGCCGGTGCTGGTGGACGACGGTTTCGCGGTGTGGGACACGCTGGCCATCGGCGAGTACGTGGCTGAAAGGTTTCCCAACCAACGCCTGTGGCCCGAGGACCGCCGCGCCCGCGCCCGCGCTCGCAGCCTGTGCGCCGAGATGCATTCGGGCTTCTCGGCACTGCGCACCCACTGCCCGATGAACGTGGAGCTGGTCATGCCCGAACTCGGCCTCCAGCTGGTCGCCGACAAGCCCGGGGTGAAGGCCGACCTCGCGCGCATCGATTCGATGTGGGAGACGCAGCTGCGTGAGCATGGCGGGCCCTTTTTGTTCGGCACCTTCACCGTGGCCGATGCCTTCTACGCCCCGGTGTGCTCGCGCATCCACAGCTATGGACTGCCGGTGAGCGAGGCCTCGCGCGGCTATGTGCAGCACATGCTGGCCCTTCCCGCCATGCGGCAGTGGTGCGACGACGCACGCGAGGAGCACGACTTCCTGCCGGAGGACGAGCCCTACCGTCACGCGCCGGCATGAAGGCTTACATGGTGGGCGGCGCGGTCCGTGACGCCCTGCTGGGCGCGCCCGTGAACGATCGCGACTGGGTGGTCGTGGGCGCCACACCAGAGCAGATGCTCGACGCCGGTTTCAGGCCGGTGGGACAGGATTTTCCGGTGTTCCTGCATCCAGCCACACAAGAGGAGTACGCCCTGGCGCGCACCGAGCGCAAGACCGCACCGGGTTACCGCGGCTTCACCTTCCATGCCGACCCTTCGGTGAGGTTGGAGGAGGATCTGGCGCGCCGCGACCTCACCATCAACGCGATGGCACAGGACGACGCCGGCACGCTGGTCGACCCCTTCGGCGGACGGGAAGATCTTCACAGCAAGGTGCTGCGCCACGTGTCGCCGGCCTTCGCTGAGGATCCCGTGCGAATCCTGCGGCTGGCGCGTTTCGCGGCCCGCTTTTTCGACTTCACGGTCGCGCCGGAAACCCAGGCGATGATGCGCGGCATGGTGGCGGCCGGCGAAGTCGATGCGCTGGTGCCTGAGCGCGTGTGGCAGGAGCTGTCGCGTGGGCTCATGGAGGCCCGCCCCTCGCGCATGTTCGAGGTGCTTCGAGGATGCGGTGCGCTTTCGCGGCTGGTGCCCGAGGTGGACCGGCTATGGGGCGTGCCGCAGCCGCCGGCCTACCACCCGGAGGTCGACACCGGCGTGCATCTGATGATGGTGCTGGACATGAGCGCCCGGCTGGCGGCGCCGCTGCCGGTGCGCTTTGCCTGCCTGTGCCACGACCTGGGCAAGGGCAGTACGCCGCCGGACATGTGGCCGCGGCACATCGGCCACGAGGCGCGCAGCGTCGCACTGCTGCACGAGGTGGCCGAGCGGCTGCGCGTGCCCACCGACTGCCGCGAACTGGCCGAGACAGTGGCTCGGGAGCACGGCAACGTGCATCGCAGCGAACAGTTCAGCGCCGCCGCGCTGGTGCGTCTGCTGGACCGTTGCGATGCCTGGCGGCGCCCTGACCGCTTCGAGCAGCTACTGCTGGCGTGCGAGTGCGATGCGCGCGGGCGGCTTGGGCTCGAGGACGAGCCGTACGCACCCCGACAGCGGCTCGCGCAAGTGCTGGCCTTGGCGCGCACGGTCGATACCGCGGCAGTGGCTGGTGCCGCGCGGGAGCGCGGCGCGCAAGGCCCGGCCATCGGCGAAGCGATCCACCAGGCGCGAGTTGAGGCCGTCCGCCAAGGGCTCGCCACCCCGGCGCCACCATGACAATGGGTTGATGGCCCCGAGGTCGGCTGTGCCAACATGGCGGCGACTCCAGCGCAGTCAAGGAGGCTCGCATGGGCTTGGAAGAAGGCATCCGCAAGCGTGGCTTTCGCAAGTGGTACGAGCGCGAGTTGATCCAGAGCCATGCTCACCTCGTGCTCACCTTCGTCTGCGCCGTCGGACTGATGGCCTCCTTCGAGCTGCACGACCGCGCAGCCCCCTGGGCCGAGCAGCTCTGGAACGGCAGCGCCATCGTGCTGCTCGCGTTGGTGGGCTTGTGGTCGCTGCGGCGCTACCTCTATCTGCTTCAGCATGCCGAAGCCGTGGCTCACCAGGCGGTGTGCCCCGAGTGCCAGACCTACGCGCGCTTCAAGCTCGTGCCGCACCAGCACTCGCATGAGCAGGTGCAGGTACGCTGCGGCAAGTGCGAGCACGAGTGGGGCATCTTCGAATAGCGGCGCCCGGCGCGTTCTCGGGCACCAGCTACAGCAGGTAGGTGATCGCCATCGCCAGCAGGCTCAGCAGCACGCTGCTGGCCAGCGGAATGAAGAACTCGTGCCCAAAGATCCGGAAGCGGAAGTCGCCCGGCAGCCGGCCGAGGCCGAGCTTCTCCAGCCAGTGGCGCAAGCCGCTGAACAGCAGCAGCGCCAGGAACACGACGATGAGCCAGCGGATCATGCGCGCGCACTCACAAGGTGTGCGTGCGGTCGCCGGCCGCAAAGCCGAGCGGCGCGGCGGTGAACGCATCGCGGCAGCCGCGCGCGAAGCCGATCACCTTGAACAGCTCGCCCATCTCGTGCTCGTTGAGCAGCTTCTGAGCCGGCGCGAGAGTGCGAACATCCGCCCCGGCCAGCAGATCGAGCAGGCCGCAATTCATGAGAAAGCGCGCCTGCGTCGTGTAGCCCAGCACGTCGAGTCCCGCAGCCTGTGCGGCGAGCGCAATGCCGGTGAAATTGACATGCGCAGTGATGTCCTTCTCGCCCACGTCGGCCAGCGGGTCGGCGTCGGCGCGGTGGGCCCGGTGGCACATCAGCGTGCCGCCGCGGCGCTGGGGGTGGTAGTACTCGGCCGCCGGGAAGCCATAGTCGATGAACAACGCCGCGCCGCACTCCAGCCGATCGGCCAGAGTGGCGATGAAAGCCTCGGCCTGCGGATGGACTTCGGTCAGCGTGCCCGGAACGTACGGCCCCTCGTGCGGCGGGCGCAGTTCCGTGGCCCGGTCCTCCCATCCGAAACCATCGCCGGCTACGACGACACCGCGCTCGCACCAGCGGGCGCCGTCGAAATGCAGCAGTTGCACGGGCATGGCATCGAGCACCTCGTTGCCAACCACCACGCCGCGCAGGCGAGCCGGCAGCTCGTCATGCCATTGCACCTTGCCGGCATGCTCGCGCAGCGTGTCCTGCTGGCGCTGTCGCAATGCGCCCGACAGCTCGACGATGTGATACCGCTGCACCGCATCGCCCAGCGTCCGCAGCAACTGGCCGGCCAGCGCACCGGAGCCGGCGCCGAACTCCCACACCTCTGCGCCGCCGCAGCCGTCAAGCGCCTGCGCGACCTGCCGGGCCAGCGCGCACCCGAACAGCGCGGAAAGTTCCGGCGCGGTCACGAAGTCGCTGCCCGAACCGGGCATGGGGCCGAACTGCCGGCTGTCGCGGGCGTAATAGCCGAGCCCGGGGGCGTATAGCGCCATCGCCATGAAGCGGTCGAAGGGCAGCCAACCGCCCTCGCGGGCGATCGCCTGCCGGATCAGCTTGGCGAGCGCCGCCGATACACTGGCAGGTTCGTTGGATCGCATCGCCCCATTGTAGGAACCATGGCTTCCCGCCCCGTCGTACTGGTCACCGGCGCCGCCCGCCGTCTGGGCCGGGCCATCGCGCTGCATCTCGGCGAGGCCGGCTTCGACATCGCCGTGCATTTCCGCGGCTCGGCCGCCGACGCCGAGGACACGGCCCATGCCCTTCGCCACGCCGGCGCTCGCGCCGACACCTTCGCGGCCGACCTGTCCGACGAGTTCGCCTGCCGTGCCCTGCTACCCGCCGTGGCCGCGCGCATGGGGCAGGTGGATGCCGTGGTCAACAACGCCTCGGTCTTTGAGTACGACACGCCGGCCAACTTTGGCCATGCCTCCATGGAGCGGCACTGGCGAGCCAACGTGGCGCCGGCGGTGCTGCTGACGCAGTCGCTGCACGCTCATGTGAAAGAGCGCGCAGCGGCCGGCTGCGTCGTCAACCTCGTCGACCAGAAGCTTTGGAACCCGAATCCCGACTACTTCTCCTACACGCTGTCCAAGGCGGCGCTGGAGGCGGCCACCGTCATGCTGGCGCAGGCATTCGCCCCTGAATTGCGAGTGTGCGGCGTCGCGCCAGGCGTCACGGTGCCATCGAATTCGATGACCTCCGACGAGTTCGCACAGGCCCACGCCCTGACGCCGCTGGCGCGTTCCTCCACGCCCGATGACGTGGCACGCGCCGTGCGCTACCTGCTGGAATCGCCCGCGGTCACCGGCACCACATTGCTAGTCGACGGCGGCCAGCACCTGGCACGCCAGCCACGCGACGTACTGTTTCTCGCCAACCCGGACAAGACCGCCTGACCATGCAGAGCCTCCTGAGCCACCCGAGCCTGATGGACTGTCGGCGCCTCTTCCTGCGCAACTACGAGGTGAGCCTCAACATCGGCGTGCACGACTTCGAAAAGCGCGGCGAGCAGCGCGTGCTGATCAACGTGGACCTGTACATTCCGCTGGCCATTTCCACGCCACAACGCGACGAGCTTGAGGAAGTGGTGGACTACGATTTCATCCGACGCAGCATCGTGCAGCGGGTCAAGCAAGGCCACATCCACCTGCAGGAAACGCTGTGCGACGACATACTGCGGCTGATGCTCGCGCACCCGCGGGTCAAGGCCGCGCAGGTGTCGACCGAAAAGCCCGACGTATACCCGGATTGCGAGTCCGTGGGGTGCGAGGTGTTCGGCCTCGCCCCGGCCGAGCGCCTGTGACCGGCCATCTCACGACAGCCCACCCCTGCCCCGCACGCCGCTCCAAGCGCAGACATCCATGAGCGCCATCGTCGACCCCGATTCTCAGGACGCCCGCAAGGCCGCCCACGAGGCGAACAAGCTTTCCAAGCGCCTGCACCGGCTGGTGGGACAGGCCATCGCCGACTTCAACATGATCGAAGACGGCGACAAGATCATGGTGTGCGTGTCGGGTGGCAAGGACAGCTACGCCCTGCTCGACATCCTGATCAACCTGCGCCGGCGTGCACCGGTGCGCTTCGATCTCGTTGCGGTCAATCTCGACCAGAAGCAGCCGGGGTTTCCCGAACACGTGCTGCCCGAGTACCTCAGGAGCCGGGAGGTGCCGTTCCACATCGAGGAACAAGACACGTACTCCGTCGTCAAGCGGCTCATCCCCGAAGGCAAAACCATGTGCAGCCTGTGCTCCAGGCTGCGGCGCGGCATCCTCTACCGCGTGGCGAGCGAGCTCGGCGCCACGAAGATCGCGCTGGGCCACCACCGTGACGACATGGTTCAGACGCTGTTTATGAACATGTTCTTCGGCAGCCGCATGAAGGGCATGCCACCCAAGCTGGTGAGCGACGACGGCCACCACGTGGTGATCCGCCCGCTCGCCTACGTGGCAGAAACTGACCTGGAACGATGGGCCGAGCACCGGCAATTTCCCATCATTCCCTGCACGCTATGCGGCAGCCAGGCCAACCTGCAGCGCGTGCAGGTGGGAAAGATGCTGCGCGAGTGGGACCGCCAGTTCCCCGGCCGCATCGACAACCTGTTCACCGCCATGGGCAACATCGTGCCCTCGCACATGATGGACCGGCGGCTCTACCCTTTCACCTCGATCAAGCCCACCGGCGTGGTCAGCGACGAGGGAGACCGGGCGTTTGACGAAGACGACGACTGCGGCCCGACCCAGGCGGCTCCGATCCGCCTGCACCGCGACAGCTAGTCCGCTGAAGTTCGGAATTGGCGGGCCAGTTCCAGGTTTCAGCGGCCTGGTTGAACCAAGGGTTTGCGGATTGCTCGAAGCCGCCAGGAGGTTCGCCATGTGGAAATCATTGGCCGCCCTTACCGTCGCATTCAGCCTCAGCGCTTGCGCGAGCCTGAACCAGCTCAGCAACGAGGTTTCGACTTACAGCCTCTGGCCGACCGACCGCAAACCCGCCACCTATGCGTTTGAGCGCCTGCCCTCGCAGCAGGCCCATCCCGATCAGGCGCAGATGCTCGAAGAGGCAGCCACCCGCGCGCTGGAGCAGGCCGGCTTCCAGCGCGCGCCCGACCCGGCCTCGGCCGATGTCGCGGTGACCTTGGGGGCCCGTGTCACGCCCCATGACCGCGCGCCCTACGACGACCCCTTCTGGTGGCGCGGAGGGCTGTACCCGCACCGCTTCCACGGCCACCCCGTGTGGGTGCCGGCCTTTGGCTGGCGCTACGGCCATCCCTTCTACTACCCGTTCTACGACAGCCCTGCCTACGAGCGTGAAGTGGCGGTGCTCATCCGCGACCGGCGTACCGGCCAGCCTCTGTATGAGTCGCGCGTCACCAACGACGGCTTCTCGGCATCCATCCAGTCACTGCTGTCGGCCATGTTCGAGGCCGGGCTGAAAGACTTTCCTTACACCGGCGAGAGCCCGCGGCGGGTGGTCACGCAGATCGCCTCTTGAGAGCGCGGAAATCACGGCATTTGGGCGACGAGCGCGCGCACGTCGCCTTCCCAGTTCTTGAGCCGGGCCACCGCCCGTTCGCGTTGTGCCGGCGTGGCGAGGTTATGGATCTGCGCCGCAAAGTCGCAGTTGTATTGCGACAGGCGCTCCTGGTAGGCGCGGTAGTCCGCGCGCGGCGACCGCAGAGTGTGGGCCAGGATGCGGCGCAGTGCCGCCTGCGCCTCTTCATCGGGCAGCGGCTCGGCGGCAATGCGCCGGAGCGTCTCCAGCACCAGTCGCTGGCGCCGCTGGCGCTCTTCCAGCCAACCCTCGGGATCGAAGGGCGACTGCGCCATCAGTAGCCGTACCCGCTCACGTTGGGGCTCGTCGAGCCGGCCGTAAAGCATCTCGGCTCGATCGGCGATACGCCCGACCGAGGCTTCAAGCCGCTCCCTCAGCGAACTTTGCAGGAAGCGTTCGCGGTAGTCAGCGTTGTTGCGGGCGTACTTGCGCTCCATGTGTGCCAGTTGTCCAGGCGTGAGCGTACGTGCGAAGCGCGCCATCGCCGGCACAGCCCGGTCATAGGAAACGGCCAGCCGGTCGCTCACCTCCTCCACCCACCGGCACACCTGTCCCGGCGTAACAGGGCCTGCCAGCGTGGCCTGCATGCGAGCGAGCAAGGCAGCGTACTCGGGCAGTTGCGTGGCGCGATGCCAGCCAAACCATCCGGCGATGCCTTCTCGCACATCGCGCGACTGCGACTCTTCGATGTCGACGTAGCGGTCGATCCACCAGTAAGCGATGTCGGCCCCCTGGTTGTAGCCAAAGCGAAGCGCACTGCAACCACCCAGCAACAGCAGGATGCTCAGGAGGGCACTGATAATCGCGGTTCTCGACAAGGACCTGTGCATGGCTCTGGACATCGTCATCATGGCCGCGGGCAAGGGTACCCGCATGAAGTCGGCACGCCCCAAGGTGCTGCACCGGCTCGCCGGGCGAACGCTGCTGGAACACGTGTTGCAGACGGCGTCGGGGCTTGGCGCGCACCGCATCATCGTGATCACCGGCCATGGCGCGGAAGAGGTGGAGTCTGCCTCAGCCAAGCCAAACGTTCAGTTCGTTCGCCAGGTGCCGCAGTTGGGCACCGGCCATGCGGTGCAGCAGGCCGCACCGACGCTGCACGACGAAGGCACCACGCTCATCCTCAACGGCGACGTGCCGCTGGTGGCCGCGGCCACCGCCCGGCATCTCGTGCAGGACTGCGACGGCCGGCGCCTGGCGCTGCTGACCGTGGAGCTGCCCGATGCCACCGGCTATGGCCGCGTGGTGCGCGACACCGACGGCGACGAGGTCATGGCCATCATCGAGCACAAGGACGCCACCGAGGCGCAGCGCCGCATCCGCGAGGTCTACACCGGCATGATGGCCGCGCCCACGGCGCAGCTCAAGCGCTGGCTGGCGCGGCTCAACAATGACAACGCCCAGGGCGAGTACTACCTGACCGACGTGGTCGCGATGGCGGTGGCCGACGGCGTGCACGTGGTGGCCACCCAAGCCACCAATGAGACCGAGGTGCTGGGCGTGAACAGCCCCGCGCAGTTGGCCGAACTGGAGCGCCGTTACCAGCGGGCGCAGGCCGAGGCGCTCATGGAAGGCGGCGTGCGCCTGGCCGACCCGGCACGCATTGACGTGCGCGGAGAGCTCATTTGCGCGGCCGACACCGACATCGACGTGAACTGCGTGTTTGAGGGCCGGGTGGAAATCGGCGAGGGCGCGCGCATCGGCCCGCACTGCTACATCCGCAATGCGGTCATCGCGCCGCGCGCGGTGATCCATCCCTTCACCCACATGGACGGCGAAGCCCAGGGCGTGACGATTGGCGCCGGCGCGCTGGTCGGGCCGTTCGCGCGGCTGCGCCCCGGCGCCCAGTTGGGCGAGGACGTGCACATCGGCAACTTCGTCGAGGTGAAGAACTCCACCCTGGGCCGGGGCGCCAAGGCCAATCACCTGGCCTACCTGGGCGACGCGACCGTGGGCGAGCGCGTGAACTACGGCGCGGGCAGCATCACGGCCAATTACGACGGGGCCAACAAGCACCGCACCGTCATCGGCGCCGACGTGCACGTGGGCAGCAACTGCGTGCTGGTCGCCCCCCTCACCGTGGGCGAAGGCGCCACCATCGGCGCCGGCTCCACCATCGGCAAGGACGCACCGGCCGCGCAGCTCACCGTGGCGCGCGCCCGGCAGATCTCCATCGCGGGCTGGAAACGGCCCGTCAAGCAGAAGAAATAGCTCGTTTCCGGGCGCCCCCTGCGGGGCTACAACGCCAGCCGATGCGCCTGCAGCGCGAGCAGCCCTTCGAAGATGAGCATGTCGACCATCTCGAAGTGCAGATCGGTGATGGGCGCGAGCTTCACCGCCGCGCCACCGCTCATCAGAGAGACAGGCTCCATGCCGGTGTGCATCGTCAGGCGGCGGTGCAATCTTTCGATGGCGCCAGCGATCGCATGGGCGCCGCCGCTCATGAGCGCGTCGCTTGTGTTGGTGGGGAAATCGCGCACCTCGCCGGTGGGCGCCTTCAGGCCGGCCGTGCCCATTTCGAGCGCGCGCAGCATCAGACCGAAACCGGGCAGGATGAGCCCACCGAGGAAGCGCCCCGAGTCGTCCAGCGCATCGACCGTGACCGCTGTGCCCACCACTACCACCAGCGCCGGCCGGGGTGTGCCGCCCATGGCGAGCACCCGGTGGCGCGCGCCGATCAGCGCCACCCAGCGGTCGGTGCCCAGCCGGTTGGGATGGTCGTAGCCATTCGTGACTCCGCCCGCGTGCTGAGACGACACCACCCAGGAAGGCGCGATGTCCCACATCTCCATCTGCTCTTCGACGCGGCGCTTCACACCGTCGCCGGCGACGTTGCTGCCCAACATGCTGGACGGCGCATCGAGATGCTTCCAGTCCGTCTCGGCCAGGCGGTCGATCTGCTCCAGGAAGACCGCGCCGTGCGCGAGCAGCTTCGCCCCGGGCTGAGGCGACGCGTACTGCGCCCATTTGAGCCGGGTGTTGCCGACGTCGATCGCCAGGAAGCTCATCGGCAAGGCACGGTGTCGTGGATGGGCATGCGGGGCATGGGGCGGGCCGGGACGGCGAGCTTGGAAACGTGTGGGGCGGCAGGATCTTCCGACGGCCTCATCGCGCGCGATTGTGGCCCCAAAGCGCACCCGGCGCAGCCTCCCAGGCTGAGGGCCCGGCGTCAGCCCAGCCGCTTCAGCAACTCCATGGCCGCGGCCGGTGCACGTTCCTTGGCACCGTTGATGAACAGCACGAACACGTCGCGAGGTGACTGGCGGAGCGCTTCGCCCCCCACCCGCGGCAAGTCCGGCTCGCCCCCGCAGGCCCAGGTGCGAACCGCTTCGGCCCATCGGCCCAGTGCCTGCGGCGCGTAGCCGGTGGCCAGTTCAGCTTCGGCGCGCATCAGGCGGGCATAGACAAGCTCGCCGGTAAGGTCGGCGAACGATGGGTACTCGTCCGAGTCGGCAAACACGGTCGCCACACCGTGCCGGCGAGCCAGCGCCAGGTACTCCTCGCAGCGAAAACTCGGGTGACGAACATCCATGACATGGCGCAGCGGCAGCCCGTCGACGCTGGGCGGCAGCAATTGCAGAAAGGCTTCGAAGTCCTCCGCGTCGAAGCGCTTGGTGGGCATGAACTGCCACAGCACGGGTCCGAGCTTGGGCCCCAATTCAGCCAGGCCGCTGCCGATGAAGCGCTCGATCGACTCCCCAGCCGTGGCCAGTTCGCGCCGATTGGTCGTGTAGCGCGAAGCCTTGACCGAAAACACGAAACCTTCCGGCGTCTGGTCACGCCACTTGGCAAAGGTGGCGGGCTTCTGGGTGCTGTAGTAGGTGCCGTTGATCTCGAGGGTGGTGAGCTGCCGCGATGCGAACTCAAGCTCCCGGCTGACCGGCAAGTCCTTGGGATAGAAGTTGTCGCGCCACGGCTCGTAGGTCCAGCCGCCGACACCGACACGGATGCGCCCGGGGGTCTTGGCCAAGATGTCCTCCGCTTCGCCGGCCCGCAGTGGCCGGTGGAGCGGCATCATCGCGCGAAACGTCGTCCCCTGACCTGCCCCTGACGCCTGCCGGGGATGATCTTGCGGCTATCGATAGGCGTTGCGATAGCGCTCGACCGTGAGGCCGTCCATGTCGATCTCAGGCTCGCGGCCGCTGATCAGATCGGCCATCACCATGCCCGTGCCGGCGGCCATGGTCCAGCCCAGCGTGCCGTGGCCGGTGGCGATGAAGAGGTTGGGCCACCGCGTGCCACCGACGATGGGAGTGCCGTCGGGCGTCATCGGGCGCAATCCGCACCAGAACTCGGCGCGCGAAGCATTGCCGCCTCCGGGGAATAGATCGTTCACCACATGCGCGAGCGTGCGACGCCGCGCCTCGTGCAGCTTCAGCGTGTAGCCGGCCAGCTCGGCCGTGCCCCCGGCGCGGATGCGGTCGCCCAGCCGCGTGACCGCAACCTTGTGCGTCTCGTCCATCACCGTGGACTCCGGCGCGCCACGCGGATCGTCGATCGGCACGGTGATCGAATAACCTTTGACCGGATACACCGGCACACGGAGGCCGACCTGCGCGAGGTAGATCGGCGAGAAGCTGCCCATCGCCACCAGGTACGCGTCAGCGCGCAAGGTCTGGCCTTGGGCCACCACGCCCGTGATTCGACTGCCCTCGCGCAGCAGCCGCTCTATGGGCACACCGTGGCGGAACACCACGCCTCGCTCGGCGGCCAACGCGGCGAGTCGCTGCGTGAAGAGGAAGCAGTCGCCCGTCTCGTCGCCGGGCAGCAGCAGGCCGCCGACGAACTTCCCGGCCACGCCCCCCAGCGCGGGCTCCTGGCGAATGCAGCCTGCGCGATCGAGCACTTCGAAGCGAACGCCATAGCGACGAAGGATCGCGACATCGGCACCCGTGGCGTCAAGCTGGCGCTGCGTGCGAAACAGCTGCAGCGTGCCTTGCATGCGCTCGTCGTATCGGATGCCCGTCTGTTCACGCAGCTCGCGCAGACAATCGCGGCTGTACTCGGCCAGTCGCACCATGCGGCTCTTGTTGATCTCGTAGCGCGCGGCGGTGCAGTTGCGCAGCATGGCCGCCACCCAACGCAGCATCGAAAGGTCCAGGTGGGGCCGCAGCACCAGCGGGCGGTGCCGCATCAGCAGCCACTTGATGGCCTTGATCGGCACGCCCGGTCCGGCCCATGGCGAGGAGTAGCCCGGCGACACCTCGCCCGCATTGGCGTAGCTCGTTTCCAGGCCCGCAGCTTCGCAGCGATCGACCACCGTCACCTGGTGTCCGGCCAGCGCCAGCTGCCAGGCGCAGCTCACGCCGATCACGCCACTGCCGAGAACCATCACATGCATGGCTGACCTGTCTCCTACATAGGCGGCGGCAGTGTAGGGGCAGAATGGATGCGTTCCCCAAAGGAGACTCATGTCCTCGGCACCGCCCTTCATCGCACCCGCCCGCTACAGCGACCCCGCCGCGGCGCTGGCGCAGGCTCGCACCATCTACGATGCGAGCGTGACCCACCTGCGTGAAGCCCTGCAGCGCTTCGTTGCCGGCGCGGCGCTCGACCGGCACGTCCGCGCCTGCTACCCGTTCGTGCGTGTGCACACCCATACCGTGGCGCGCGCCGACTCCCGTCTCTCTTACGGCTTCGTGGCGGGCCCGGGCACCTACGAGACCACACTCACCCGGCCCGACCTGTTCGGCGACTACTACCTCGAGCAGTTCCGGCTGCTGCTGAAGAACCACCACGTGTCGCTGGAGATCGGCACCAGCACGCAGCCGATCCCGGTGCATTTCTCGCTGGCCGAGAACGATCACCTCGAAGGCTCGCTCGACGCAGGCCGGCGCCTGCTGATGCGCGACCTTTTCGACCTGCCCGACCTGGGCGCCATGGACGACGGCATCGCCAACGGCACGCACGAGCCGCGCCCGGGCGAGGCGCAGCCGCTGTCGCTGTTCACCGCGCCGAGGGTCGACTATTCGCTGCACCGCCTGCGCCACTACACAGGCACCGCGCCCGAGCATTTCCAGAACTTCGTGCTGTTCACAAACTATCAGTTCTACATCGACGAGTTCGTGCGGCTGGGCCACGAGGCCATGGCCGCGGCCGACGGCGAAGGCGACTACGTGGCCTTCGTGGAGCCGGGCAACGTGGTCACGCGCCGCGCGGGCTTGCCCATGCGTCCTGGCGACGACCAGGGTGCGCCGCCACCGCGCCTGCCGCAGATGCCGGCCTACCACCTCGTGCGCAATGACCGCAGCGGCATCACGATGATCAACATCGGCGTCGGACCCGCGAACGCCAAAACCATCACCGACCACGTGGCCGTGCTGCGCCCGCATGCCTGGATCATGCTTGGGCATTGCGCCGGCCTGCACACCACGCAGCAGCTGGGCGACTACGTACTGGCACACGGCTACGTGCGCGAGGACCACGTGCTCGATGAAGACCTGCCGCTGTGGGTGCCGCTGCCGCCGCTGGCAGAAGTGCAGCTGGCCCTGCAGGCCGCGGTGGCCGACATCACCCAGCTCACGGGCCGGGAACTCAAGCGCATCATGCGCACCGGCACGGTGGCCAGCACCGACAACCGCAATTGGGAACTGCTGCCGCAACGCACTCCCGAGCGGCGATTCAGCCAGAGCCGCGCGATCGCGCTCGACATGGAGTCGGCCACCATCGCGGCCAACGGCTTTCGTTTTCGCGTGCCCTACGGCACCTTGCTGTGCGTGAGCGACAAGCCGCTGCACGGGGAAATCAAGCTGCCCGGCATGGCCAACCACTTCTATCGCGAGCGGGTCGACCAGCACCTGCGCATCGGCATGCGCGCCATCGAACTGCTACGCCAAGGAGGCTTCGACCAACTGCACAGCCGCAAGCTGCGCAGCTTCGCGGAAGTCGCGTTCCAGTGAGGCGAGCCCAGGGCGCTCAGGTGCCCTTGCGCAGCTTGTGGTAGGTGCTGTCCATCACCGGCCCGCGGTCGGTGTCTTGCTTACCGCTTTCGACGTCTTCCTGCGCCTGGCGCATCAGCTCGCGGTTGCCCTGGCCGGTTTCCGAGGCAGTGGAATTGGTTCCCGTCGTCTCGTCACGCTCGTGCGGCAGCTTGGGTACGCGCTTGCGCTCGCGCCGGGCGGTGCCGAGCACCTGTTCTTCCACGCCCCCCACACCGCCGCGCTCGTCGCGCTGCTGCGGCAAGGGGGTCTGGCCGGCATCGGGTTTCGTGGACTTGGGCATTTGCGTTCCTCGCATCAGAACTGGCCACGCAGGTACACGCCCAACCCGCCGCGCCTCAGCCGGAAGGACAGGCGGTAACCCGAATCGAACTGGACGCCCACGCGGCCCTCGTCCAGCCCGAAGCGCGCCTTGGCCGGCTTCCATTCCAGGCCGACCTTGGTTCGCACATACCCGAGGCTTCCATCGGGCGGCAGCCCCATGGCACCCGAGGCGTCGGCGTAGAGCGCCGACTGTCCCGTCATGCGAAGTTGCATGCCGACCGAGACAGTGGGCGCCAGATGCACGGGTATCGCGATGGGCTGCGCCATCGCGGACGGCGGCCCCTGTGCCTCGGCGGAAGACGGACGGAGGTCCAGCGTGCCCACACCCAAGCCCACACCCGCCGAACCGCGCAACAGCCACCACCGAACATTGACGGCCTCCAGATGATTGACCGGGGTGCCATCCGGCGCCAGCGGCGCGGTGCCCGGCGACACGAGCCGGATGCGCTCCGCATGCACCTCCGGAACAAGCGCCCAGCGTGCTGCGTCGGGAGTGTTCAGCACGGCGGCGGTCATTTCAGCCGGCACGGCAGGCATCTGCTCAGCCGTCTGCGCGCATGCGGCACCACAAGCTGCCAGTGCAATGGCCCCGCCCGCGCAGCCGCGGCGTGCAAGCCCGGACCCTGGCACCGCATGGTGCGGCATGCACAGCCAGCACGGCACAGGGTTCATGCGACAGCCTCAGCAATTGCGGTGCCCGCGGAACAGAACCCACTGTGCCGCCAGCAAGCTATCCGGTCTGTCAGCCGGCCTTGCAGCCCTCTGTAGGACGACCGGACCTTCATTCGGCCCGCGGCAATGGGCACGCACAGCTTCAAGCCGCCGGTGCAACGTGTCCATGCCGCGGATCGGGGGCCCCGCATGTCCATTTGCCCCCGGCGGCCCGATCCCGTACGCTCAACGCCATCGGACCGTCTCAGGAGAGCGCCATGTCGACATCGAATCCGGAGATCGACTGCATCCGAACGGCCGCCCTCGTCGGGCAGGCGGCAACGGGCAAGACCAGCCTGGTGGAAACGCTGCTGAACAAGGCGGGGGCGATCGGGGCACCAGGGAGCCTGGAGCGCGGCACCACCGTGTGCGACTTCGACCCCCTGGAAAAGCGCGCACAGCACTCGCTCAACTCGTCGCTGGTCCACTTCAACCACCGTGGGGCGCGCATCCACCTTGTGGACACGCCGGGCTATGCCGACTTCGTCGGCCAGTCGCTCACCGCCCTGGAAGCCGTGGACACCGCCGCCGTGGTGGTGAACGCCCAAGTGGGCATCGAGATGATGACCACTCGCATGATGGAGTGGGCGGCCAAGCGCAGCCTGTGCCGCATGATCATCATCAACAAGATCGACGCCCAAGGCATCGACCTGCCCGGCCTGGTGGCACAGCTGCAGTTGCAGTTCGGCAAGGAGTGCCTGCCGCTGAACCTGCCGGCCGCCGGCGGCACCGAAGTGGTGGACTGCTTCTTCAACCCTTCAGCTCAGCCGGGCCACGAGGCGGATTTCTCCTCGGTGGAGAAGGCACACCGCGCGCTGGTGGAGCAGGTGGTGGAGGTCGATCCCGACTTCGTGGAGCGCTACCTCAACGAGGGCGACGTCGACCCGGCCGAGTTGCATGCGCCGCTGGAGCAGGCGCTGCGCGAGGGCCACCTCATTCCCATCTGCTTCGTCTCCGCACGCAATGGCGCGGGCGTGGCTGAATTGCTCGACGTCTTCGACAGGCTGTTGCCAAATCCCACCGAAGGCAACCCACCACAGTTCTACAAGGGCGAGGGTCCCGACGCGGTGGAGCTGCATGCCGAGCCTGACGCCCGCAAGCACGTGATTGCGCACGTCTTCAAAGTCACGGTGGATCCGTATGTCGGCAAGATGGGCATCTTCCGTATCCACCAGGGCACCGTCACCAAGGACAGCCAGCTCTACATCGGCGACGGCCGCAAGCCGTTCAAGGTGGGGCACCTGTTCATGCTCCAGGGCAAGGACCACGTCGAGGTCGCGCGCGGCGTGCCGGGCGACATTTGTGCCGTCGCCAAGGTCGACGAGATGCACTTCGACGCTGTGCTTCACGATGCCGCCGAAGACGACCACCTGCACCTGAAGCCGCTGGAGTTCCCGCTGCCCGTCCACGGCCTGGCCATCGAGCCCAGGAGGCGCGGCGACGAGCAGCGCATGTGGGAGATCCTGCAGAAGCTGGTCGACGAGGACCCCTGCCTGAAGGTGGAGCACGTGGCCACCACCAACGAAACCGTGGTCTACGGCCTGGGCGAGCTGCACCTGCGCACGCTGCTGGACCGAATGACCGAGACGTACAAGTGCGAGGTGAACACGCGCCCGCCGCGCATCGCCTATCGCGAGACCATCGCCGCGCCGGCCGAGGGCCACCACCGGCACAAGAAGCAAAGCGGCGGCGCCGGGCAGTTCGGCGAGGTGTTTCTGCGCGTGGAGCCCCTACCTCGCGGTGCCGGCTTCGAGTTCGCCGACGACGTGAAGGGCGGCGCCATCCCGAACCAGTTCATCCCGGCGGTCGAAAAGGGCGTGCGCCAGGCCATGGACAGCGGTGTCATCGCGGGCTTTCCCGTGAAGGACGTGAAGGTCACCGTATACGACGGCAAGGCGCACTCGGTAGACTCCAAGGACATCGCCTTCACCACCGCCGGCCGCAAGGCGTTCATCGACGCCATGCTGAAGGCCAGGCCCATCGTGCTGGAGCCCATCGTCAGGGTGGAAATCACTGCGCCGGAGCACGCCATGGGCGACATCACGGGCGACCTGTCCTCCAAACGCGGGCAGGTGAGCGGCACGCAGGCCCTGCAGGCCGGCACGATGATCGTCAACGGCCAGGTGCCGCTGTCGGAGCTCAGCAATTACCAGGCGCGCCTGAACGGCATGACGGGCGGCGAGGGGCGGTACACCCTCGAGTTCAGCCACTACGAAGCGGTGCCACCGACTCTCCAGCAGCAGCTGGCGAGCCAGTACAAGGTCAAGGAGGAGGAATAGCGCACCCACAGCGCGGCTCCCTCCCTGTAGGAAGCGCCGGACACCCGGTTGCCGCGCCGCCTGACCGACACGGCCTGAGGCCAGGTGCAAGCTCACGGTATCCGCTGGCAAGCATGTGTGCCGCCGCGGCCATGTCAGGAGAAGCGCGAATGAGCACTCCCGTACGAACCCTCTCGAGCACGGCTTTGCTGGCCGCATTGGCCTTCGGGCTGGCCGGCTGCGAAAACATGTCGCATCGCGACAAGACCACGGCGGCCGGTGCCGCCATCGGCGGCGTCGCTGGCTCTGTGCTGACTGACGGCAGCGCAGCCGGCACGGTGGGCGGCGCCGCAGTCGGCGGCGTGGTCGGCAACCAGATCGGCAAGCGCAAGTAGGCCATTGCGCGGTCCAGCACGAGGACACGACCGACCGGCGCCGTGAACCTGCGCCGGTTTGCTCATGATCAGATGACGGCCAGCGGCCCCTTGCGCTGCGGCGGGGGAAATCGATGATCGATCTCTGCGAGATCTTCGTCCGAAAGCACGAGGCTTCCCGCCGCCAGATTCTCACGCAGGTGCGGCTTGCGCACGGCCTTCGGGATGGCCATCACACCCGGCTGCGCCAGCAGCCACCCCAACGCCACCTGCGCCGCCGAGGTGCCGTACCGGCGACCGATGGCCGCAAGCGATGCATCGCGTGCCAGGCGGCCCTGGCCCAGCGGGCTGTAAGCCATGCAGGGCACCCGCTGCGAGCGCAGCCATGGCAGCAGTTCAAACTCGATGCCGCGCTCGTCCAGCGCGTAATACACCTGATTGGCCGCGCAACGGTCACCCCGTTCCACGCCAAAGAGTTCTTCCATGTCGCCACGGTCGAAGTTGCTCACGCCCCAATGGCGGATCCGGCCCTCGTCCTTTAGCGCTTCGAAGCCAGCCACCGTTTCCCGTAGCGCATGCTGGGCGCGCCAGTGCAACAGATACAGGTCGATCTGCGAGAGCCCCAATCGACCAAGACTGCGCTGGCAGGCGGCCCGGGTCCCTTCTCGGCTCGCGTTGTGCGGGTACACCTTCGAGACGATGAAGACGTCCTCCCGCCGAAGTTCACCCGCCTGCATTGCCTGGCGCAGCGCCTCGCCGACCACCTCCTCTGCGCCGCCCTCACCGTACATCTCGGCGGTGTCGATGACCCGGTAACCCAGTTGCAGCGCGAGCCGCACGGCTGCGATCTCTTCGGCGCGGTGTCGCGCTAACTCGCCCATGCGCCAAGTGCCCAGGCCCAGCGAGGGGCGCGTGTCCGCGGATGCAAAAACGAACGGCTGCATGGCGCCTCCTTGAACGATGAAGCTTCATCGTATCGGCGGGGCATCGCCCTGTCAGGCGCATCCCCGGCGGCCCCAGGAGATGCGGCACACTGCCGCCCATGCCGAACCGCGCGTTCATTTCGCTGCACGACGTTGACAAGCGCTTCGCCAACGGCACCGTGGCGCTGGCCGGGGTGCGGCTGCAGGTCGACGAGCGCGAGTTCGTATCGCTGCTGGGGCCTTCCGGCTGCGGCAAGAGCACGGTCTTGCGCCTGGCTGCGGCGCTCGATGCGCCGAGCGCCGGACGCGTGGACTCGCCGGCCACGCGTGGCGATGCGGCGGCCGCCACCGCGTTCGTCTTCCAGGAACCCACGCTCATGCCCTGGGCCAGCGTGTTTGACAACGTCTGGCTCCCGCTGCGCTTGGCCGGCGTGTCACGGGACGCCGCTGGCGAGCGCATCCGCGCCATGCTGCGCAGCGTGGGGCTGGAGGGCTTCGAATCCGCTTTTCCGAAGCAGCTGTCCGGTGGCATGAAGATGCGCACCTCGATTGCCCGGGCGCTCGTCACCGCACCCCCCGTTCTGCTGATGGACGAGCCCTTCGCTGCGCTGGACGAGATCACGCGTCAGCGGCTCAACGACGATCTGCTGCGATGGTGGCAGTCGCGGCCGATGGCCGTGATGTTCGTCACCCACAGCGTGTTCGAGGCCGTATTCCTCAGCCAGCGGGTGCTGGTGATGGGCGCACGACCTGGGCGCGTGGTGGCCGAGTTGCAGATAAACGAACCTTATCCGCGCTCCCCGAGCTTCCGCAGCTCACCGCAGTTCTGGCAGGCGTGCCGCACCTTGTCGGCCGCGCTGCAAACCCATGCTGACGGCGCGATCGCCGCATCGCCCGCGTGATTCCCGCTCGCCTGCTGCCTGTGATGAGTCTGCTGGGCCTGCTGGCCCTGTGGGAAGGGCTGGTGCGTTGGGCGCATATTCCGCACTACACCTTGCCTGCGCCTTCGTTGGTGTTGAGCACTTTGGCCGCGAACTTCGCCTCGCTGGCTGGCAGTTGGTGGTTCACGCTGAAGATCACCTTCGGCGCCCTCGCGCTGGCCAGCGCCGGCGGCGTGCTGGCGGCATCGGTATTCGCGCTGTCGCGACCGCTGGAACTGGCGCTGTTCCCGCTGGCCGTGGTGCTGCAGGTCACGCCGCTGGTGGCCATCGCACCGCTCATCCTCATCTACGTGGAAAGCACGACTGCCGCACTGCTGCTGTGCGCCTGGATCGTGGCCTTCTTTCCGATTCTGTCGAATACCGTGGCCGGGCTGCGTGCCGCGGATCCGTGCCTGGTGGATCTCTTTCGCCTGTACCGCGCCACGCCGCTGCAGCGGCTGCGCCTGCTGCTGGCGCCTTCCGCGCTGCCCTACTTCGTGGCCGGGCTGAAGATCTCTGGCGGGCTGAGCCTCATCGGCGCGGTCACCGCCGAGATGGTGGCCGGCGCCGCCGGCCGCGAGACGGGGCTGGCGTCGCGCATCCTTGAGGCCAGCTTTCGGACCGAAACCCCGAAGATGTTCGCCGCGCTGTCGCTGCTGGTCGCCACCGGCGTGCTGATCTTCTGGGGTTTCGGTGCGCTGTCGCGCGCGCTGCTGCGTCACCATCAAGGGCCCGACTCGCGCCCTCAGGAGAACCCAAAATGAACAAGCTTTTGGCCCTTGCCGCCGCCGGCATGCTGCTCGCCACCGCCGCCCATGCGGAAGACAAGGTCGTCTTCGGCACGAACTGGAAGGCCCAAGCCGCGCACGGCGGCTTCTACCAGGCAGTAGTCGATGGCACCTACCGCCGGCACGGTCTTGTGGTGACCATCCAGCCCGGCGGCCCCCAGGTCAACAATCGCCCGCTGCTGCCGGCCGGCCGCATCGACTTCCTCATGACCGGCAACCTGCTGCACAGCTTCGACAACGTGAAGAACGGCGTACCGACGGTCGTGGTGGCCGCGATGTTCCAGAAGGACCCGCAGGCGCTCATGGCTCATCCCGGTCAAGGCCACGAAAGCTTCGCCAGCTTGAAAAATGCACCGGTCGCACTGATCGCCAAGGACGGACAGTTCACCTGGTGGCAGTGGCTCAAGGTGACGCACGGGTTCAAGGACGAGGCGCTTCGCCCCTACAACTACAGCCTCGGCCCCTTCCTCGCCAACCGCAACGCGCTGCAGCAGGGCTACTCGGTCGCCGAGCCAATCTATGTGGAGAAGCAGGGCGGCTTCAAGCCGGTAGTCCACCTGCTGGCTGACCATGGCTTTTCCACTTACTCCACCCTCATCGAAGCGCGTGCCGAGATGGTGAAGAACCAGCCGGGCCTGGTGCAGCGCTTTGTTGATGCTTCCATCATCGGCTGGAACCACTACCTTTACGGCGACCGAAAGGCGGCGCACGAGATGATGATGCGAGACAACCCCGACATGAGCGAGGCGGAAATGGAAGCCTCGGTCGCATTGCTGAAAACGCAGGGCATCGTGGATTCGGGCGAGACGCTGGTGAACGGCATCGGAGCGATGAGCGAGGTCCGCATCCGCGACTTCCACGCACAGATGGTAAGAGCCGGGCTCTACAAGCCAGGCGAGGTCAATCTCTCCAAGGTCGCCACGCTGCAGTTCGTCAACAAGAAGGTCGGCATGGACCTGAAGCCACAGCCCGTCGGTAAGTAGCGCGGTTCAAGCCTGCGCCTGAAACTGCCGACAACCGAGGGACGACACGGAGATCGCCCCGGACAGCGAAGCCGCATGGAGACCGACCGACTCAGCAGCCCGCTGCGCAATCTGTCTGAATGGACCGCGCAGTTCTGCCGCATGCCGATCCCGGTGCTGGCGGGCACTGCCCAGGCCATGGAGGAACTGCACCAAGCCGAGGACTCAGTGGACGCCAACCTGATCGGCGAAACCCTCTCCGGCGACCCGCTCATGACGCTGCGCGTGCTGGTGCATGCCGCGGTGCACCGGCCAGCCCGCGTGCTGAGCGCGCCCGAAACCGTGACTTCCGCCGTCGTGATGATGGGCATCGGCCCCTTCTTTCGCGACCTCGGCTCGCTGGCCACGGTGGAGGAAAAGCTGCATGACCAGCCCGCTGCGCTGGAAGGCCTGAGAGAGGTGCTGCGCCGCGCGCACCGTGCGGCCCGCTTCGCCCTTGGCTTTGCGGTGCACCGCACGGATCCCGAGGCCGCAGGCATCCACCATGCCGCGTTGCTGCACGACTTCGCCGACATGCTGTTGTGGTGCCATGCGCCCATGCTGGCGTTACGCATCCGTGACGCGCAGAGGGCTGACCCGGCCCTTCGCTCTGCGTGTGTGCAGCGCGAGGTGCTGAACGTCACACTGGGCGAACTGCAGCAGGCGCTGATGGGCGCATGGCGCCTGCCTGAGCGGCTCAAGCGCATCACCGATGACCGCCACGCCGAGCATCCCAGTACGCGTAGCGTGGCGCTGGCGATGCGCCTGGCCCGCCACACGTCGCACGGCTGGGACAACGCTGCGTTGCCCGACGACTTGCGCGACGTCGCCGCGCTGCTCAATCTTTCAGAAGTCGCCGCGCGCGCACTGGTGGGCGCCTTGGACAGCTGACGCGCCCGATGCGCCGACATGGCGTTTCCCGCACTAGCAGCCTCGGCTCAAGTCGACTGGCGTAGAGTGCATTCATCGCGCACGAGGCCTGAGATGCAGGACACCAAAGCCGTGAATCAGGGCGTCGCCCCCGTGACCTATGGCCAAGGGGATCGGCCGCCTCGCGGCGATTACGCTCGGGCGCGCCCCGACTACACCTGCGAGCAGGATTGGTCCGAGTACACCGAGGCCGAGCACGAGCTATACCGCCGCCTCCACCAACGCCAGTCGGCGCAACTGCCTGGCTTGGCATGCCAGCCGTTCATCGACGCGGTGGCACACCTTGGCGCCCCCGACTGCATTCCCCGCTTTGAAGAACTTTCCGAGAGGCTGCATCGGCTGACCCGCTGGGAAGTGGTCGCCGTGCCAGGACTCATCCCAGAGGAAGCCTTTTTCGACCTCTTGGCGGCGCGACGCTTTCCCGTCACCCGGTGGCTGCGCCGTCCCGAGGAGTTCGAGTACATCGTGGAGCCCGATGTGTTCCATGATCTCTTCGGGCACGTGCCGCTGCTGTTCAATCCGGTGTTCGCCGATTACATACAGGCTTACGGTGCCGGCGGTCTGAAGGCCAGCCGACTCGACGCGTGCGAGTTGCTTGCTCGGCTGTACTGGTACACGGTGGAGTTCGGTCTGTTGCGTGGGCCTGATGGCGTCAGAGCTTATGGTGCCGGCATCCTCTCCTCGGCCGGCGAGCTGCGCCACAGCGTGCGCGATCCCGAGCCCGCACGGGTGGCCTTCGACTTGCGGCGGATCATGCGCACGCGCTACCGGATCGACACCTACCAAGCCACCTACTTCGTGATCGACTCCTTCCAGCAGCTGTTCGACGCCACCGCACCGGATTTCACGCCGATCTACCGTGAGGTGCGGCAGTTGCCGGAAATTGAGGCCGGCACCGTGCTGCCAAGCGAGGCGCGCATTCCGATCGCCTGATTGCAGTCCCGCTACGGGGTGCCAGCGCACGCCCCTGCGGGGAGCACCTCTCCCGCATCGGACCAGCGCAGGATTTCGTCCAGCACCTGCGGGTGATGCGCCATGTGCACATGCGCTACGCCCGGGATATGCCGGTTGTCAGCACCGGGCAACGTGGCGTTCGAGGCGGGGAAAACGACGTTGTCGCAGTGCCCATAGAGGCAGGTGAAGCGCGAGAACCGCTGCAGGGGTTCACTGCTGGCCAGCGCACGTTGCCAGTCGCAGCCCATACGCATCTGCCGCGTGTTCGTCGTGTGCGCGAATCGCCCGAGGAATGTGCCCCGGTGCGGCGCACCGATCGTGATGACTCGATGCACACGGGCGTCGGCCCCATGGGCGGCCATCCATGTACGCACGGCCAGCCCTCCCATGCTGTGCGCCACGATGACCGGCGGCAATCCCGTGGCCGATTCCACGCGGTGCACTGCCGCCTCCACCCCATCGGCATAACCGTCGATGGAGCCAAACACGGGTTCGAGATTGATTGCGACGAAAGGCACGCCGCGTGCGCGCAGTTGCTGCATCAATGGGTTCCAAATGCCGCGGTTGCACGCGAAGCCGTGCACCAGCACCACGCCCCTGCGCCCGCCACCAGTCGGCAGGAAATCCGGCTCGACCATGGAGCGAAAGGGCTGGCGCCAGCAGAACACCCGTGGCGCCATCAACACCTCGCCCCACCATGCCTTGGCAAGCTGCCACGGCGTCGCCCGGGGCGTTGAATCGGCCCGGCTGATGAACCACAGCAGAACGAACTCGATCGCCAGAACGAAAGCGTAAAGAAAGATGATGATGAGTGCCCCCCCGAGCGCCAGGACCGGCTCGTCGCGCCCAAGGAAGTAGCCCGCCCATCCAGACGCAGCCGCGAAGAGCCCGACAGTGATCGCTTGTTGGAGGCGGGCAAGCATGCCGAGATGCTAGCGCGCCCGTGCGCCGGGGAGTTTCACGCGAGCGATACGTGCCGGCCACTGTGGCGCTTGGCGAGGCGCGTGGTCAGCATGTTCACGATTCCGTAAATCGACAGCTGCGGGTTGGCGCCAATGCTTGTGAAAAACAGCGACCCATCATGTATAGATAGTCGGACCTAGATAGGTTCGGCACCCGCCAGTGCACGCATCCGGCCGCACCGACCCGGACGTCCTGGCGTCCATGCGGGATGTTCGCTGCCGCGAGAGTTTCGGCAAGATTCGCGCCGCCTTGGTCGGCAACTACCAGCCGGAGCACGTCTTCGCACTTGCGCAGGCATTGGCCTTATACGATGGGCGCATACGAAAAAGGCCCCCCGTCATGACGGGGGGCCTTTGCGCATATTAG
>CBFHAS010000028.1:0-40598 GCA_965653625.1 uncultured Burkholderiaceae bacterium | reverse complement strand
GCGATGCTCAGTCCCAACTCAGCAGGACAGGCTGGTGATCGGATGCGTCGCTGTGCCCGTCCACCTGCACCTCGCGCACATGCGGTGCGAGGTCGGCGCTGACGAACACGTAGTCCCAGGTGAACGGCGGGCCGGGGAACTGGCTTTGGTCGTGCACCGCCACCGTGGGTGCATGCGGCTGCCCCGGATGGGTCAGTTCCCAGGCGTCGCGCCACGACGGCGTGGCCGCGTCGATGGGCGACATCAGCCGCACGTGCTCGGCCTCGTCGGGCTTGAAGTTGAAGTCCCCCGCAAGGATGGCCGCCGCGCCGCGCGCGATGCGGTCGAACGGCCCTTCGTCCGGCGTGCCTGGCCGCATCGACAGCGCGTGTGCCGTGGCTTCCGCATGCAGATCGCGCAGGCGCTCGACCTGCGCCGCGCGCTGCAGTGTCGAGTAGTACTCCAGGTGCGTCGTCACCACGCGCACGAGGCCGAGCGGCGTGTCGAGCGTGGCCTCAAGGGCGGCGCGCTGCATGCTGGGCACGGCGGGATCCACCGGCCAGGGCAGCAGGTGGCGAAACACCTGCCGCACCGGCAGCCGGGTGAGGATCATGTTGCCGAAGCGGCGTCGCTCGCCCGATGGGTGTGGCGTGTCGGTGGCCACACCATCCAGCCGCGCGAACCCCGGCAGCCGGGCGGCCAGGGCCGCGAACTGGTCCGCGCCATCGCAACCGGGGAGCTCCGGGTGGCCAGTCGACACTTCCTGCAGGCACAGCACGTCGAAATCCGCGAATCGCCGCGCGTGCGTCACGATGCGGTCCAGGTCCACACGGCCGTCGGCGCCGCGCCCCCATTGGATGTTCCAGGTGACGAGTTTCATGTGGGCCCTCGCAATGGATCGGCACATGATCGGGTCTGCGGTCCGGCCCTGGTGCGGACAAGCCCATGTGCTCAGCCTCGATCCGCCGGCCGAACCAGGTGTTGTCCCGGATCGCGTGGCCGAATGCCTGCCCTCGTGAACCGTGCGGCGGCGAATGGGCGAAGCGCCAATCTGCGTGGCTATCATGGCCCGCCGTTCGCGCGCCCCTCTCCTTCTTCGTGTCGTCTCTCCCCGCTTCCCTCAACCCCGCCCAGCTCGATGCCGTCCACCACCTGGGGGGGCCTTGTCTCGTGCTCGCGGGCGCCGGCTCGGGCAAGACCCGCGTGATCACGCACAAGATCGCGCGCCTCCTCCAGGCGGGCTATGCGCCGGGCCAGATCGCGGCCATCACGTTCACCAACAAGGCCGCGGCCGAGATGCGAGAGCGGGCCAAGCAGCTCATCGGCCCGCGGGCGGCCAAGAATCTGGTGGTGAGCACCTTCCATTCGCTCGGCGTGCGCATCCTGCGCAGCGAAGGCGACCGCGTGGGCCTGAAGTCGGAGTTCAGCATCATGGACAGCGACGACGTGCTGTCCATCCTCAAGGACGCCGGCGGCAGCACGGACAACGCGCTGGCGCGCCGCTGGCAGTGGACCATCAGCCTGTGGAAGAACCAGGGCCTGAACAGCGAGCAGGCCGAGGGCGCGGCCCAGAACGACGACGAGCGCGTGGCGGTGCGCGTGATGCGCCTTTACGAGGAACGCCTCGCGGCCTACCAGGCGGTGGACTTCGACGACCTGATCGGCGTGCCGTATCGGCTGCTGCAGCGCGACGCCGAGTGCCGTGCCAAGTGGCAGGACCAGCTGCGCTATCTGCTGGTCGACGAATACCAGGACACCAACGCCATCCAGTACGAGCTGCTCAAGCTACTGGCTGGCGAGCGCGCCATGTTCACAGCCGTGGGCGACGACGACCAGAGCATTTACGGCTGGCGTGGCGCCACCATCGAGAACCTGCGCCGGCTGCCACAGGATTTCCCGCAGCTCAAGATCATTCCGCTGGAACAGAACTACCGCTCCACCGGGCACATCCTGCGCGCGGCCAATGCCGTCATCGCGAACAACCCCAAGCTGTTCGAGAAGAAGCTGTGGAGCGACTTCGGTGATGGCGAGCCGGTGAAGGTGGTCGAATGCGACGGCGAGGAGCACGAGGCCGAGCGGGCCGTAGCGCGCATTCAGTCGCTGCGCAGCCAGGGCGGGCAGGTGGAGTTCAAGGACTTCGCCATCCTCTATCGGGCCAACCACCTGGCCAAGGTGTTCGAGAAGGCGCTGCGCAAGGCCAACCTGCCCTACAAGGTGTCGGGCGGCCAGAGCTTCTTTGACCGTGCCGAGATCAAGGACCTGTGCGCCTGGCTGCGGCTCTTGGTGAACAACGACGACGACCCGGCGTTCCTGCGCGCCGTGACCACGCCCAAGCGCGGCATTGGTCACCAGACGCTGGGCCAGCTCGGCGAGTTCTCGGCCAAGTGGAAGCTGAGCCTGTACGAGGCGCTGTTTGCCGAAAGCCTCGGCGCGGCCATCAGCTCGCGCGCCATTGGCGCGCTGCATGAGTTTGGTCGCTACGTGAACGACCTCGAATACCGCGCCCGGCACACCGTGGGCGCCGAGGATGCCAAGGCGCTGCTCATGGGCTGGCTGGTGGACATCGGCTACGAGAAGCACCTCTACGAGAGCGAGGACAACGAGAAGCTCGCATCATCGCGCTGGTCGAACGTGCTGGACTTCGTCGATTGGGTGGCCAAGCGCTGCGGAGGCGAGATCGAGAACGACGGCGGCCTCACCGTAGAGACTGAGAAGAAGAGCGTGCTCGACGTGGCGCAGACCATCTCGGTCATCATCAGCTTGGCCGAGCGCGGTGACGACCAGAACGTCATCACGCTGTCGACCTTGCATGCCGCCAAGGGCCTGGAGTGGCCGCACGTCGTGCTTGTCGGTGTGAACGAGGGCCTGCTGCCGTTCAAGAGCGAGGACGACGAGATGACGCCCGAGCGCCTCGAAGAGGAGCGCCGGCTGATGTATGTGGGCATCACGCGGGCCCGCACCACGTTGGCGGTCAGCACGCTGCGCCGCCGCAAGCGTGGGCGCGACACAGTGGCCGGTGTGCCCAGCCGTTTCATCGCCGAGATGAAGCTGCATGAGACGGTGGCCCGCGAAGACCCGCGCGAGAAGCTGAAGGCGCTCAGGGCGGCCGCGGCGCAGCGACTGGCGTCGCAGCCGCAGGCCAAGTAACAGAGCAGTCCGCGGGCCTGCTCATCCATGTTTCGACGGCGGGCGGCAACTCCGTCACGCCGTGGTGCGGGTGGCCCCCGCGTTCCCGGGCTGTGGCTCTGGGGCGCCGGGCATCAAGAATCGCTACATGTTCAGAGCAAGGGATTTGTCATGATGCTGCGCTTCATCTTCTCTCTGGTCTGTGCCGTGCTGCCGCTCGCAGCGTCTGCGCAGCAGGCGGTGATCCTTGTTCGGCATGCCGAGCTGGCGAGTGGGCTTTCGGCCTCGGCGCACGAGGCCTCACTGTCGCGCGCCGGGCAGGAGCGTGCGCGCCGGCTTGCCACGATGTTCGGCGACGCTGGCCTGGCCGCGGTCTACGTGGCCGATGCGCCCGCCGCGAAACAGACCGCCCTGCCTATCGCCAAGCGGATGGGGCGCACGCCCGTCGTCATGCCAGCAGGCGCGGACGCACTGGTGCAGCAGCTTCGCAGCGCCCATGCGGGCCAGCGCGTGATGGTCATCGCCGATGCCGACGGCGTGGCGGACGCGCTGAGTGCGCTTGGCCACGCCAAGCACATCCGCATCCCAGGCCGGGACTACGGCAACGTATTCCTGGTCACGCCGCGCGAAGACGGCGCGCCAAGCGTGGTCAGAATGAGGATGGGTGGCTAGTCCACTGAAAGATGAATGGCATTCACGCCGGGGGTGCCATTCATCTGAGTCAGTGGACTAGGACTGACTGATCACCGCCGCCATCGCGGCCGCTGTGGCTTCGACGTTGCGCGTGTTCAGCCCCGCGACGCACATGCGCCCGGAACGCACGAGGTACACCGCGTGCTCCTCGCGCAGCCGGTCCACTTGCAAGGCGGTGAGGCCGGTGTAGCTGAACATGCCGCGCTGGCTGAGGAAGTAGTCGAAGTTGCGATTGGGCAGCTTTGCGGTAAGCACCGCATGCAGGCTGCGGCGCATGGCGAGGATCCGCCCACGCATCGCTGCCACGTCGGCTTCCCACGCGGCGCGAAGCCGCGGCTCTGCGAGCACTTTCGCCACCACCAGCCCGGCATGGATGGGCGGGCTGGAGTAGTTGCGGCGCACTGTGGCCTTGAGCTGCCCCAGCACCAGCTCAGCCTCGGCGGAGTCGCGGCACACCACTGAAAGTGCGCCGGCACGTTCGCCGTACAGGCTCATGCTTTTGGAAAACGAGTTCGCCACGAAGAAGGGCACGCCCGCCTCGGCCAGGGTGCGCACGGCGAAGGCGTCTTCGGCAATGCCTTCGCCATAGCCTTGATAAGCGAGGTCGAGATAGGGCATGAGGCTGCGCTCGCGCAGCAGCGGGATGAGTTCCTCCCACTGCCGGTGCGTCAGGTCCACGCCTGTGGGGTTGTGGCAGCACGCGTGCAGCAGCACCACGCTCCCCGCGGGCAGCGTCCGCAGCGTGGCAATCATCGCGTCGAACTTCAAGCCGCCGGTGGCTGCGTCGTAGTAGGGGTAGGAATGCACCGTCACGCCCGCGCCTTCGAACATCGCGCGGTGGTTGTCCCAGGTGGGGTCGCTCATCCACACTTCGCTGGCCGGGAACCAGCGCTTGAGGAAATCAGCGCCGACCTTCAAGCCCCCGCTTGAGCCCACTGTCTGCAAGGTCGCGATGCGGTTGTTCCTGACCGCCTCATGACCGTGGCCGAACAGCAGTTCCTGCACCGCGCGCCGGCACGCGGGCGCGCCTTCTATGGGCAAATAGGGCTTGGCCGCGCCTTCGGCGAGCAGCGCGGCCTCGGCCTCGCGCACGCAGCCCAGCACAGGGATATGTCCGGCGTCGTCGAAATAGATGCCGATGGACAGATTGATCTTGTGCGGACGCGGGTCGTTGCCGTAGGCCTCGTTGAGCGAGAGGATCGGGTCGCCGGCGTAAGGCTCCAGGTGCCCGAACACGCCCCGCACGCTCATGCCGCCGACCCGACCAGTGCCGCCTCGATGTCCCGGCGCATCGACTCCGGTGTGTCGGTGGGGGCGTAGCGCTTGATCACCTGCCCGTCGCGGCCGACCAGGAACTTCGTGAAGTTCCACTTGATCTGCTGGCTGCCCAGGATGCCCGGGGCCTCGGCGGTGAGCCACTTCCACAGCGGGTGGGCGTTGCTGCCGTTGACTTCCACCTTGGCCATCATGGGGAAGTTGACACCGTAGTTCAGCGAGCAGAAGGACTGGATCTGGTCGTTGCTGCCCGGGTCCTGTCCGCCGAACTCGTTGCTTGGGAAGCCCATGACCGTCAGGCCTCGGTCGCGGTACTCGTTCCATAGCGACTGCAGACCCTGGAACTGCGGTGTGAAGCCGCATGCGCTGGCGGTGTTAACAATCAGCAGCACTTTTCCACGTTGCGTGGACAAATGGGCGGGTTTGCCCTCAATCGACAGGGCTTCGAAATCGTAGACGCTCGTGGTCATCGGGCACCTCGTGGTGGGGATGTGTCGGGAGATAGTACCGCCCCGCGCCGTGCCCACGATCCCACCTTGCACCCATGCCCGACCCCTCCGCCGAGCAGTACACCGTCGCCGTACAAGGCTTCAGGCCCATGGAGCGCGTGGCAGTCAGCCGCTTCTTCCGCCTGGCCACGAATCGACCCCTTTCGTATGTGAAGGCGGATCGGCTCGACCAATGCGATTTCATCGTCGCCAACACCGATCACGAACGTTCGCTGCACGCCGTTCTGGAGGCAAGCCGCGCCGGCGACACGGTCTTCGTGGGGTCACGCGCTCCGCAGGGGGCTATCGCCTGTCTCACGCGTCCGGTGGAGCCGGCGCAGATCCTGCTCGAGCTTGACGGCGCTGTCGAACGTCGGCGTTCCCGCGCCCGGCAGGCCACACATGGACTGCAGGCGCCCGAAGAGGTGTCCCCACCGGCAAGCGTGTCAAGCGGCCCTTCCCGGGGCGACGTGCTGGTGGTCGAGGACAGCCCCATCGCGCGGCGCTTCATGCAGATGCGCCTGCAGCGGCTGGGCTACCGCGTGCAGCTCGCCTGCAATGCCGAGCAGGCATTGCCCCTCCTGGCGCGCGAACACTTCGGGTTGGTCTTCATCGACGTGGTTCTGGGACCGCCGGGCAGCATGGACGGCCTGGCCATGTGCCAGCAGCTGAAGCAGGACCCGGTGCTGACCGCGGCCGGGTCTCCCAAGGTCGTGATCGTCACCGGGATGAACTCGGAAAGCGATCGCGTGCGCGGCTTGCTGGCCGGCTGCGATGCTTACCTCAACAAGCCCGTTTCCGAGGCCGCTTTCCTGCAAGCTCTGCGAATGGTCGATCCCGGATTTGGTGCGCCTCAGCGCAAACGCCGCTAGAGCCTCTGCCATGTGTCGGCGCGAGCCCTGCCATAGCCTTAACGGCACCAGACCAGCCCACGCCGGTCATCACCGCCGCGGTCGGAGAAGCGGTGTCAGGCCGAGGCGGTTCGCGCAGGCGCCCACGCGGCAAAGGCGGCGGCGGCCACGATCAGCGCTCCGCCCACGGCCAGTGGCCAGGTCACGTGCCCGCCTCCGAGGCTGAGTGCCGAGACTGCGGCGAAGAGCACCTCGCTGAGCATCACCACTGAGGTGGCATTGGCCGGCAGCCGGGCGGCGCCGTACTGCAGGGCGAGGTTGCTCAACAGGAAGAGCGCGGCGAGTACTGAGGCGATCGTCAGCCAGCCCGCTTCGGCAGCTGGCGGCCACGCGAGATGGCCTCCGTGCGCCAGCATGATGGCCAGCGTGCCGGCGACCAGCACGCCGCCGAGGAACATGGCGAGTGCCCGGCCTTCGTCTGGTCGTGCCGCCTCCCGCCGCAGCATCACGTTGTTGAGCGCGAAAAAGAAGCCTCCCACCAGGCCCAGCCAGTCCGCCAGGCTAGACGGCACCGGAAACACCTGCCAGCTGAAACCGCGTCCTTGCGGCCACAAGACGACGGCGGCGCCGCCCAGTGCCATGGCGATGCGCAAGCCGGCCGCGCGGGTGATCGGTTCGTGCAGAAGCACCCGCGCCAGCACCACCGCCCACAGAGGCATCAGGTAGAACAACAGCACCACGCGCACCACGTCGCCGATGACGACCGCCCAGTTGAAGCAGGCGTTGGTCATGCCCGAGGCCAGCACCAGCACCCACAGCGCCGGCGTGCGTGCCACTTGCGCGAAGGCCCGCGGACGCAGCAGTCCGATCGTCGCCATGGCCAGCAGGTAGACGAACACGGTCGCCCACAGCGGGTGCAGTGCGCGCAGCTCAAGGGCGCGGAAAGGCCACCACGACGTACCCCACACGAGGGCGTTGAACATCAGGGCCAGGATGGGGAGCAGCGCGCGCCGTTCGAACACCGCGCGATTGTCAGCGAGGGTCTGCCTATCTCCCCAGCTTGTTGGATTGCGTGGCACGGTGCAGGCGCTAAGGTGTTGCGCCGCACAACAGCGAAGGAGAGGTGCGATGGTCCGGATCGAAATTCTTCCAGCCCGAGCAGCTGTTCTCCGGCGATCCGCCGCCCCTGGAGCAGTTCGGCTTCCGTTTTCTCGGCGAGGGCGACTCCTGGTTCACCATCGGCGCGCTGAACCCGCTGAAGAACTCGAATCTGCTGTTCGAGATGGCCTTCGGCCAGACTGCCTGCGTGGTCAACTGCGCGACGCCGGGCGACACGTTGAACGTGGTCGATGCGCTGGCGGCGCCGGCCGTCGATGCTCAGGGCCTGCCGGTGCCCGCAGACAGGCGTCTGCTGCTCACAGCGGCCGAATGGGGACCGCCCGAAATGGGCGCGCGGCGCTATCTGAGCGACGACGGCTGGCGCACCTTCTGCGCCTACCTGCAAGCCAACTTCGAGCACGTGATCGCGCTGCGCGACCGCGGGCCCTCGGCCGCCCGGCCGATCTTTTTGCACGGCTATGCCTTTCCCACGCCGCGTCCCGCGGGCACCGGGCTGGGCTCGGGGCCGTAGCTGCTGCCGTCGCTGCAGGCTTACGGTCAACGAGATCCACCTCACCCACACGGGTTGCCGCAAGCTCGCCCGGCCCTGGTCCGCGGAGATCGAAAGGGCTCTTGTCGGCGCCCCCAACCAGCCGGTGCCGCTCGTCGCGCCGGTCGAGGAAGCGCCAGCCTGATTCAGTGCCGGTCGCTGCGCGCCAGAGCCAGCAGGTGCGCCAGCTCGTCCGCGTGCGTGTGGCAGTTGTTGCGGTGCCAGCGGCCGATCAGCCACATGGTTACGGCAACGGCCAGCCCGAACAGCGTGATCGCGCCGAAGGCGGAGAGGCCCAGCTTTGTCATGCCGGTGTAGAAGGCGCCCAGGCCGAGGATGCAGGCCTGCTCGTTGAAGTTTTGCACCGCAATCGAGCGGCCGGCGCCCATCAGGTTGTGGCCGCGATGCTGCAGCAGCGCATTCATTGGCACCACCATGTAGCCGCCGATCGCGCCCAGCAGCACGAGAAACGGCGCGGCCACCCACACGTTCGAGATGAAGTTCATGGCGATGACCAGCACACCCATGACAACGCCGAGCGTGATCACGTTGGTGGCCTGATCCAGCCGCATGCGCACGGAAGCCAACACCGCACCCAGCGCGGTGCCCACGGCCACCACGCCCACCAGCGAGGACGCCTGTGTGGTGCCGTAGTGCAGCGCGGCGGCCGCCCATGCGAGCACGATGTAGCGCAGGTTGCCTGAAACGCCCCAGAACAGCGTGGTCGTGGCCAGTGAGATCTGCCCCAGCTTGTCGTTCCACAGCCGTGCGTTGCAGTTCGCGAAATCGCGTACCAGCCCGGCCGCGCCATGCGCGATCGGCTGCAGCGGCGCCGAGGTGCGCGGGATCTTGAGGTTGAACAGCGCGGCGATGACGTACAGCAGGATCAGCGAGACGATGGCTGCCTCGGGCGGCGTATCGATGCCGGTGTCCACGAGAGGCAGATCGAGGGACAGCATGGGTGAGGCGATGGCATGGCCCACGAGTTGCCCGCCCAGCAGCACGCCGAGGATGATGGAGCCGATGGTCAAGCCTTCGATCCAGCCGTTGGCCTTGACCAGCTGCGAAGGCGGCAGAAGTTCGGTGAGGATGCCGTACTTGGCCGGCGAGTAGGCCGCAGCACCCAGCCCGACGATGGCATACGACACCAGCGGATGCACGCTGAACAGCATCATCAGGCAGCCCACCACTTTGATGAGGTTCGACAGGAACATCACCTTGCCCTTGGGCACGGCGTCGGCCAAGGCTCCGACGAAGGGCGCGAGGATCACGTAGAACAGCGCGAACATCGGCACGAGCGCGGCTCGCTGCCATTCGGCCTGTCCCGAAGACTTGAGCAGTTCGACCGCGGCCACGAACAGGGCGTTGTCGGCGAGTGAGCTGAAGAACTGCGCCGACATGATGGTGTAGAAGCCTCTTTTCATTCGCCCGCAGCGCTGCGCCTTCTTTGCCGAGACGGGTCATCTACCCGCGGCGCGGGTTATAGCATGGGGGTGTGGCGTCCTCTCGTGCCCGGCCGCTGCCTTCTGTGCCGCTGGGCATGTTGGCGGGCAGGGCAGAATGGGCCCGACACTGTCGATCCCAAGCGATGCCCCGGCCCATCGAAGCCCTCATCCACACTGACGCACTCGCCCATAACCTCGGGCGTGCACGGCATGCGGCGCCCGACGCACGCGTGTGGGCGGTGGTCAAGGCCAACGCCTACGGCCACGGCATCGAACGCGCTTTCGACGGCCTGCGGGGCGCGGATGGGTTCGCGCTGCTTGACCTGGCCGAGGCCGAGCGGGTGCGTGCGCTCGGCTGGCGCGGCCCCGTGCTGCTGCTGGAAGGTTGCTTCGAGCCGCGCGATCTCGAGTTTTGTTCGCGGCTCGATCTCTGGCACACCGTGCACCACGAAGCGCAGATCGACTGGCTGGCCCAGCACAAGACGCAGCGTCCGCACCAGGTTTTCCTGAAGCTCAACAGCGGCATGAACCGGCTCGGCTTCGCGCCAGGCGCCTTCCGCGCCGCGTGGCAACGCCTGAGCGGGCTGACGCAGGTGGATGCCGTCACGCTGATGACCCACTTCGCCGGCGCTGACAGCGCGCGCGGCGTCGACGATGCGATGTCGGTTTTCGAGGCCGCCACACGAGACCTGCCTGGCGAGCGCAGCTTGTGCAACAGCGCGGCCACGCTTCGCCATGCGGGCCGGTCAATGGCGCTGCGGGGCGACTGGGTGCGGCCGGGGATCATGCTGTATGGCTCCTCGCCCGACCACCCGGCGCACGACAGCGCGCACTGGGATCTGCAGCCCACGATGACCTTGCGCGCCAAGCTCATCGCCACGCAGCAATTGCAGGCAGGCGGGAGCGTCGGCTACGGTGGCACGTTCACCGCCGAGGCGCCGCTGCGCATCGGCGTGGCGGCTTGCGGCTATGCCGACGGCTACCCGCGCCACGCGCCCACCGGCACGCCGGTGCTCGTCGACGGGGTGCGCACCCGGCTGGTCGGGCGGGTGTCCATGGACATGGTCACGGTGGACCTCACCCCCGTGCCGCAGGCTGGCGTGGGCAGCGAAGCCACGCTATGGGGACGCGGCCCGGCAGGCAGCGTGCTGCCCATCGACGAGGTGGCCCATGCCGCCGGCACCGTGGGCTATGAGCTGATGTCTGCGGTGGCCCCCCGCGTGCCCGTCAACATGTGCCGCTGACGGCCGATCTCCCGGCCCACTCCTCTTCATCGACCTGACGCGCGACTGCCTGCCGCAGCGAGATGCGCGCGGGCGCAGCCGTGGCGCTGCCACGGCCGGGAAAGAATGTTGACTCTGATAACGATTCGCATTTAGACTGCGCGCCCGAACTCATGAGCAATCCCGGCTGAGTGCGCCTGCGGTGTACGCCGTGTCCCGATGATCCTTCCGTCCTTGCCTGCTGCCACCCCTGAGCCGCTGCCGCGTGCCGCGCGCGCGGCATTGCTCGCCGGGATGATTGCGGCCCACGCGGCGCTGGCGTGGAGCCTGTGGCAGTTGCAGCCGCAAGCCAGCCCGGCCGGCGAAGGCTCGCCTGTGGAGGTGTATTGGATGGCTCCACCCGCGCCGGCGATGCCGCCCGCTCCGAAGGCTGCGGCGCAGCCGGTGAAGGCGCCTGCTCCCGCACCCGTGCTTCGGCCTCGGCCGGTGAGCGTGCCCGAGGCAGCGCCCGCCGCGCAGGAATTCGTGGTTGCCGAGCCCGCTCCCGAGCCGTCCACCGAGCCGGTTGCCACGCCCTCGACCGCGGCTGCGCCGGCATCAGCCGAATCGCCGACGGCAGCACCGCCGCCGCCCGCGCCCACGACTGTGGCCATCAGTGCCGTCGAGTACCTCGTCCCCCCGGTGTTGACCTACCCGCAGGCATCGCGCCGCCTGCGCGAGCGGGGCCGCGTCGAGGTGCGCCTGCTGGTCGATGCACGCGGCATGCCGCAGCAGGCACAACTGCTGCGCTCGTCGGGCCACGAACGGCTGGACGAGGCCGCACTGGCCACCGTGCGTGCGACCCGCTTCAAGCCCTACACCGAAAACGGCGTGCCGCAGCCCTTCCGCGTGGTCATGCCGCTTGTCTTCGAACTGGAGAACTGAACCATGGATACCACCTCCCCGCCGGGCCTGGCCCATTTCCTCGCGCAATCCGACATCGTGGGCCATGCGCTGCTGGCGATGCTGATCGGCATGTCGGCTCTGTCGTGGGGGCTGATCGCGGTGAAAGGTCTGTCGCAATGGATTCGCGGCCGGAAATCGCAGCACTTCCTGCGCTTCTTCTGGAACGCGCGCTCGCTCGACGAGGTGGGCGCCGATATCGCCGCGCACGGCGCGCGTGACCCCTTCTCTCACCTCACGGCACACGCCATGCACGCCCAGGCGCATCACGCCAAGTACGGCGCCGCGCGGCTGGAGGAGGCCGGCACCGCGCAGGACTTCGTCACCCGCACGCTGAAGAAGGTGCTCGACGAGGAAACCACCCGCCTGGAGAACGGCCTCACCACGCTGGCCACCATCGGTTCGACCGCGCCCTTCGTCGGCCTCTTCGGCACGGTGTGGGGGGTGTTCCATGCGCTGGTCGCCATCGGCATGTCGGGCGCCGGCACGCTGGACAAGGTGGCGGGGCCCGTGGGTGAAGCGCTCATCATGACGGGCATCGGCCTGGCCGTGGCGGTGCCGGCGGTGGTGGGCTACAACGCCATCAGCCGCAGCAACCGCGTGCTGAGCGCGCGGCTCGACGCCTTCGCCTTTGAGTTGCTCACCTTCCTGTCCATGGGTCAGTCGCTCAAGACCGAGCGCGCCACGGTCACGCCGCTGCGCGGCGCTGCCTGAGGAAGCCACCATGGCCTTCGCCAGCTTCGATCGAAAAGGCGCCGCCGCACCGGTGTCGGAGATCAACATGGTTCCGTTGATCGACGTGATGCTGGTGCTGCTCGTCATCTTCATCGTGACCGCGCCCCTGCTCACGCACGCCGTCAAGCTCGACCTGCCCAAGGCGAGCGCGAGCGTCGTGCCGCCTCCGCCACAGCGCATCGAGTTCGCGATCGACGCCGCCGGCCGCCGGCTCTGGAACGGTGAGCCGGTGAGCCGGCAGGAGGCCGCCTCGCGCTTTGCCGCCGAGGGCATCAAGCAGCCGCAGCCGGAAATCCATCTGCGCGCCGACCAGTCGGTGCCCTACCGCGCCGTGGCCGAGACGCTGGCCGATGCGTCGCGCGCGCACCTGTCGAAGTTCGCTTTCATCAGCGCGCCGGAGTAGCCGGCGCCTCCCCAGGCTACCGGCGACGGGACGCCGCCGGGGCTACGCTTTTTTCACTCACTCCTACCAAAATGCACCTTTGTTCATCTGGGCGCAGCAATGCGCCCCGCTTTGCGCTGCGCCATCTTGCGGCTCTCATTGCCGGGCTCGGCGCCACGGGCGTCTTCGCCGCTGAGGAAACACCCGCCGCGTCAGCCGGCGACACCGTCATGCCCGCCGTGCGCGCCACCGCGGCCGGCGAGCCGTCAGGCAAGGAGACCCTGCGCCCGCAGACCACGTCCATCGGCAAGGGGCGGCAACAGCTGCGCGACGTGCCGCAGTCGCTGACCATCGTGACTGAGAAGCTCATCGACGACCGCCAGCTCGACACGCTGAAGGAGGCGCTGAAGAACACCGGCGGCATCAGCTTCCAGGCGGCCGAAGGCGGTGAGGAAGACATCCGCCTGCGTGGTTTCTCGCTGCAGTCGACCGGAGACATCTTCATCGACGGCATGCGCGACCCAGCCTTCTACGAGCGCGACAGCTTCAACTGGGACCGGCTCGAAGTGCTGCGCGGTTCGGCATCCATGCTGTTCGGCCGCGGGTCCACCGGCGGCGCCGTCAACCAGGTGAGCAAGCAGCCCTGGCTCATGAACCAGCATGAAGTCGCGGTCACCATGGGGTCGGGCGGCTACCTGCGCGGCACCGGCGACTTCAGCTTCAAGACGGGCGACGATGCGGGCCTGCGCATCAACGCCATGAGCACCATCGCCGACAACGAAGGCGCCCCGATCGACAAGCGCGGCCTGGCTGCCACCTATCGCTGGGGCACCGGCCGGGCGGATGAGTTCACTGCGGGCCTCTTCTACCTGCGCAACGAGAACGGCATCCACTACGGCCTGCCCTGGCTGCGGCCCGGCGCGGCCAACGGCGGCACATGGTTGTGGCCCGAGGATCCCGGGCGCAGCTACTACGGCATGGAAAGCGACGTGGCCGTCAGCGGCACCAGCCAGGGGAACTTCACCCATCTGCATCGTTTCAGTGGCGGCGCGGAACTGAAAACCGCGGTGCGCGTGGCGCGGTACGACCGCGACCAGCGCGCCAGCGCCATCCGCTTCCTCTGCGTGCCCAACAACCAGGGCGTGCTGCCCGCCGGTTGCGCCGAGGAGACGACAGCCGACAACTTCAGCGACGCCACCGTGCTGCGCCGTTCGAGCGATACCGGCGTGCAGCTCAAGACCATGAACATGGACACGGTTTACGCACAAAGCGACTACAGCGGCCGCCACCTATGGCTGGGCCGCGAGCACTCGGTGCAAGCCGGTGTGGATTTCGCGCACGAGAAGTTCGAGAACTTCGCCGTCGCCCCGGGCAACCCGGGGCTCACCAAGCCCCGCACGACAGTGGGCACACCTAACGACGGCGCATTCATCGACGAATCCGCCCGCATGCTGGTGCGCAACCGCACCTTCGATGCCAAGGCACTCGGCGTGTACGCGCAAGACATGGTGCAGCTCGCCCCGATGTGGAAGGTGCTCGCCGGCCTTCGCTGGGACAAGCTCGACGGCCGCTATCACGCCATCACCGCGCAGGGCCAGCCCACCACGGGCAACCCGCCGGTGGACAACCCCTGCTTCACGCCGGCCGACACGCGCTACTCGCGTAACGACTCTCTATGGAGCAAGCGCGTGGGGCTGCTCTTCCAGCCCACGCCGCAGCAGTCTTACCACCTGTCGTACGGCACCTCGTTCAATACCTCGGGCGATACATACATGTACGACTCGGGGACGGCGAACACTGCGCCCGAATCCAGCCGGAACATTGAGCTTGGCGCCAAGCTCGATTCTGCGAACGGCAACTTCACCACCCGGCTCGCGCTTTTCCATGCCACCAAGTACAACGAGCGAAATCGGGACGAGCCGACCACCTGCAACTACGTGCTCTCCGGCGAGCGCCACGCTGCGGGCATCGAGATCGACCTGGCTGGGCGGCTCTTGCCTGGCTGGGAGGTGTACGGCTCCTACGCGTTCATTCCCGAGGCCGAGGTCGATGCGTCGAGCGGCGCCGCCGGCACCGAACCGGTGGGCTCACGCCCCGGCCTCACGCCGCGCCACACGGGCACGCTGTGGACCACCTACCAGCTCGACGCGAACTGGCGAGTCGGCGGCGGCCTGAACGCGCGCAGCAGCGACCGCCCGGTCGGCTTGGCAGCGAACTCGCAGATCTTCGCGCCGAAGTACATCACCGGCGACCTCATGGCCGAGTACACGCGCGGGGATCTCAGCTACAAGCTCTTCCTCTCCAACGTGACCGACGAGTACTACGCCGACTACCTCTACCGCGGCCATTACATCCCCGGCAAGCCGCGCACCTTGCAGGTCACTGCGGCCTACCGGTTCTAGTGATGGCGCGCGAAGGCTGCATGGACAGGAGGCGCTTCGTCGTCGCCATGGCCAGCGCGTGCGCGCCGTTTGCGCTGCACGCCACGCCGCCGCCCACGCCGCTGCGGCTAGGCGCCGCGTGGCGCGCGGCGGCAGGCGATGCCACGCAGTACGTCGGCGCGCTGTCGGTGGACTGGGAACGTCGCGAGGTGGCCGTGGCCTTTGCCGTGCCGCTGCCCGGCCGGGCGCATGGCCTGCTCGCCGAGCCGGGCGGTGGGCTGCTCGCGGTGGCGATGCGCCCCGGCACGTGGCTGCTTCGGCTCGACGCACAGGGCGTTGTAGAGAATCGCCTCGTGCTCAGCGACGAGCCGGGCAGCCATCGTTTCGCTGGGCACGTGCTCTCCAGCGCCGACGGCCGATGGCTCTACACCACCGAGACCGATGCGCACAGCGGCGGCTGGATCGCCGTGCGCGAACGGCACAGCCTGCGAAAGGTCGATGAATGGCCCACGCACGGCATCGACCCGCATCAGCTGGTGCTGGACGGTGAGGGTCACCTGATCGTGGCCAACGGCGGCATCGCGCGCACGCCCGATGGCCGCAAGCGCGATCTCGACCGGATGGCCCCCTCGCTGGTGAAACTCGATGCGCGGCGCGGCACGCTGCTTGGCGAATGGCAGCTGCCCGACCCGCGGCTGAGCCTTCGACACATGGCGTGGAGCGAATGCCCCGAGGGCCCGCTGCTGGGCATCGCCTTGCAGGCCGAGCACGAGGACCCGGCCCGTCGCATGCAGGCGCCCGTGCTCGCCGTGTGGGACGGCCGCGAGTTGCGCATCCCAACCCATTCGGCCGACGCACAGGGCTATGCGGGCGACATCGCTCCGGTGCACGGGGGCGGCTTCGCGCTCAGCGGGCAACGCGCGCACTGCGCCGTGGTGTGGCGCCCAGACCGGGCATCCGGCCTCGAGCGCATCGCGGCATTGCACGATCCTTGTGCGCTGGCACCGTGGGTGGATGGCGATGGCGCAGTGCTCATCGCCGGGGCGCGCGGCATCGGGCGCTGGCATCCCGAGCGCCCGGCGGCCATGCTGGCGTGGCCCACGTCCATGGCGTTGGACAACCACTGGGTGGTGCTGCAGGGCTGAGGGCTTGCTCGTGCCGGCGCGCGGGCTGCGATCGCGCGCCGCACAATCGGTGCATCACCTGATGCTCCACACCCATGGCCCCGCCCCGCATCGATCCGAACGAAGTCGAATGGACGGCAGTGCGCGCCCAGGGTGCGGGCGGCCAGAACGTCAACAAGGTGTCGAGCGCCGTTCATCTGCGCTTCGACGTTCGCGCCTCTTCTTTGCCCGAGCAAGTGAAGGCGCGGCTGCTGGCGCTGAGCGACCAACGCATCACCGCCGAAGGCGTGGTCGTGATCAAGGCGCAGGCGCATCGCAGCCAGGAGATGAACCACGCCGACGCGCTGCAGCGGCTGCAGGCGATGGTCGACAGCGTCGCCGTGCCACCGCGGCCACGCAAGCCGACGCGGCCCACGCGCGCGTCGCGGGAGCGGCGGCTGGAGGGCAAGAGCCAGCGCAGCGAGGTCAAGGCTGGGCGCACCAAGCGGATCGAGTCCTGAGTCGCCGTCTTGGCCGCAGCCCTGCCGGGGACAATCGCCCGCATGGCCAAGGAAAAGTCCCTCTATACCTGCACCGAATGCGGCGGCACCTCGCCCAAGTGGCTGGGCAAGTGCCCGGCCTGCGGCGCCTGGAACACCCTCGTCGAATCCGTGGCCGAGGCGCCTTCTCGCCATCGCTACCAATCGCTGGCGCGCGTGCAGCCGGTGGCCACGCTGTCGGAGATCGAGGCATCGGAAGTCGACCGCCAGCCCACCGGCGTCGATGAGCTCGACCGCGTGCTCGGCGGCGGCATCGTGGCCGGCGGCGTGGTGCTGATCGGCGGCGACCCGGGCATCGGCAAGTCGACTTTGCTGCTGCAGGCACTTGATGCCGTGTCGCGCAGCGTGCCCGTGCTTTATGTGACGGGCGAGGAGTCGGGCGCCCAAGTCGCACTGCGCTCGCGCCGCCTGGGGCTCGACGGCTCCAAGGTGCGGGTGCTCGCTGAAATTAACCTGGAAAAGATCGGCGCCACGCTGCAGGTCGAGCGGCCCGCGGTGTGCGTGATCGATTCGATTCAAACGCTCTACAGCGAGGAGCTCAGCTCGGCGCCCGGCTCCGTGGCGCAGGTGCGTGAATGCGCCGCCCAGCTCACCCGCACCGCCAAGGCGAGCGGTACAGCCGTGGTGCTGGTGGGCCACGTCACCAAGGAAGGCGCGCTGGCCGGCCCGCGCGTGCTGGAGCACATCGTCGACACGGTGCTGTACTTCGAGGGCGACACGCATTCGAGCTTTCGTCTCGTGCGTGCCATCAAGAACCGCTTTGGCGCGGTCAACGAGATCGGCGTGTTCGCCATGACCGAGCGCGGGCTGAAGGGCGTGGCCAACCCGAGTGCCATCTTCCTCTCGACGCACGGCGATCCGGTCGCCGGGTCGTGCGTCCTGGTCACGCTGGAGGGCACACGGCCCATGCTGGTAGAGGTGCAGGCCCTCGTCGACAGTGGTGGCCCCAGTCCCCGGCGCCTGAGCGTGGGCCTGGAGCGCGACCGTCTGGCCATGATGCTGGCCGTGCTGCATCGCCATGCCGGCATCGCCTGCGTGGACCAGGACGTGTTCGTCAACGCCGTGGGCGGCGTGCGCATTAGCGAGCCGGCGGCCGATCTTGCGGTGATGCTCGCTATCCAGAGCAGCTTGCGCGGCCGGGCGCTGCCGCGCGGGTTCATCGCGTTCGGTGAAGTGGGCTTGGCCGGTGAAGTTCGCCCCGCGCCGCGCGGCCAGGAGCGGCTGAAGGAAGCCGCCAAGCTCGGCTTCAGCGTGGCGGTGGTGCCCAAGGCCAATGCGCCGAAGAAGCCCATCGAGGGCCTCGTGCTGCACCCTGTGGAACGCATCGAAGAAGCCATCGAGATCGCAAGGAGCCTGTGATGAGTGCCTCCACATTCCCCAAGCTGCCCCCATCGCCTTACTACGCCGTCATCTTCAGTTCGCAGCGCACCGAGGGGGGCAAGGTCTACACCGAGATGGCCGATCGCATGGTGTTGCGCATCGGAAGGGCCGCAGCGCCCATGAGCATCGCCGGATGAATCCAGCCCTCGGTTGGGCGCTGGCCGCCCTTTTCGCAGCGCTCGCGTGGCAGCAGTACGGCTGGCAAGGCTTGATCTTCGCCGCCTCGGCCATCGTCTTCTGGCTGCTGCTTCAGTTCGGCCGCGCGATACGCGTGATGAAGAACGCCGCGCAGGCGCCCGTGGGAAGCGTGCGCAATGCCGTGATGCTGCATTCCCGGCTCAAGTCCGGCATGACGCTGCTGCAGGTGATCTCGCTCACCAAGACTCTGGGGCGCAAGGTGTCCGACAACCCGGAGCGCTTCCAGTGGACCGATGCTTCAGGCGCCAGCGTGGTGCTCACGATGGCGCGAGGTCGATGCACGGCCTGCGAGTTGCGACGGGAGGCGGCTGCACCGCCGCCCGTCGCGCCCTGAGCGACTGAGGAAGTTGCTCAACCTTTGCGGCGCCGGCGCAGCGACCAAGCGACGACACCCGCGCCGAGGGCCATCATGGCGTAGGTCTCGGGCTCCGGCACTGGCGTGGTGATGGTGGGGGTAGGCGCGTAGACGACGCCTTCCCAGGTTTCGACCGGGGGCGCTTTGGGGCCGTGATCACGCTTACTTCCGTTCCGGAACGTTGTGGTTGTCTCCACTTCGCTGGTATCCGACAGCGCGCTGGTGCCGGCATCCGTAGCCGCAGTGGAACAGTCGAGTTTGTTGCTCGACAGGCACTTGAAGGTCTTGGCTTGCACTGCGACGCAGGCAATGCCCAGGAGTACGGCAAGGGCCGTGTGCGGAAGGTACTGCTTCATGGTTCCGTCCTGGTGAACAAGTTGTGAGACCACTCTGCCGTGTTCGCGCACCGGGGGCAGCCCCCGGGCCACGGGGAGCCGTACGCCATTCGCACCGCGCATTGCCGCTTGCCGTGCCGCGAGGCAGGCGGTGTCTCAGGCACTGACTCGTAGAATTGCTCCCTTTCACTGCGAGGAACGGGCCATGTCAATGGAAGACCGCGATGGAAAGATCTGGCTGGACGGCGCGCTGGTCGATTGGCGCGATGCCAAGGTCCACGTCCTCACCCATACCCTTCATTACGGCTGCGGTGCTTTCGAAGGCGTGCGGGCCTACAACACGGTCAACGGCACGGCCATCTTCCGCCTGCGCGAGCACACCGAGCGGCTGTTCAACAGCGCCAAGATCCTGCGCATGAAGATCCCTTTCTCGTTGGAGGAGGTCTTCGAGGCCCAGCGCCTCGTTGTGCGAGAGAACAAGCTCGAAAGCTGCTACCTGAGACCGCTGGCCTGGATCGGCTCCGAGAAGATGGGCGTGAGCCCCAAGGGCAACCGCATCCATCTCATGATCGCGGCCTGGGCCTGGGGCGCTTACCTGGGCGAAGAGGGGCTCAAGCGCGGCATCCGTGTCAAGACTTCCAGCTACACCCGCCACCACGTCAACATCACCATGACGCAGGCCAAGGCGGTGAGCAACTACACGAATTCCATCCTGGCGAACATGGAAGCCACCGACGATGGCTACGACGAGGCGCTGCTGCTCGACTCCGCAGGCTTTGTGAGCGAAGGCGCCGGCGAGAACCTGTTCATCGTGAAGAACGGTGTGGTGTACACGCCCGACCTGTCGGCCGGAGCGCTCAACGGCATCACGCGCAACACCGTGTTCGCCGTCTGCCAGGATCTCGGGATCAAGCTGGTCGAAAAGCGGATCACGCGCGACGAGGTCTATATCAGCGACGAGGCCTTCTTCACCGGCACTGCGGCCGAGGTCACGCCGATCCGCGAGCTGGACCGCATCGAGATTGGCAAGGGCTCGCGCGGGCCGGTCACCGAAAAGATCCAGAACGCCTTCTTCGACATCGTCAACGGCCGCAACGCCAAGTATGCGGAGTGGCTCACGGCCGCCTAGCGCATCGAGCAGCCCCCTGAAGCGCAGGGCGACGGCCCCGTCTACGGGGGATCGACCCGCGCAAGGCGGCCGCGCTGCAGAGCAGCGCTTAACCCACGTGACCAACCCTACGCTATGAACGATCACAAAGCCGCCACGGTCGAGGTGACCGCCAAGGACCTCCAGGGCCACGGCGCGGTGTTCTGCCCCAATCCCCGGATGCCCTTGTGGAGCGGCCATCCGCGCGTCTTCATCGACGTGGCGAGCACCGGTGAAGGTATGTGCCCCTACTGCGGCACGGTGTACCGGCTGAAGGCTGGCGAAGTGCTGAACGCCGGGCACTGAAGAGGCAACTTTGATGACGCAATCGCTGGTCATTGCACCGCAATGGATCGGCGACGCGGTGATGAGCGAGCCGCTGCTTGCAAGGTTGGCCGCTCGCGGCGAGATCCTCAGTGTGGCGGCCTTGCCCTGGGTGGCACCGGTGTACCGCGCAATGCCGCAAGTGCACGAGGTCATCGAGCTGCCCTTCGCGCACGGCAAGCTCGACTGGTCGGGGCGCCGCACGATCGCTTCGGGGCTGCGTGGCCGCTTCGATGCCGCCTACGTGCTGCCCAATTCGATCAAGGCCGCGCTCATCCCGTTCTTGGCGCGGATCCCCACGCGCGTGGGCTACCACGGCGAAGGGCGTTACGGCCTGCTCAATGAGCGCCTGCCGAATCCCGAGGGCCATCCGCCGATGGTGGCGTTCTACAGCGCGCTCGCGGGTCCGCCGCAAACCGACGAGCACCCGCGGCTCGCCTGCGCCTCCGATCTGCTGGATTCAGCCCTGTCCGCCGCCGGCGTGCAGCGCGGCCATTACCTGGTGTTTGCGCCGGGCGCGGAGTACGGACCGGCCAAGTGCTGGCCGGCCGCGCACTACGCGCAGCTCGCCCGCGATTTGTATGCCGCGCGCGGCTTACCGGTGCTGCTGCTGGGCTCAACCAAGGAAGCCGAGCTGTGCGAGGCGATCGCCGCCAGTGCACCGCAAGCGTGCCGCGTGATGGCAGGGCGTACCACGCTGCTGGAAGCGATCGCGCTGATTGCCGGCTCGGCGGGCATGGTGAGCAACGATTCGGGCCTCATGCACGTGGCTGCCGCTTTCAGCCTCCCGCAAGTGGCCGTGTTCGGCTCCACCAGCCCGGAGCACACGCCGCCGCTCAACCCGAAGGCGAGGGTCCTGTGGCTCAAGGACGAGCTCGGGCTGGATTGCATGCCGTGCTTCGAGCGGACCTGCCGCTTCGGGCACTATCGCTGCCTCGCCGACGTGCCGCCTGCACGGGTTCGATCTGCATGGGAAGAGGTGTCCACATCGGTTGGCGTCGTGTAGTCCCCGCGCGTGTTCAGCCCGGCAAGCCGAGGAACAGGAGGCTTGCCAAGCCGAGTGCGAAAGCCGTGGCGACCAGCGCCAGCGCCCGCCAGAACCCCAGCCGGCCCCACCGTGGTGTGCGAGCCGGTGCGGGCGTCACGGCGCCTACGACGCGCGCTCGTCGGCATGGCTCAGCCCGTCGTAGAACGCGAGCGCCAAGCTCTCGCGCTGCGGCTGCGAGAGTGGCGCGCCCATGCCGCTTGCCAACACCTCGGCGGCGGGCAAGAGCGTTTCGAACGGCGGCCGGTTCCGGCGAAGACTATCAATCGCCCGGTTACGCGCCATGCTGGTCAGCCAGGTGAGGGGGCTGGCTCTGCGCCGAATCGAAACTACTCGCCGAGCGCCAGACGTCTGACGTACACATCGTGCAACACGTCCTCCGCATGGACCCTGTCGCGACAGACGCGAGGACAACTGCGAACAGGTGCGGGCTCGTCTGGTCGTAGAGCGCGGCAAAGGCCGCACGGTCGCCCAAGCCGGTGCGCGCCAGCCACTGCGAGAGATCGCGGCTGCGTTCGATCCAGTCCTGGCGAGTGGAAACGGGCATGGCCGGGCAGCGATGGGTCCGCAAAGTGTGCGCAAGATTATGCGGCCCGGTTCGTACAATTGCGGGCTATGCCGTCCGCCCACGAGTTCGTCCTCACGCTGTCATGCCCCGATGCCAAGGGCATCGTCTATGCGGTGTCAGGGCTGCTGTATCAGGCCGGGTGCAACATCATCGATTCGCAGCAGTTCGGTGATGTGCAAAGCGAGGGCGGCACGGGCCTGTTCTTCATGCGGGTGCATTTCGAGGCCCCCGAGCATCTGGCCGCGCCAGGCACGCTGGAGCAGCTGTTCACCCATGTGCGCACGCAGTTCGGAATGCAGGCGCAGTTCCATTCGCTGGTGCACAAGCCGCGCCTGCTGCTCCTGGTGAGCAAGCATGGGCACTGCCTGAACGATCTGCTGTTTCGCGCGCACTCGGGGCAGCTCGATGTCGACATCGCGGCGATCGTGTCGAACCACCCTGATTTCGCCGAGCTGGCCGCCAGCTACCGCATCCCCTACCACCACCTGCCCCTCGTGCAGGGCGCGTCGCCTGAAGCCAAGCGTGCACAGGAAGCGCGCATCGAGGCACTGATCGACGAAGCGGGCATCGCCTTGGTCGTGCTCGCGCGATACATGCAGATCCTGAGCCCCGAGTTTTGCCGCGTGCTCAAGGGCCGCGCCATCAACATCCACCATAGCTTCCTGCCCAGCTTCAAGGGCGCCAAGCCTTACTACCAGGCCCACGACCGTGGTGTGAAGCTGATCGGCGCCACCGCGCACTACGTCACCGATGAACTGGATGAGGGGCCCATCATCGAGCAGGATGTGGAGCGCGTGGACCATTCTGTCGGGCCGGAGCAGATCACCGCGGTGGGGCGCGACGTCGAATGTGTGGTTCTCGCCCGGGCGGTGCGTTGGCATGTTCAGCACCGCGTGCTCATGAATGGCCACAAGACCGTGGTCTTTGCCTGAGGCTTCGCATGTCGCGCCGGCACACACCGTTCGATCTGCCGGGCAGCCCCGACGAGACGGAAAGCCAGTTCTACGAAGCGATGCAGGCGGGCGACGTCGATCGCCTGATGGCCGTGTGGTCCGATGATGACGAGATCGTGTGCGTGCACCCCGGCGGCGCGCGGCTGGTGGGCACGGCGGCCATTCGCGCCAGTTTCGAAACCCTCCTGGCCAGCGGTGGCCTCTATGCCCAACCGGAGAAGCTGCGTCGCGTGGTGACGGAAAGCACCGCGGTGCACAGCCTGCTGGAGCGGGTTCATGTCATGAGCGACCAGGGAGCCCGGCTGGCCTGGATCATCGCCACCAACGTGTACGTTCGGGGGGCGGAGGGCTGGCGCATGGTGTGTCACCACGCCAGTCCCGGCACGCCGCAGGAGGCGCGGGAGAGCCTCGAGTCCGCCGTGCTCCATTGATGGACGGCTACCGCGCCCCGGCGTGGCTTCCCGGTGGGCATGCGCAAACCATCTGGCCCGGATTGTTCGCGCGAAGGTGCCCAGGATCCATTCCCAGCTATCGGCGCGAACGGTGGCCCACGCCGGATGGCGACTTCGTCGATGTCGACTGGCAGGTGGAGACCGGCGCAGAGCCACCTGCGGCCACGGCCCCGCTGCTCGTGCTGTTCCACGGGCTGGAAGGTTCTTCGCGCAGCCACTATGCGCAGGCCTTCGCGCACTGTGCGCGAAGCGCCGGTATGGCGTACGCGGTGCCGCACTTTCGTGGCTGCTCGGGCGAGATCAATCTTGCGCCGCGCGCCTATCACAGCGGTGATCACGAAGAGGTGGGCTGGATGCTTTCGAAACTTCGAGAGCGGCACGCGGGCCCTATCGCTGCGGTGGGCATCTCGCTGGGCGGCAATGCCTTGCTGCGCTGGGCCCAGGAAGCGGGCGATACGGCCGCGCATACCGTGCGGGCGGTGGCCGCGGTGTGTTCGCCCGTCGATTTGGCGGCCGGCGGTCGCGCCATCGGTCTGGGGTTCAACCGGCTGGTCTACACGCGCATGTTCCTTCGCACCATGGTGCCCAAGGCGCTGGCCAAGCTGGCGCAGCACCCGGGCCTCTTCGACCGCGACCGGTTGCTCGCGGCGCGCGATCTCTACGAATTCGACAACGTGTTCACGGCGCCCCTGCACGGGTTCTCGGGCACCGACGACTACTGGCAGCGGGCCTCCGCCAAGCCCCACCTGCGCCGCGTACGCATCCCGGCCCTTGTGCTGAACGCGCGCAACGATCCTTTCGTGCCGGCGGCCTGCCTGCCCGAGCCGCACGAGGTCGGCTCGTACGTCACGGTGTGGCAGCCGCTGCACGGCGGGCACGTGGGCTTCCCGGCTGGGCGGTTCCCGGGACACGTACTTGCGATGCCGCAAGGGGTGATCGCTTGGCTGCGCGAGCGGCTGTAGGTCAACATGGGCCTTCCGTTGCAGCGGCACCCAGTCATGGACGACATCGTCAAGGCAGCACTGAAGAAATGGCCCCACGTACCGCATTGCTACGGTTGGCTTGGACTCGATGCGCGCGGTGACTGGTACCTACGTGACGAAGCGGCGCAGGCGTCGGGCAGCTTTCCACAGGTGAAAGGCAGCCGCATCGTGCACGAAGCGCTGCGCGAGTTCATCCATCGCAACTATGCGAGCGACGAAGCGGGCCGTTGGTTCTTTCAGAACGGTCCCCAGCGCGTCTACGTGGAGCTGGAGGCGGCACCCTGGATATGGCGGCTGCATCGGCAGGCGTCGCAGGATGCGGAGGTGCGCAGCCACACCGGCCAGCTGGCGATGGTCGACGCAGCGTTCGTCGACCAGGCGGGGCGCCTTTTCCTCGCCACCGACCTCGGCCTGGGCCTCGTGCATACGCTGGACATGGACATCGCCGCGCAGGCCGTGGAATCGGGCGCGTGGCAACCCGAGCCGGTGTTGTTCCATGAGCTGCCGGCGCGATTCGGCTACCGGCTCAGCCCCGCAGCGACACCGCAGTGACAGAAAAAACAAAGCCGGCCCCGGGCCGGCTTGTGAGTAGCTGGTGCCGTGCGCCGCGCTTACTTCGCTGCGTTCACCATGTAGGCGACGACTTCCTTCAATTCGGCATCGCTGGCGTTGGCGCCGCCCTTGGGGGGCATCGCGCCCTTGCCTTTGATCGCGTTCGCCACCAGCGTGTCCATGCCCTGGGCGATGCGAGGAGCCCAGGATGCCTTGTCGCCCAGCTTCGGCGCGCCGGCCACGCCCGCCGCATGGCACACAGCGCAAGACTGCGTGTACAGCGCGGGCACCGCGCCACCCGCGGTCGTGCCCTGAGGTGTCGGCGCGGCGGCTGCAGGCACCATCGGGCTCACGGCCTCGCTGGTGGTCGGCGCTTGGGTGTTGCCCACCGCAGCGACCGGGGCAGGCGTGCCGCCGGGTGCTGATGCGGCTGCCGGCTGTACATCGACTTTGGGCTCCTCGAATTTGCCGCCTGCCCGGTTGGCCATGTAGACAACCGCACGGCCGATCTCCAGGTCGGAGAAGTCGCCGCCGCCTTGTGCCGGCATGGCCCCCTTGCCCTTGAGCGCGGAGTTCATTAGGACTTGGAAGCCTTGCGCAAGGCGCGGGCCCCAGGCGGCGTTGTCGCCAAACTTGGGCGCATTGAGCGCGCCCGTGGCATGGCAGGCGGCGCACGCCGCGGCGTAGACCTGTTCTCCGGTGCGCATGGCCGAGGCATCCGAGGTGTCGCGCACCTCTACCTCGCCGACGGGCCGGATACGCTGGGACACGGCTTGGGCTGTGAGCCCTTCACTGCCGGCGGCCGGCTGCTTTTCGGACGCGACGAAGGTCACCAGCAGGATGATGGCGATGATGGGCACCACGAACGCGAAGGCCACCGCGATGATGAGTTGCTTGGGCGTCTTGATCGGGCCTTCGTGCGGGCCGTCGTCATCATGTTGGGTGACTTCGCTCATGGAGTCCTCGTCGCGGGCGGGAAAAGTGTGCGTGGAAAAGCGGGGAAGCGTGCCCGTGGGCTGGGCTGCGCAAAAAGCCCTCGATTATAGGCGGCGGCATCTTCGCGAAAGATGCGCGAGAGTGGGCAGGCCCGAAGCGATGCGATAATCCGCGCCACGCGCCCGTAGCTCAATGGATAGAGTACTGCCCTCCGAAGGCAGGGGTTGCTGGTTCGATCCCAGCCGGGCGCGCCACCCACGCTTTTCCACGCATGCACCTGGCGTCATCCCGCGGGCGTTTCTTGCTGTGGCAGTTCACGGGCTCGCTCATGCTGGCGCTTCTCGTCGGCTGCGGCTCCGTCACCAAATCTTCGGCGCCTCCTGAGCGCAGCGGCCCGGCGCCCGCCTCGGAGCGCGATGGCCCCGATGCCCGTCCTCCTTCCGACTTGGCGAGCGTGCCTGACGCTGAGCCGCGCGTCGAGACGATCCGTGCGCGCGGCCCTAACAAGCCCTATGAAATGTTCGGCAAGCAATACGTGCCCATGGCGGAGGACCGCCCGTTCACTGAGCGCGGCATCGCCTCCTGGTACGGCCGCAAGTTTCACGGTCGCCGCACGGCCAGCGGCGAGATCTACGACATGTACGCCATGACAGCGGCGCACCCGACGCTGCCGATCCCGAGCTACGTGAGAGTGGTCAATCCGGCGAACAAGCGCGAAGTGGTGGTGCGCATCAACGACCGCGGGCCGTTCCATCGGGGCCGCATCATCGACCTCAGCTACACGGCCGCGCACAAGCTGGGTCTGCTGCGCGGCGTGGGCCCCGTGGAACTGGTGCGCATCACATTCGATGAGATCCGAGCGGGCGCGTGGCGCAAGAGCCGCGAAGCTGTTGCTTCGGTGCGCAAGGCTGAGCCCGCGATGACGGCTGCTGGCGGCGACTCTGTGCCGCCTTCGAGTTCGGATGAGCGGGTGGCGCAATTGTCTACCGTCGCTGGCGCGGCAATGAATGATGAAGTGGGTTCGCTAACGCAGGTTTCGTTGCCGGCGGATATGCCGCTCGCATCGGGGCGTGTGGCGCCCGGCTTCTGGGTGCAACTCGGGGTTTTCAAAGTGCGTGATGGAGCGGAAGGCTTCCAACGTCGCGTCGCGGCGGAGCTTGACTGGCTGGCGCCGCTGCTTGGAGTGTTTGACGAGCCCACGTCATTCCGCCTCCAAGCCGGGCCCTATGCCAGCCGCGAGGAGGCGCATGGTGTGGCGCGGCGCGTGCGCGAGGCGTTGCGGCTGGTGCCGGTGGTCGTGGAGCGGCGCTGACGCGCGCGCTCCGCGATCACTCTTCCTCTTCGCCTTCGAAATCCACCGGGTCGGCGCCGGAGTCGCGCTGCTTGGCCTTGGCGTCCAGCCGGGCCTGCAGCGGCTCCAGTGCCTGCACGAAAGCGGCAGGATTCACAGGCCGCGCTAGTCGGAAGGCGGGCGGAAAGAGATGCGTCATGTAGAGCTCGTCGGCGAAGCGGTCACGGTTTTGGTGGTTGAACCACAGCGTGAGAGCCACCGAGGTCGCGAACATGCCTACCGCCACGGCGCGAAGCCGCGCTGGGCGGCGCGGCTCCAGGCCGAGCGTATGGAAGTACAGCATGGCGGCTGCGATGGCCAGTTGCGGCACGAACGAAAACCCGCTGACGGCCGGCCATGAGAGCGAGAAGGCCACGAGCCGGGCGGTGGCGTCGGCGGTCTGGACGGCGAGCACGCCCAGCAGCAGTACGCGTACGTGCCAGCCGAAATGGTGCCGTCGCGTGAAGATCTTCGATACGAGCGACCAACCGGCGCACCAGGCGACCGCGCCCGTCAGTGCGGCCAGGAGCATGCCGCCCACGGCGCGGGTCCACTCGTCGGGATCCGTGTCGAGCCACGTCTCGAACAACAGCGTGGCCAGCACAAGCACCGCGGCGAAGACGGTGGGCCAAGTGGCTTGCCACAGCGAGCGCGGCAGGTGCAGCGCACGTTCCGGCTCAAGCGGATGTGCGGCCAGTCGCAGCCGGAGATGGGTATCGCCAGCGTCCAGGCGCAAAGGCACCGCGCCTACCGGCATGCGTTCGCCGGCAGCCAGGCGCCGACCTTCGGCGAACACGCCGTTCACCGTCTGGTCGGCGAACACGAAAACGCCGCGGTCGTCGGCATCGATCCGAAGATGGTGTGCGGCGATGTGCGGATCGTCGAGCACGAGGTGGTTGTCGAGCGCGCGGCCAATACGCACCGGCCAGGCCTGAACGGGCAGCGAGTGCCGCACGTGGCCGTCGCGGTCCAGCACGTCGATGAGGGCGATGGCGCCCGTGCCCGGTTCGGCAGTCCTCATGGCGCCATCCTGTAGGCGTCGAGGTAGTGACGGGTGAGCCGAAGCGCGTTGTCGAAGCTCACTCCGTGCGCATCGAAGCGGCCCTGCACGCCCGCCTGGTTGCCGTCGAGCGTGGCGACGAGAACACCCACGTCATAGAGCTTGGGCAGCTTCTTGTACGCGCGCATGCAGACCACCGCGCGCATGGGTAGGCCTTCGTTCTGGACGAAGTCTTCGTGGCATTGCGGCTTGGTCATCAGGTCGCCGCGCAGGCGATCGAAGCCTTCGTTGCGAAAGCTTTGTGCATGACGCGCGGCAAAGCGCAGCGTTCCCAGCTTGCTGCCGTCATAACTCTCATGGCGCACGCTGAGCGCGCCGGTGGTGAAGCGGCCGACGAAGATGCGCGTTTCCATGACACAGTCGGAACGCTCGAAGTCCAGCCCACCTGTGCGCGACCGTTCGGTGGATCCCCAGCAACGCATGAAGCGGTCGGGCGGCACGGGCACCTTGTAGTGCGGATGCGTCGCCGTCTTCCATCCCTGCGCGATGAAACGCTCGGTGAGTCTTGCCTGGTGCTCCAGCAACTGGCGCGTGACTTCCGCATCGGCGGCTCCCTTCATCGGCGGCGCCTGACGGCCGCGCTCAAGCAACTCGGCGGCGAACGTGCCGGGCACAAGAAAGCTCACCTGCTCGCCATCGACCCGCCGCGCGACGTTCACGCCGATAACGCGGCCTTCCTGATCCAGCGCGGGCCCGCCGCTCATGCCGGAGGACAGCGAGCCGGAGAAGAAGATCTGCGGATAGAAGCTGCGCTCCACCAGCCCGTTGTAGTTGCCTTCGATCACGGCGAAGCCCACGTCCAGCGGATTGCCCAGCGAGTACATGCGTTCGCCTTGCGCCAGCGTTTGCTGCGGCGGCCGGAACGTCAGCGCCTGCACGGCGTTTGGCGCGCCGGGATCGGGCGTCATGCGCAACAGCGCCAGATCGTGCAGCACGTCGAGCATGAGGATCTGCAGCGGCGCCTCGCGGCCATCGGCCGTGACGTATACCAAGTCGTGGGTGTCGGGCTCGAGCGCGACCTCGCTCACCACATGGAAGTTGGTGACGATGTGGCCTTCCCTGGAAACGATGAAGCCGGATCCCACCGAAGTCTGGCTGGCGCGGCCCTTGAGCACGGTGCGGATCTGCACGAGCTGTGAGCGTGCTTGCTCATAGACCTTGCGTGCCGAGAGCGACACCGCAGGCGCACTGGGCTCGGCGGGAGCGCTGGCGGCGCCGCCAGCGCGGGCGAAAGGAATTGCCAGGCACAGCAGGCCCAGGGCCAGCGCTCGGGTCATCTTCATCGCGCGGGATTCTAGTGTCGGTGTGGCGCGCCGGTGGGAACACCGCTTGCCTGCTCGGCGTCAACCGGAGCCCTCATGGACAAGCCCAATGACAGCCTCAGAACGGCCGCTCGCGTCGCGATACCCGGACGCCGCGGCTTTGACTATCTCATCGTGGGCGCAGGATTCGCCGGCAGCGTGCTGGCCGAACGCCTGGCGCGCGAGCTCGGCCTTCGCGTGCTCATCGTCGACAAGCGAGCGCACATCGGCGGAAATGCCTACGACCGTTATGACGATCACGGCGTGCTCATTCACCCCTATGGGCCGCACATCTTCCATACCAACTCAGCGGAGATCTTCAATTACCTCTCGTCCTTCACCGAATGGCGGCCGTACCAGCATCGCGTGCTCGCCAGCGTGGACGGGCAACTCGTGCCGCTGCCCATCAACCTGGACACCGTCAACAAGCTGTACGGCCTGAGCCTCAATTCCTTCGAGATGGAGCAGTGGCTGCACTCAGTGGCCGAGAAGAAGGAGCGAATCACCACATCGGAAGACGTGGTGGTGAACAAGGTGGGGCGCGACCTTTACAACAAGTTCTTTCGCGGCTACACGCGCAAGCAATGGGGACTGGATCCGTCCGATCTCGACGCCAGCGTGACGGCCCGCGTGCCCACACGCACCAATCGCGATGACCGCTACTTTGCCGACACCTTCCAGGCCATGCCGTTGCAGGGCTACACCCGCATGTTCGAGCGCATGCTCGATCACCCCAACATCAAGATCATGCTCAACACCGACTACCGCGAGGTGGTGGAGGTGGTGCCGTGGACGCGCATGATCTACACGGCGCCGATCGACGTTTTCTTCAACTACAAGTACGGCAGGCTGCCCTACCGTAGCCTGCGCTTCGAGCACCGCAACCTGCCGCAGGAGCGTTTCCAGGCGGTGGGCACAGTCAACTACCCGAATGATTACGGCTACACCCGCATCAGCGAGTTCAAGCACATCACCGGGCAGGCGCATCCCAGCACCTCGGTGGTGTACGAATTCCCCTGCGCTGACGGAGACCCTTACTACCCGGTGCCGCGGCCAGAGAACACCGCGCTGTACAAGCTGTACGAGGCCGATGCCGAGGCGATGGAGGACGTGACCTTCGTGGGGCGGCTGGCCACGTACAAGTACTACAACATGGACCAGGTGGTAGGGCAGGCACTCGCAACCTTCAAGTGCCTGCGACAGCGCCATGAGCGGCCGCCGCGCCCCGTGCTGGAAGCGGTTGTGCCTCGGGCCCATAACGGCGTAGCGACGCTACCGGCGCGATGAGGTCGCTTGAATGGTGGGCCGGCCCGGAATGCACAGTAAATCGGGTCGGCGAACAGTGGCGTGACCAACTCGAAGAGACGGGCTTCGCGGCCCGGCTCGATGATCTCGACCGGCTGGCTTCGCTCGGCATCCGGCGCATGCGTTTTCCGTTGTTGTGGGAGCGCACAGCACCCACAGCACCGGACCGCTTCGATTGGGGCTGGGCCGACGAACGCATCGCGCGCCTGCGTGAGTTGCATGTGCAGCCCATCATCGGCTTGCTGCACCACGGCAGCGGGCCTCGCTACACGCATCTGCTGGACCCGGCGTTTCCGGACTTGCTGGCGCGCTTCGCGCGCGCTGTGGCCGAGCGCTACCCCGATGTGGCAGCTTACACGCCGGTCAACGAGCCGCTCACGACGGCGCGCTTTGGCGGCCTGTACGGCCTGTGGTACCCGCATCGGCGCGATGACCGGTCCTTCGTGCGCGCGCTCCTGCACCAAGTGCAGGGAACGGTGCTCGCGATGCGCGCGATCCGCGAAGTGCGGACCGACGCCGAGCTGATCCAGACCGACGACCTCGGGTGCACGCACAGCGTGCCGTCCTTGAAGTACCAGGCCGACTTCGAGAACAAGCGGCGCTGGCTGGCCTTCGATCTGCTGGATGGCCGCGTGGGGCCGCGCCATCCGATGTGGCGATATCTGCGGCGCAACGGTGCCGGCACGGAGGAACTGCTCGCTCTGGTGGAGGAGGCCTGTACGCCTGACGTGGTGGGCATCAACAGCTACGTCACCAGCGAGCGCTTCCTCGATGACCGGCTCCACCTGTATCCCGAAGCGCGGCACGGCGGCAACGGCCGCGACCGCTACGTCGACACCGAGGCGGTACGCGTTCACGGCGCAGGGTTGGGCGGCTTCGAGGCCCGCCTGCGTGAGGCCGGCCAACGATATGCGCGACCGGTGGCTGTTACTGAAGTGCATCTCGGCTGCAGCCGCGACGAGCAGCTGCGCTGGCTGGCGCAGGCCTGGCGCGCCGCCACCCAGGTGCGCGGCGAAGGGATTGAAGTGGTGGCCGTGACGGCCTGGGCGGCTTTCGGCACAGTCGACTGGGACAGTCTCGTCACCCGCAACGCCGGCCACTACGAAAGCGGCTTGTGGGATGTGCGCGGCCCGCAGGTGCGCGAGACCGCGCTGGCGCGCTTCGTGCGCCAGCTTGCGCAGGGCCGCACGCCGAACCATGCGGTCTTGCATGGTGCCGGCTGGTGGGAGCGTCCGGCGCGTCTGCTGCATGCGCCACATGGGGCTGTGAGTTCGCGCAGCATGTGCGGCCGATGTCTCGTCATCACCGGGGCGACCGGCACGCTGGGGCGCGCCTTCGCCCGGCTCGCCCACAAGCGCGGCCTGCCTTACCGGCTGCTCTCGCGCAGCGAGATGGACATCGCGGAGCCGCTGTCCGTGGAAGCCGCGCTGGAGCGATGGCAGCCGTGGGCGCTCGTCAACGCCGCCGGCTTCGTGCGCGTCGACGAAGCGGAGCAGCAGCCGCGTCAGTGGCGCGAGAACGTGCATGGGCCGGCCGTGTTGGCTCACGCCTGCGTGCGGCATGGCGTGAGGCTGGTTACCTTCTCCAGCGACCTCGTGTTCGATGGGGAGAAGCAGGGGCCTTATGTGGAGAGCGATGCCCCCCGGCCCCTGAACGCTTACGGCCAGGCCAAGCACGAGGCGGAGCGGCGCGTGCTGTCCCACGCACCCGATGCACTGGTCGTGCGCACTGCTGCCTTCTTCGGCCCGTGGGACCGCCACAACGCGGTCACTCTGGCCCTTCAAGCCCTGAGCCGCGGCGAGCGCTGGCACGCGGCGCACGATCAGGTGGTGTCGCCGACCTACTTGCCGGATCTGGTGATGGCGACGCTCGATCTGCTGGTCGACGGCGAGTCGGGCGTCTGGCATCTGGCTAACGGTGGCGCGGTGAGCTGGGCGCAGCTGGCCGCCATGGCAGCAAATGTGGCAAAGCTGGATGGCGCGCTGGTGAAGGCGGTGCCTTCGCAGTCGCTCGGTCTTGTGGCGCGGCGGCCCGCGCGCTGCGCGCTGGGCAGCGAGCGCGCGACGTTGATGCCTTCGCTGGAAGATGCGTTGGCGCGCTACTTCAACGACCTGCAGCCCGATGAATTGCCGCCCGAGGAAGTGGATCGGGACGGGGATGAGGACCGCTTGGCTGCGTGAGAATCCAGGGTGCGTGTGTCGTGGTGCGGTGGTGCCGGCTCTTCGACTCAGAGGGCGAACGGGGGCTTGGTGGGTCGGGCCGGTGTGAGCAGGCTCATGTCCACCCGCTACGCGGATGGCGCCGGCACCAGCAGCCGCCCTTCAAAGCCCTCGTTCGCATACGACCCCAGTACGGAAAACGCCACAGCCGGCAAGTCGTGCAGGTGCGCCAGCGCGACGCAGGCGCCGCCGAAACCGGCGCCGGTGAGGCGCGCGCCGTACACCGCAGGATGCGCCTGGAGCAAGGCCACCAGCCGGTCCAGCGCGGGTACGGACACTTCGTAGTCATCGCGCAGGCTGGCGTGCGAGGCATTCATCAGCGTGCCGAACTCGCGTGCATTGCAGCCTTGCACCGCGCGCAGCACCCGCCGGTTCTCGCTCACCACGTGACGCGCGCGTCGCGACAGCGGATCGGGCAGCGCCTCGATGGCTGCGTCATCTGTTGCGTCGCGCAGCGCCGGCACACCGAGCAGCCGCGCAGCCTGCTCGCATTCGGCACGTCGCTGGTTGTAGCCGCTGCCCGCCAGCGTGCGGGCGATGCCGGAATCGAACACCAGCACGGCGCTGTGCGGCGGCAGCGGTACGAGCCTGCGTTCCAGCGTGCGCGTGTCGAGGAAGAGCGCACGATCGGTGGACGCCAGGCTGGAGGCCATCTGGTCCATGATCCCGCAGCGCACACCGGCATGCTCGATTTCGGCACGCTGAGCCAGCTGCGCGATCTGCACGTCGTCCAGTGGCGCGCCGAGCAGCGCACGCAGGGCGCGCAGGGTCGCTACCTCAAGCGCCGCGCTCGATGACAGTCCCACGCCCATGGGCACGGTGGAATTCACGTCGATGTGCAGCGGCGGCACTTCGATGCCCGCCGCGCGGGCCTCGACCAGGCAGCCATACACATAGCGCGCGAAGTGCGCAGCAGGTGGGGCGTCCAGTTTGAACTGCACCGTCTCGCGAAGCGACGCGGCGTGCAGCGTGAAGTTCACATCGCGGCTGCGCCGCACGGCTACCCGCGTCCTTTGCACGATGGCCACCGGCAACACATAGCCGTCGTTGTAGTCGGTGTGCTCGCCCAGCAGGTTGACGCGGCCGGGTGCTTCAGCCACCACCTCGTCGTCGTGCTTCATTCGATGCGCACCTCCACCTGCTGCAGTTCGCGCGCCTTGTCCTCGGGCAGTGCATCCATCGCGAAGAAGCCGGCGGCCAGCTCGGTGCCGGCGAGGTATTTCAACCGGTCGGGCGTGCGATAGGGCGGGTAGAACTCCGCATGCAGGTGCGACTCAGGGTGCGGCCTTCCATCCGTGGGCGCCTGGTACCACGCCATGAGATAGGGGAAGGGCCGCTGCCAAAGCGCGTCGTACTTCATCAGCACGGTCTTGAGTGCGCGCGCCAAGTCAACGCGCTGTGCATCGCTCAGCGCGGCGAGCTGCTCAACGGGCTCGATAGGTGCCACCCAAACCTCGTACGGGTAGCGTGCGCACACCGGCACGAAGGCCACCGCCTGCGGCCCTTCGTAGAGCATCCGCCGGCCATCGCGCCGTTCATCTTCGATGAGGGGCTTCAGGGGGCCGTGGCCGTGCTCGGCGTGATGGTGAAGCGCCTGCTCCTGCATTCGCGCGGGCACGGGCGGCACCACGGGGTAGGCATAGATCTGCCCGTGCGGATGGTGCAGCGTCACGCCGACCTCCTCGCCGCGGTTCTCGAAGGGCAGCACATAGGCGATGTCGCCACGCCGCGCGAGCCGCTGCGTACGGTCTGCCAACACCTTGAGCAGCATCTCCACATGCCAAAGCGGCAGGCCGCCAAGCGAGGCCTTCGCGTCGCGCGTGTACACCACCACCTCGCAATGCCCGGTGGCCGGCGCAGTGGGCACGATGAGCGACGGCGGCGCGCCGGGCCGACCGCCCAGCGAAGGGAACCGGTTGTCAAACACGGCCACGTCCCACGTGCCGTCGGGCAGTTCGGTGGGATTGGCCGGGTCAGTGGTGACGGCGAGCGGGTTGTACTCGGGCGGCGGCAGGAATGTGCGACTCTGGCGATAGGCCGCGTAGGTGACCCACTCTCCGCGCAGCGGGTGCCAGCGCAGATGCGCGCTGGCCGCCATCGGCTCGGCGAAGGGGCTGGGTGCCTGCGAAGGCGCTTCGATCGGCGCTCGCCCGTAGAGCATGAGCTTGCGGCCATCGGGCTTGTCGAGCTCGCGCGTGAACACTACACGCCTCCCGGGATGTGAGTGCGCGAGACCTTGGTGACCTGCCGGATGTGCTCGATGGGGATCTTGGGCGTGCGGTCGGCACACAACAGGCCATTGGCTTCCTGGAAGGTGTCGGAGAACTGCGTGTAGCAGAAGCCGCTGAACAGGGCGGTGTGGATCACGGTGTGCATCAGGTCGGTGTACATCGACTCGAACTCCTCGTCATCCTTGGCCACGGTGTAGCCCCACACTTGCTTCACACCCGGCTGCGGACATTTGGCGAAGGCAATGCCGCCGAACTCGGTGAGCATGATGGGCTGGCCGCGATGTGGATAGCCATCGAGTGTGAGGATGCGCCCGCCGGGCCGGCGCCGGTCGAACAGCTGCTCGGGCTTGATTTCCGCGCCGTAGCGCTGTCGCATGTGCTCGGTGTTGGCGTCGTAGTCGTGGATACCGATGATGTCGGTCGCGCTCGATTCCCAGCCGTCGTTGCCGATCACTGGCCGCGTGGCGTCGAGTGTTTTGGTCAGGTGGTACAGCGCCTCCACGGCATGCCGGTGCTTGCCCACCGCTGTCAGCTCGGGGACGCCCCAGGATTCGTTGAACGGCACCCACACGATCACGCACGGATGGCTGTAGTCGCGCTCGATCGCTTCGGTCCACTCCCGCACCGTGCGGCGGATGGCGGTGCGGGTGAAGCGGTAGGCAGATGGCATCTCCTCCCATACCAGCAGCCCCAGCCGGTCGGCCCAGTACAGATAGCGTGGATCCTCAATCTTCTGATGCTTTCGGACGCCGTTGAAACCCATGGCCTTGGCGAGCTCCACGTCCTTCTTCAGGGCCTCGTCGCCTGGGGCCGTGAGCAGGGTGTCGGGCCAGTAGCCCTGGTCGAGAACGAGGCGCAGCAAGTAGGGCCGGCCGTTGAGCATGAAGCGATCGCGCAGGATGTTCACCGAGCGCAGGGCGGTGTACGACTCAAACTCGTCCAACCCCTGTCCGTCGCCCGTCATCAGGCGGATGCTGGCGTCCAGCAGGGTGGGGCGCTCTGGGCTCCACAGCAGCTCGTTGCGGAAGTCGTCGATGCCGGGGTCGGACAGCACGATGACGCGATCCACCTCGCGGTCGACCACTTGGTAGCGATCGCGCGCGAGCATGCGCTTGCCGTGGCGCAGGCTGATGTCGATCCACAGGTCTTCAGCCGGGTCGCCCGCAACGCGCGCCTCGAAGCCGATGGAAAAGCCCTCGACCTGAGGTGTCCAGCGAATCTTCTCGATGTAGGTGCGCGGCACGCGCTCCAGCCACACCGTCTGCCAGATGCCGGTGGTGCGCGGGTACCAGATCGAATGCGGCTCCAGCTGCCAGTCCTGCTTGCCGCGCGGCTTGGTGAGGTCATGCGGATCGTCATCCACCTGCACCGTCACCGTCTGCCGACCAGAAGCGTCGAGCAGTTGCGTGACGTCGGCCGAGAAGGGGGTGTGCCCGCCCTCGTGCGCTGCGGCCACGCGGCCGTTGACCCACACCTTGGCGGCATAGTCGACGGCACCGAAGCGAAGCACTACCCGGTCGGTGCCGGGTGCGCAGCCGAACTCGCGTTCGTACCAGCAGCAGCAGTGGAAGCCGCGGTCGCGAATCCCGCTGGCCTCTGATTCGGGAGGGAACGGCACTTCGATGTGCAGCGGCCAGCTGTCGATCTGCGAGGGCGAGGCGAATCGACGGTCATCGTCGAAGCGGAAACGCCATGTGCCGTTGAGCGAGGTCCAGTTCGATCGCCTGAGCTGCGGGCGGGGATAGGCGAACTCCAATTGCGTTCTCCTTGTCGCAATCGCCATGCGGCGGCCGGTAGCCCGGCGTGCGTGCGGTCAGCAATCGGTGTGCCTGTGATCAGGTGCCGGGTGGGTCGTCCGCTGTGGGCGTCGGGGTCGTGTCCGCGCCGGGCGCTGCGTCGGTCGATCCCTGCAAGCCGTGCCTTGTTCCGCGTACCACCCGATTGCGCCCGCCTTGCTTCGCGCGGTACATCGCGCGGTCGGCTTCGTCGAACAGCGTCACGATGTCGTGGGGCGGCGCCTCCGCCAGCCCGATGCTGAGCGTGACTTTCAGCGCGGGAGCGACGGTTTTCCAGCAGTGCGAGGCCACGCGCGCGCGCAGTCGCTCGCACGCTTCGTACGCCTGCGGGCCGGACATGTCGGCGAAGACGACCAGGAACTCTTCGCCGCCGATGCGCGCCAGTACGTCGCCGGCGCGGGTGTTCTCGCGCAGCTGCTGGGCCATCTCCACCAGCACCTTGTCACCTACGGCATGGCCGAAGCGATCGTTGATCTGCTTGAAGTGGTCGAGGTCGATGAGCGCCACCGACAGGGGAATCCCCTGGTTTTGCGCGCGCTGCAGCAGCATGGGCAAGCGCTGGTCCAGGTGGCGTCGGTTGCCGAGGCCGGTGAGCCCGTCGCTTTGCGCCTCGGCCTCGAAGCCGGCTGCCCGCGAGCGTTGCGTCTCGGCTTCCTGCCGCGCGCGCTCAGCCTGCAGCCGTATCTGCTCGGTCTCGACACGGGTGACGAACAGACTCGACTGCGCTTTGAGCTGACTGGTCGAGCGGCTGCGCGCCAGGCGCTCGTGCTGTTCGAAATGCTCCAGTGCCTCCTCCACCCGACCAAGCATGCGGCAGGCGCGATACAGCGCGTGTCGCACACGGATGAGCGTGGATCGCGGGTCGGCGCCGGCCATGTCTCCCAGCAGGCCCGAAAGGGCGATGTGGGCTTCGAGCGCCTGTCCCTGGGCAAGCATCAGCTCGCAGATCGAGCACCGGATGTGCCAGACCTGGGCTTCGTAGCCCTGGTCCAGGCCTCGCTGCAGCGCGCCATCCAGGAGGCGGCGAGCCTCGTGGGTATTGCCCAGATGCAGCAGCACCTCGCCCAGGTTGCCTTCGATGAACACCGTGAAGAAGGGGTCCGCGAAATCCTGCACCAGCGAATGCGCCTCGCGGGCATGGACCAATGCACGGCGCAACGCCGCGGTGGCCTCGGCGCGGTCGTCGCTGTCGCGAAGGAGGTAGAACGCCCCGATGCACACGGCGCACAGGTTGTTCAGCGCCACCAGCAGCGCGAAGGCATCGCCCGCCGCCCGCGCCTCGCGCAGCGCCTCGTGCATCAGTCGTTCGGCCTGCCAGGGGTCGCCCATGCGCTCGAAGCAGGCGCCCAGCGCGGTGAGCGATAGGGCGATCTGGCCCGGCTCGCCGGCCTGCTGCGCCAGCGCGTAGCCTTCGTTGGCAAGGCGCAGCGCGCGCTCGAAGCGGCCGGTCTCGCAGCCGGCCAGCGTCATCCAGCGCAACAGGTCGATGCGATGGTTGCGCCATGACGGCACGCCGAGCGCCGGCAACACGGTCTCACCGAGCGCGAGCAAGGCGGTGAACGCGCCCAGCCGGTAATGGAAGATGCACAGCAGGTGTCCCGCTTCCGCGATGGCCGCAGGCGAGCCCGAGGCTTGCGCCAGAGTCCAGGCCTGCTCCGCGAGCGCGCACCCCTTGGCCAGATGCACGCCCTTCAAAGCCTCGCGGGACTCGTGCAGCACTTCGGCAATCGGATCGGCGGCCGCGGGCGGCATGGGCGGCTTTAGGGCAGGAACGTCCACGGCTTCAGGCTACACCACGCCGGCCGCCGGGCCGGATGCCGGCACGGGCAAAACGCGCTATTTCGCCGTGGGCATCACGAATTCCGCACCTTTCGCGGTGCTCTCGGGCCAGCGCTGCATGACCGATTTCTGCTTCGTGTAGAAGCGCACCCCTTCCTCGCCGTAGGCATGCATGTCGCCGAAGAGGCTGCGTTTCCACCCGCCGAAGCCGTGCCAGGCCATAGGCACGGGGATGGGCACGTTGATGCCCACCATGCCGATCTGCACCCGGCGCGCGAACTCGCGCGCGACGTTGCCGTCGCGGGTGTAGCAGGCGACACCATTGCCGTACTCATGCGCGTTGACCAGCTGCACCGCCTCGGCCAGATCGGCGGCGCGTACGCACGACAGCACCGGGCCGAAGATCTCCTCGCGATAGATGCGCATGTCTTGCGTCACATGATCGAACAGCGTGCCGCCGGTGAAGAAGCCCTGTTCGTGGCCCGCCACCTTCAGCCGTCGGCCGTCGACCACGAGTTGCGCGCCTTCATCGACGCCCGCGGCAATGTAGCCCTCGATGCGCTCCAGCGCCTGGCGTGTGACCACGGGGCCCATTTCGGCGTAGGGCTCCATGCCGCTGCCGATCTTCAGGCGGCGCACCCGCTCGGCCAGCGCGGGCACGACGCGCTCGCCCGCGCTGCCCACCAGCACGGCCACGCTGATCGCCATGCAGCGCTCGCCGGCAGAGCCGTAGGCCGCCCCCACCAGCGCGTCCACGGCCTGGTCCATGTCGGCATCGGGCATGACCACCATGTGGTTCTTCGCTCCGCCCAGCGCCTGCACGCGCTTGCCGTGCCGTGCGCCCGTCTCGTAGAGGTACTGCGCAATAGGGGTGGAGCCGACGAAGCTGAGCGCCTTCACGTCGGGGTGCGTGAGCAGCGCGTCCACCACAACCTTGTCGCCCTGCACGACGTTGAACACGCCATCGGGCAGGCCCGCCTGCTTCAGCAGATCGGCCATGAAGAGCGAAGGCGAAGGGTCGCGCTCGCTGGGCTTGAGCACGAAGGCGTTGCCGCACGCGAGGGCCAGCGGGAACATCCAGCATGGCACCATGCAGGGAAAGTTGAACGGCGTGATGCCGGCCACCACGCCCAGCGGCTGCCGCAGCGTCCAGTTGTCGACGCCCGTGGACACCTGGTCGGTGTAGTCGCCCTTGAGCAGCTGCGGCGCGCCGCAGGCGAACTCCACGATCTCGATGCCGCGTGTGACCTCGCCCTGCGCATCGCTGAAAACTTTGCCATGTTCCGCCGTGATCATTGCGGCCACCGTGTCGCGGTGCTCGTTAAGCAGCGCGAGGAAGCCGTTCAACACCCGCGCGCGGCGGATGGGCGGCGTGTCTGCCCAGGCGGGAAAGGCGGCGTTGGCGGCGTCCACCGCCGCGGCCGCCTCTTCCGCCGTGCCAAACACCACCTGACGCGCGACCGTGCCGTGGGCCGGGGGGGTGAACGGCGCCCCGGGGCCCCCCCCCGGGGGGACAAC